>VGTO01000152.1 GCA_016874655.1 Bacillota bacterium | reverse complement strand
ATCAGGTGAATGTTGTGCCAGATTGAGGGCAGGCCCATACCTAAATGCATATCATTGGCCAGGATTGCACCACGTCCTTCCGTTAGTTCCCCGCTGATCACCCAGTTGTTGGAACCCAGTCCGGGTACAAACCTGGTTTTGCCATTTAGCTCGGCGATGCGCGACAGATCAAGTAGCTTGGAAACATCATCTTCATCAAGCGGTAGGGCGTTATTAAATGTGGGAGCGATGATCGGACCGTATTCAGGATAGTCAGGAAACAGCTCTGCCGCCAGTTCAGCTCCTACCTCTTCGACCAGGGCGGCGTGGAACAGTTCGCTCTGCATATTGCCGCCCAAATACCAGGACATGTAAACGCCGATGGCCAGGCTGTCCAGGGGGGTCCAGGGTTCGGGCTTGTAGCCGAGCAAAGTAAACTCCGGTGATAAGCGCTTGGTGTTGTCGTCGATATAGGCATTCACCCCAGCCGCATAAGCTTCAAGTAGTTTTTTTGTTTCAGGGCTTGACAGGCGGTAATTCTTTTCGGCAGCGCGTAAAAACCCAACGGTAAGGGTAAAATAATCGGTTTCCAGAAAATCAGCGCCGAGTATTTCGGAAAGTCTGCCACTCACACCGCGGCGGCTCATATCCATCTGCCACAGCCTGTCCTGGGCCTGGGCATAACCCTGGGCGAAAACGAGATCTTCCATCGAAGTGGCGATAATATGGGGAACACCGTATTCATCGCGATAGATCTCAACTGGCTCCGCAACACCGCTTGAAATTGTGCCGCTGGTTTTTGGAAGACCGCCACGGGTGATCCAGTAGGCAACACCCCCGGCGGCAAGGAGGAGCACTAAGATTATAATTAATATTATCCAAAGCCATTTTATACGCATCAGATAACCTCCAATATGTTAAATTAATTTAGTCAATTTCGACAAATAGCCTTCTTATTCCTGCATCATAGCGTAAAAAACTTGCAATGAATTAAAGAAACGTTTATATTATATTTGCGGAGCCTGGAGTAATATTTGTTGGATGGTTTCCGTGAAAGAGCGGGTGTAGCTCAATGGTAGAGCCCTAGCCTTCCAAGCTAGATACGTGGGTTCGATTCCCATCACCCGCTCCAATATATTTACAGCTTTATTAATTTGACCGCCAACAAACTGATAAAAAGACCGGAAGATGCCTTCACTAGTTTAAAAGCTGCGGAGGCATTATTTGTAGGACCGTATTTTTGTATTCCTGGCGACATATTGGCCGATTAAGGAGGGAGTATTGGTGATCAAGAAAAACGTGCTGGTTTTAACCGGCAGCCCGCGGAAAAATGGTAACAGTGACCGGATGGCGGAAGCCTTTATCAGGGGCGCTCTTTCTGCTGGTCACGAGGTGATCAAATTTGAAACTGCCGCCAAAAAGATCGGTGGCTGCAAAGGATGTAAAAAATGCTGGTCGAAAGATCAGCCCTGTGTCCACCGTGACGACTTCGACCAGCTGGCCCCTCTGTTGGAAGGGGCCGATGTTCTTGTATTATGTACGCCCCTTTACTGGTTTACTTTTTCAGCGCCGATCAAGGCGGCAATTGAAAGGCTTTATGCCTATCTGCGTGATAACAGCAAACGTTCCCTGAAGATCAAAGAAAGCTATCTTTTGGTTTGCGGGGCTGATCCGCAGCAGAAGATATTTGATGGCATTATTGCCACTTACAGAGAAATAGTTT
>VGTO01000151.1 GCA_016874655.1 Bacillota bacterium | reverse complement strand
TCCCTACTTAGGACCACTTTTCGGCGTTAAAGATATTGTGCGCGGTGATCACGGTCAGCCGCTCACCCCGGAAAACGCGGTAATCATCAGCACGATCCGCATGGGCTTTGGCCATTACCGCATCGCCATGGCCGGGATGTCCTGCGCACGGGCGATGGGCTTTACCCCCTACTGGCTTGACTTACTGGCCATTCCCGGGATTACCAGCGATGTAATCAACTGGTGTAATACTTGGTACAGCCGCTTCTCCCGCCTCTCACAACAGAGCGCCCTCTTTAACCACCAGATCTGGGAATCGGTAACCACCGGTGAAAAAACCCTACCCGGTCTCTGGCAGTTTCTAAACTGGTGGATCGTCGGCTGGCCCTGGCGGTTCCTCAAAACCAACATCAAAGATTATAAGATGAGCGAGCTTTTTGCCAACCTCCACGCCGCTCTGCCGCCTGATCTGCCTATCCTTACATCACATATGTGGAACTGCATGGGTGCGGTTGCCGGTGGGATGGCCAACGTCGTGGATATGATGTTCGACAACTGGCCGATGTCCTTTCAGCTGACCGAAGGGGCAAAACACGGGGTCCAGTCGCCTTCAGGCTACTACGGGTTTAAGGTCATGCGCGGGTTTGATGATCAGGGCCGTATCTTAAAGTCGCTGCCCGAAAAGGCCCTCTTCTACACCGGCCACCACGTTGACCATGAGCTGGTTGAAAATATCGAAATAGACTGCGCTGCCCGTCTGCGACGCATGAAAGCTAAAGAACCGCGCCGCTTAATGCTTACCATGGGTGGCGCCGGTGCCCAGAAAGAACTTTTTAAAGCTGTTATCGAGCACTGCCTACCCCTGATTAAAAAAGATGCGATCACCCTCTTCGTTAACTTAGGCGACCACAAAGCCAACTGGGACTGGCTGGAGTCTGAACTAGGATCTTATAAGGATCTGATTGAAACTCATTTCACCTGGGAAGAGACAAAGGCCTTTGCCGACCAGATTCGGACCGACACTGCAAAAGGCTTGCACCTGTTTCTGCATGATAATACTTTTCATGCCGTTTATGCCACCAACTACCTGATGCGTGTTGTGGATGTGATGATCACCAAACCCAGTGAACTTGCCTTCTATCCGATTCCTAAAATCTTTAACGAGCGCGTCGGCGGCCATGAAATGTGGGGGGCAATCCGCGGCGCAGAGCTGGGCGACGGCACGGTAGAAGCGCGCACAATAGCGCAAACACTGCAGGCGATTGACGTATTATCGTCGGAGGATGACCTGCTTACCCTATATTGCGATCAGATCGTCAAAAATAAAAGTATCGGCATCTACGACGGAGCCTACAAATGCGTGGAACTGGCCACCGGTAAAAAGTGGGTTAGATAATAATCATGGCGACGGCTATGACACAAACCAGCACGCCAAAAGCCTGAGAACGGCTTATTTTCTCTTTGAAAATGAGCATCGCCAATATAACCGTGGCAGCCGGATAAGTGCATACCAAAACCGCTGCAATATCCACCCGGGTCAGCGACGTGGAAACCAGGTACAATACATTAGCGAAAATATCCAGGATACCGGAAAAAACAGCTATTGGATGTTTAATCGGGTTAGGTAGCGGTAGCCGCTTACTAAAAATAAACAGCAAACCCACAGCTGCGGCGGCCAGTTTGCCAAAGATTAATGGGCTAAAAATGTAACCCGGTTCAATGCGGGCAATAAAAATGAAAAACCCGCCAAAC
>VGTO01000150.1 GCA_016874655.1 Bacillota bacterium | reverse complement strand
GTAACGCAGGACTTTGCCGATGAGATTGGGGCGGACGGCTGGGCACCAGATGCGGCTTCGGCTAAGGATTTGGCCCAGAAGCTGGCCGGCTAACTAAGACTGACCTTAAACCATGTTAAGAAAGGAGTTATAATTTGTGGATAAATGCGTAAGGGCACGTTATAAAGTCAACGGTACCCCGATGTTTCGGATGCTGACCGAATCGCAGCAGAGAGCTATTTATCAGGCTGCTCTCGAGATTCTGGAAAGAACGGGAGCGGTAGTTCACGATCAGGAATCGCTCGAACTTTTTAAGAAAGCGGGGTGTTGGGTCGAAGGTGAGCGGGTTCGCATCCCGGCCGGCATCACCGAATGGGCAGTTGCTGCCGCTCCGTCGCGGATTCTCTTGTACAACAGGGAAGGAAAGCGGAGTATGGTCTTGGAAGGGCGTAACACCTATTATGGCCCCGGGCCAACCAACACTTACCATCGTGATCCGGAAACCGGTGAAAGAAGAAGACCGGTTTTAAGTGACAGTGAAAATGCCGGAAAAGTTTGCGATGCCCTCCCCAATATCGATTTTACAATGGATTTAGGCACCCCAACCGGGGTAACTGAAACCCTGGCTGATGTTTATGCTTTTAAATCCCTGGTTACCAACTGCCGCAAGCCGATTGTGCACTGGGGGTTTGATATTGAGCAATACCAGGATATCATCGATATTGCCTCAGCAGTCGTCGGCGGATTGGAAAATTTACAGAAGAGGCCTTTTATTTGCCTCTACTCTGAACCCAGTTCGCCATTGGTTCATTCAAGAGAGGCTATTGCTAAAGCGGTATTTGCTGCTAAAAACAGGGTGCCCATAGTATACACTCCCTGTGTCATGCTTGGTGGCACCACACCGGCAACAATGGCCGGAACCATCGCCCTGGGCGTTGCTGAGAGCCTGGTCGGCATTGTTGTTTCGCAGCTGGTTCGCGAAGGCTCACCGATTATCATGGGGGGCGTATACGCCATTATGGACATGAAGACCACCGTTTTCAGTTACGGCAGCCCCGAGTTCCATATTATGCAGGCTGGGGTTGCTGAAGTGGCCCATTACATGAACCTCCCGGTTTTCGGGACAGCCGGATGCACCGACTCTCATACCTTAGATGGTCAGGCGGCCGGTGAAGCGACGATCAGTATTTTAATGGCCGCCCAGTCAGGCGCCAATCTCGTTCATGACGTTGGCTATACCGGTTCCGGCTCTCAGGGTTCTTTATACCAACTGGTCATGTGCGATGAGATTATCGGTATGGTCAAGCGTTTTATGCGCGGGATGAAGGTTGATGATGAGACTCTTGCCGTTGAAGTTATTGACCGGGTAGGCCCCGGTGGTCACCACCTGGCCGATCCCCATACCATGAAGCACTTTAAAACAGAAACCTGGTTCCCGAGCACTATTAACCGGATGCGCTACGATGAGTGGAAAAACTCAACTAACTCTTCCACGATGGGCGACCGGGTAGCGCAGAAGATGCGCGATATTTTGAAAACCCACGAAGTACCGGCACTTCCGGCTGATGTCTTACAGAAAATTGACGAGATTATCAAGAAGGCCGAAGATCGCGAAGCAAACAAGAAAAAGAAATAAAGGACTACTCTTTAGATTTGAGTAAAGCTTAAGGAGGTTTTTTAAATGGCAGATTTTGAAGCATTGGCGGGAGCCATAATTGAGTGTAACGCGGCGAAGGCCGGTGAGTTAACCCAGAAGCTGGTTGACGAAGGCGTAAAACCCTC
>VGTO01000149.1 GCA_016874655.1 Bacillota bacterium | reverse complement strand
GTGTTATAGGTAGTATAATCTGGTTATAAGGGAAAGGACAGTCAGAATGCGCCACGAGTCATCAAAAGAGATTATCAAGCGTCTGGCTGGGGAAGGTTGGTATCTGGCTCGAGTAAAAGGTTCGCATTATCAGTTTAAAAATGATGAGAAAAAGGGAGTTGTTACTGTGCAGCATCCCAAAGATACAATATACGGGAATACCCTGAGAAGTATTTACCGGCAGGCAGGGTGGCAATGGTGATTGAAATAATAGATGGCAGGCGAGGTGTTAGGTGATGGCTGACCGTTATATATTCCCGGCTGTTTTTTATCCTCCGGAGCAGGAAGGGCTTGACTATTGTGTTGTTTTCCCTGATCTTGATGTCGCGACTCAGGGCGATACGGTCGATCGAGCCTTAGTTATGGCAAAAGAGTTGCTGGAGTTGACTATCTTTGGACTTGAAGAGGATGATGAACCAGTTCCCCCTGCTTCCGATCCGGCAAAGATAGAGGTAGATCAGCCTGGAGCATTCGTTACACTGGTTGCAGTCAATATGCCTGTGGTCCGGGCTGGCATGGATCTTCAGTACGTCAGGAAAACAGTCACCCTGCCGAAATGGCTCAACGACCTGGCAGAAAATGCTGGTTTTAACTTTTCTAAAACTCTGCAGACAGCGCTTAAGGTTAAGCTCGATTCGGCGGAGCCTCCGGTAAATGTAGCAGAAAAGCAGGAACAGTATTTCTTGGGAGATGATTAGACAATGTGGAATAGCCTCCATAACTCCGCCCTTACACTGAAGCAGACTGATGTGGCGGTATTGGGTCTGCCCTTTGACGGGGCGGCATCATACCGCAAGGGGGCGGCGGAAGCGCCCGACCGGATTAGGAGCATATCAAACCACATCGCGCCAACCACCGAGGATGGCGCTTCGCTCGAGCATCTTAAGGTCCTCGACCTGGGCAATCTTTTACCTTCAGGGTTGAGTCAGGAAGCTTATTTTGAAGTAATCGAGAAAAAAGCGGCCGAACTGTTCGACTGCACCTTTCCAACGTTTATCGGCGGTGACCATTCCGTGTCGATCCCCCTTTTGCGGGCGGCCGCAAAGAAATGGGGCAGCGGCTTAGGGGTAATCCACCTCGACGCTCATCTTGACCTCTGTTTTGAGCTTGAAGGTAACCGCCTGTCGCACGGCTGCACCCACCGTCGGATTTTTGAAGGGGGCCTTCTTCCCTTCGAACAGGTTTGGTTTGTGGGGATTCGTTCTTTCGAAACCCAGGAAAGCAACTTTTTGAAAGATCAACCGGCTAACCTGATTAAGGCAATGGAGATTTACGAAAAGGGGCTGCCATCGGCCGCAGCCCGGGTAGTCAGCAGTCTTCAGAACTGCGAAGCGGTATACCTGACCATCGATATCGACTTTTTAGATCCGGCCTTCGCGCCCGGAACCGGGACGCCTAAACCGGGTGGTTTTTCAACCCGGGAACTGCTGGCCTTCCTTAAACATTTTGCTGTTCTGCCGATCATCGGCTTCGATCTGGTCGAGGTCGCACCGCCGCTCGATCACGCCGACATTACCTCCTTTGCCGCCCAGCGGGCGATCACTGAAGCCTGGGGCTACTTTATTAATAATAACCGGGCCAGGAACCATTTTAAATAGCCGCCGGTCAAGCTAAAAACAGGAGTTATTCAGCGGAGAGCATTTATCTGGGAGCGGTTGGCCGACTAAATGGTCTGGAGCCTCGTCTGAAGAAAATGGGGTTATAAATGACTGAGACATAATTAAAATTTCGGTTTTATTGATATAATCTGGTTGGGAGGCGCTTGCGGAAGTGGCCTGGTGCCGGGAAGGTTTTTATACTAATCAAGGAGAGCGATGATGATGGACTGGCATCTCTACAGGAATGGGGTACAAAGTGGGCCGTTTAGCGAACAGGAACTTTTTC
>VGTO01000148.1 GCA_016874655.1 Bacillota bacterium | reverse complement strand
GTGGTTCCATGCCATCACCTCCTGTTCATTTTTTGTTTTGATATTATATCACAAGGGCAGATGGGAGGCAAACTATTGTTTGCCTTTTCTGGTAATTTTCACTTATTATCGCTTTATGTTCGCGTATGTATTCGGTGGCAGCATCTTTGCGAATGCTTATTTAGATTGCAAATCATGGGCAAATTATCACACTAAAATAGTTTATGCCTAATAACTCCCTCGCCCCTGGCGGGAGAGACGTGCTATGAAAAGTCAAGTAAAAATATTTTGTTCTTTGATAATCACATAGGATTCTGGCTAACAATCACTACCGGGAGGAGACCATTTGTAATCGGGTTCAAACGGCCGATTATCCTTCCAGATGGAGTAAATCAAGTGTACCATTCGCCTGGCCACCGCTCCGGTAGCTACACCTGAATGCTTGCCCTCAGTTTTTTTTGCTTCATAGTAAGCTTTTAGTTCCGGGTTAAAACGCCGGGCGGTGACAGCGGCCATCCAGAGGCTATTGCGCAAAACGGGGGAGCCCCTTTTAGACATTCGGTTTCTGGTTCCTTCAAACTGCCCGGATGCTCTAACAGTTGCATCAAGTCCGGCATAAGCAACCAAAGCCTTAGCATTAGGGAACCGGGAGATATCGCCAACTTCACCGATAATTGCCGCAGCGAGGACAGGACCGATCCCGGGAATGGTCTCTAATACATGGCGATAAGGTTGTTCAGGATTTGTCCTGAACTCCTCCAAGACTTGGAAAAGAGCTTCTTCAAGGATGTTGACCTGCTCTTCGATGAACTCGATCTGCTCAACTAAGAGCTTCAGTTCTAAAGTGAAAGCATCGAGAGCCAGACGGATACCGAAAGTACCGCGGGCTAAATCCTGAATCTGCTCCGCTCGTTGCCGGTCTAGCCTGCCCTTAGAATGCTGCTTTAAGAAAGCAGTTAACTCTGAAAGGTCTGCTTCGGCCAATAACTCCGGTTCTGGGTATTCTTTGAGCAGTTCCCTGGAGGTACGGATAAAAACATCAGAGAAACACTCCGGATATTCTGGAAAAATGCGATCCAAGATTCCCAGGACCCTGCTTTTCAACCCGCCGATTTGATGGACAAACTCAAGGCGCAATCTTGACAAAGTCTGCAGTTTCAAAAATTTTTCAGTTGCCAGCTTAGTAACAGGCGCCCGACCGATCCTGATCAGGTCTGCTAAAATGAAAGCATCCTTTTTGTCAGTCTTCGCTTTACGCATGTAAAGATTGCGTAAGGCATCGGATTGCAGAGGGTTAATAACCCGCACCTCAAAGCTAAGCTCCTGAAGATGACAGTATAGGGCGAGCCAGTAATGACCGGTAGCCTCCAGGCAGAACAGGATATTATCAGGTTTAACCTCAAAAGTGCTTAAAGCGTCAAGTAGCTTGCTTAAACCTTTTTGGCTGTTGTCAAAGTGCATGCTTAAAATCTGGGTACCGTCTTGCTCCAGCAGACATAACTCGTGGCGGTGTTTAGCGATGTCGATACCACAGTAAAACATAGCTCCCTACCCCCTGTTGGTTTAATTCGGCAGGGTGCCCGCTAACCCATACGAAACTCAACCTTGCGCATAACTCGTAGCATACAGCAAGCTGTATCAACAACGTGCTCATTCGAGTCCACTCGTATGGGAGGGGCTTCATTCTCTACCCTCGAGACAGCTTTGCTTCCCAGGGCTAGTGGTCGAAGCCCCCTGCCTACGAGAATAGTTAGCCAGTATTAACCGATATTCCTATGTGGTTTTCAAAGATCGTGCTTGACATTTAAACCACCCTGTACGACTCTATTGTACAAGGGTGGGGGTGAGGGGGTAATAACTACAAATTATCTTTCGCCGTTCAGGCGCAGTAGCTTATTAAGGCCGTTCAGGTAAGCTTTAACACTGGCCTCGATAATGTCAGTGCTGGTTCCACGTCCGGTAATCTTGCGATCCTGATAAGCCAATTCCACCTGAACTTCACCGAGCG
>VGTO01000147.1 GCA_016874655.1 Bacillota bacterium | reverse complement strand
GGTAAAAGATCCACTTTTAAGTCCGATCCTGATGCGAAAACCTCAGTTTTCTTTGGGATTGATTGCTGGTTTTCTGGAACACTTCGTGGCCTCAGGAACCCTCTTTATCATGCCGATCTACTTTAACGTAGTCCAGGGTTATGGGGCGGTCTACACAGCGCTGTTCCTGACCCCGGCTGCTGTAACCGTAACTCTCTTTTCGCCTCTTGGCGGACGCCTGTCGGATCGTTTTGGCCCCGGCTTGCCAATTGTAGGCGGAATGACGCTGCGCTTAATCTCGCTGGTAATGCTTTCGCTGATCTCCGTTGATATGGTTTACCCATACATAGCGGCCGGTCTGGCCTTAAACGGCCTCGGGTTTGCCCTGACCTCCACACCGGCCCTGCATTCGGTGCTTTCCACTGTCAGCAGCAGAGAAAACGGCATTGCTTCGGGCGTGCATAATATGGTTCGCTTTACCGGGGCAGCTGCGGGCACGACCCTTGGGGGGATCATCCTTTATGCCTTGATCCCTGAAACCTTTGCCGGTTTAAGCGGGCCGATTCCCGGCTTTCGGGAAACCTGCCTGCTGGGCGCAGCCGCCTGCCTGCCAGGCATCGCTGCCGGAGCTTACCTGGCAATATTGAGGTTTAGAGATAGTGTAAACCTTGCAGCTGATAGTACTATAACAAGTGGAAAATAAATCGGGGCGGAAGAACGTCGAATTAGATCGTCTGAGCGGCGCGAACGGCGCGGAAGCCGGAAATAATGTCGAGCAGTTCCTCGGTGATCGCTGCCTGCCGCTCATGCTGGTAAGCCACTTTTAGTTGATCAAGCCGTTCATTGATATTTTTCTCGGCCGCCTGCATCGCCGCCAGGCGGCTGGTGTTTTCGGCCGCCAGCGATAGAGCACAGGCACGAAAAAGCGAGACGATAAAGTACTGGCGCAACAACGCAGAGAGCAGCTTGTCGGTGGGCATCGTAAAGGTCGGCAGCGAGCGCGACTGCCACTTTAACCTTGTTTCACGTAAATTATCCAGGTCAACCGGTAGCATCGTTTCCGCTACGGGGCTAAAGCTGGCAGTACGGGGACGATTAAAATAAAGCACTACTTTCTCGACGTCTTCTGCTAAGCGCAACTTTTCAATCTCTTCAAGCAGGCTCTGTACAAAAGGCGTTATGGCACTGATCGAACCAGGCACATGCAGCTCCCTGGTCGGAGTGATGCCGGCTGCCTGCAGGCGGTTGATAACCTGCTCGCCAATGGCCAGCATTAACGAGCCAGATTGTTCAGCATCTACCAGGGTATAGTTAACGATCTGTTCATTAAATCTGCCGGCTAAGCCGTGATCTGATCCAAAAACAACTTTTATTTCCCGTTTGAGCCGATTAGATTTACGGCCAGCCGGAATTTCGAATTCGCTGGAAAGCACCACCGACAGACCCAGCTCAACGGTATGGTAGTAATCATCGAGCGATTCTGCTGCTTTTTCATACTGTCGCACACTGGTAGCCGCCAGCGCTTTCATCGTCCTCACAATCGATGAAAGATCCTCACCGTTGGCAATCTGCTTTTGCAGAGTCTCCAGGGTCGAACTCATCTAAAACCTCCTACGACACTATGCTGCCTACAATAAGTTAATAAGCAGTACGCTGCGTACCAACTTGTTAACTTATTGAAGAGAGGTAGTCGTCTACTACCCGGCGGGCGATTTCAAGGATGGCGCCCTGATCATCAGCTGATAGCTGTTCACCGCTTTCGATTTTTTCACAGATAACTTTAAGCTCCGCTGTAACCGCCTCTTTCACCTCTTTTTCCAGCTTCGGCAGCGCTTCCACTTCCACCGGGTCGAAAAGACCTTCTGTAACAGAGAGCAAAACCGCAATTTGCTCCGGTATAGTCAGCGGCTTCAGCTCCGGTTGGGTGAGGACTTTACGCACCCGACGCCCGCGTTCAATCGTAGCGCGGGTTTTTTCATCCAGGCGAGTGCCGAAACGGGCAAACATTTCAAGTTCTTCAAATTGAG
>VGTO01000146.1 GCA_016874655.1 Bacillota bacterium | reverse complement strand
AAGCACCCAGTAGTGCTTTTAGTTCGCCCACATCGATCGCCAGCCCCTTAACCTGATCCGGATCCTGACCAGCCAGGGTGGCGAAGACAATCGCGCCAACCTCGCCCCGCCCGTTAAAAACCGGGCTGCCGCTGCTTCCGGGGTAAATCATCGCTTCGATTACCAGGTGGGGCAGCTCCCGTCCGTAAGCCTGACGGTAGGCGATCACCTTCCCCCTGTTGGCAATCCTGGCAAATTGTAAGGGATTGCCAATCACCAGCACTTCCTCGCCCACTATTAATGAGCTGTCGGCCAAAGGAACGGCAGGCAAAGCATCGCCCTCAAACACCAGCAAAGCCAGATCGGATACCTCAGATATGAACCACTCTGATACCATGAACGAACCATGCTCAGGAAATGAGACCCTGACCAGGGCAGCATTTTCAACCAGGTGGCGGTTGGTGACCACGAGACCGTCTTCGTGAATATTAAAGCCACTGCCTCTTAAGCTGCCCCGGGTTGAACCAGCTCCGGATTCAGTAAAAACCTGAACAACCGCCCCCCTCACTTCAGTGACCAGGGGATCGGAAGAAAGCGCCCAGGATTCCTTTAAAAAATGAAAAGCGGGGCCACTGAAAACTGATATCCAGCGGCCGGTTACGGTAAAGAAGAAAATTAACGCCAGCAGCAGGGCAATAAGCCTGGCCGCCTGGCGAAAAACTTTTTGCCGTGGCTCTTCTGCCGTAAAGTCATCCTGACCGGCGTATTTTTTGTTTAACTCTGCAATCAACTTACGCTCGTCTTTGCCCTGCTCCTGATCAGTGATTGTTTACACTTCCCTTTATGTTGTTTACAACAACTGAAGCTGATAAAATTATATCAGTCCGGTCAACTGCAACAGCAAACCGGATTTGGAACAGGTTAAATATAGTAGCATGGATAATAAGGGAATAGAGATAACCAGGGCGAGAGAAGAAAAAATCCTGAAGAAAAAAGTCCACCGGTCCCTTTTCGAAGCCCGCGAGGCAATATTCAGGGGAGACGAAGAAGCAGCCCGACGCATCGTCCACAAGGTGATTAAAGAATCGGCCCCCCTGGCCTACAAGGCGTCTCTCAGCGGCGGCTTCAACTGGGTTGTTGAGATTTTAAAACCGCTGGATGACCTCTTCTTACCGGACGAGTAGTCTCCGGCATCTTTAGAAAGACAGATAGGCAATCATAAGAACAATGGCGATTGCCAGCGGAATCCCTACCAGAATCGCCAACTGCAACAGGTAAACCCCGATACTGGCGCCCGTCGACAAAGAGTGGCTTTCGCGCACGGCAATCACCTGCAGCACCAGAACCCAGATGGAGAGACCAAGACTGAACACTCCTGAGAGTATATTACCCACAGTGCCCAGAAAACCGCTGATAAAAGTAATCGGAAGCCCAATAATCAGTGGAAAGTTGGCAAAAGCATAAGCTGAAAAAAGGTTCCAGTATCCGCCATTGCCCTTAAAAAGACGAGCCAGCAGTTGCAAAACACCGGTCACCACAAAAATCGATATAATGGCCATTAAAAGGGAGGCGGCAATGATTACCGAAAAAGGTATAGCGATATCAGTTTCCCGCATTAGATCCTCAAAAGCCTGCATCGCTTGCGGGTTATAGAGTGAGCTCAGGACGCTGAGCATCGTTATCCCCAGGTAAATTAAAAACGCTGCGTTAGCCGGCTTTTCCCGGGCAATCTCATTTAAGGTCTGAACCGGCTTAGTTAATACTCCATATAGCCAGTTTATGAGCTGATCGAACACTAAAGCTACCTCCTCCACCATGGATTTACCCGTGTTAAAGACAAATGGGGCTGATTACCTGACCTGATACAGGATAGCAGGTGGGAATCCTTCCCGCAGGGTTTCTAAGAGCAGTTGTTCAGGCCCTAAAAAACCTTTTTCCAGCTGCGTTAAGATCCGGTATCCAGACTCAAAAAACTGACTGAAAGCTGAAGGCGGCGGAAACTCGTAGCGCACGGGATTTTCAAGATCGTTTAATTCT
>VGTO01000145.1 GCA_016874655.1 Bacillota bacterium | reverse complement strand
AGGAAAATCCTGCGCTTCTTCCCACTCCTCAGCAAAAGGAGTCAGCTCTTTCAAAACAAATTCACCGATCGTCTTGCGGATTGCCCTGTGCTCGTCATTAAAAATGGGATGCTCACTCAAAAGTCATCTTCCTCCTTGATCATCATTCTTATAAACTGCCGATTAAGCCGGATGCTCTACCACAGCCCGACCTGAAGCTACCGGTAAATCATCTTGATTGGTCCACCTTAAACTAATACTTACTGTGTTATGCTGCTCATCTATACTGACTACTTCTGCTTTTACGGTAACCCTATCGCCTTCAAATACAGGATTCTCATCAGTAAAAACAGATTCCCGCACCATAGTGCCAACATGCTGCATCAGTAAATCAGCTACCGGACTGGTTAATGCGGCGATCAACTGGTTTTGGACCACCAGCCTTCCGGCATCGCAAACTGCATGGCAGCCACCGGATACACCGGTAAAAACCTGAATATCGTTGGCAGTAAAAATTCTACTGAAAGTAGCTATTTCACCGATTCTGATGTCACTGATCTCTCTGCAGCTTTGAGCCGAACCGTTAGTTGGCCACTTCTTCAAACCGCGCAGCAGGTAGTCAGACATCATCTCGGCCAGAGTTTCAACACTGTGCTCACCGCTTTCCTGATACCAAACATAGACCCAGTTTATTGATCCCAGCAGCAAATAAGAGATCACCTTTTCATGTTCAACGGCAAAGAAACCTTTCGCCTCTCCCTCACGAATCAACTCCTGAAGCAGCTCTTCATATGCATTTCGGCTGTTGGCGATTTCACTCCAGTGCTCAGGTGAAAGGTCACGCCTTAAATCCATAAAAACAGTCATAATGGCCCGGTTTTCGCAAATAGCGCTAATATGCTTCTTGAAGATCGCTTTTAACCGTTGATCCGGAGGCAATCCCAAAATGTTAACAGCTGAAATCTGAGCGAGAAAGAGATCCATCGCCTGGCGAAAGATCTGAAAAAGAATTTCCTGCTTGCTGCTAAAGTAATAGTAGATATGCCCCTTTGTCACGCCCATTTCTTCGGCGATCTGGTCAATTGAAGCAGCATAGCCCAGACGCGCAAAAACCAGGGCCGCTGTCTCCAATATCTGTTGTTTTCGCCTCTCTTCCGCGGTGTGAGGGTCCCGGAATTGTTTTTTAAAGATGCTTTCGCCCATTTGAAACCACTCTTAAACTAATCAGTATTTTTTGCGTGCTAATACATACCACCTGGTATAATCAACAGATTTCTCTGTTCTTCAAGAAATTCCTGCTTATATATTAAATATTTTGAGAAAATTCAAGGTGTTGGTTTTTAAAAGGTCGCCGTGACAGCAGGGGCTGAAACTACTCGCCTCCTAGCCTGGAAAGCCTTTTGGATGGGCAATGCAGGATTGACGTTTCAACGAGCTAAGAGCAGCATGGCCAAACTCGATGCCGAAGATGTTGCCCTGGAGAGTACCAGTGATGAGATCCAAATCCTGGGCTATTACGACTACAGGCGCGATTACCCGGTCGGAAAAGGACTCGCGATGCAAAGATTTATCAGATTAGGGAAGGGACAGCAGAAATTGAGCGCCTGGTAATTTCCCGCACCCTCAAAGCCTGCGCCAGGTAAAACAGTTGGCTTTTACTTATTTATGAAATAATAGTGCTCCTCTGGCCAGACCGGCAACAGGAGCACTCTCTAAGTTTTCGCTGATTTTGATCTTTCTTTAGTCGAATGAACGGACAAACGAAACGATCTTCTCAAATATAATATCCTTATCATAGTCGAGCGGAGCCACGTGCTGCGAATGTTCCAGCCAGACCAGCTCTTTTTTCTCCGAGCCGATCTGCTCAAAAAACAGTCCGGGATCCCGCTGATCGACAACCCAGTCATCCTTAGCCCCGAATATTAATGCCGGCAGCTTAATCTGCGGCAAATCAGCCCGCACCACTGCAGTAAGCTTGATCAGCTGATGCACGGCGGGCAGGGAATGATAAGGGTAGTTGATTTCTACCGCTTCGGGATCGTTGATC
>VGTO01000144.1 GCA_016874655.1 Bacillota bacterium | reverse complement strand
GGCGTAAAGCATAGTGCTCTTAATCGTGCTAGTCGACCCATGTTCAACCAAATATTCAGGTATGTACTTCACCTTTAAACCAGCTTTAATACAGTCGTGAATAAATACCGCTTCTTCGCCAAAACTATTCAGTTTGCTACCCAAACCGAATCGCTCATCAAAGCGAAGCTTATTGGCTCTAAGTGCCTGAAGCCGCACCGTGATTTCGATTGTGGAAATATAGTGGTGGTTTTCATCGTTGAGTAGGTATGATTCAGCATAATAATCCTTATATTCCGGTTCGCCTTCGGGAGTTGAAATTTTAAAACAAGCTGCCCCCAAATCCCGGTCAGCTGCATAAGCAGCTATAACATGATCAATATAGGTGGCATAGTAACGAACATCATCGTCGGCCAGGATTCCGATATCGCCGTCTGCCAAATTGAAAGCGTTGTTACGGTTACGCGACAGCCCCCTGCCTTCTATCTGGCCAATTAAAACATCCTTACGCATCAAAGATTCCGGGATGATGCGAAACTGTTCATCGGTAACCTGGTGCGATACTATATATTTAAGATCCGGGCGTGGGGGAAGCAGCACATTTTCAACACGGTAAATTCCGGCATCAATCGTGGAAATGAGGATGTTAACGAGCATCCCTGAAGAACCTTTCATACCAGTCAACCGTCTCCTTCAGGGCCTCATCGATACCGTAAAGCGGCTTCCAGCTAAGCATTTTTCGTGCTTTTTCCGCACTCAGATACTGATGCCGTATTTCCCCAGTCGCCTCTCCACAGATCTGTGGTTCGAGGTTTGAACACATGATTACCGAGATTTTCTCAACTATTTCAAGCACCGTCAATTGAATTTCATTGGAAAAATTAAAGGCCTCACCAGCCAGGTCGGGATTGTCGCCCAGTTTCTCAGCCAGCAGCATATAGGCGGCGGCACCGTCTTCAATGTAAAAATAGTCGCGAATAAATTTGCCGTCGGAACGGATCAGCGGCTGCTGGCCACGTAAAATTGAGCGAATCGTGCCCGGCACAATCCGGTTCCAGTTTAGATCTCCGCCGCCAAAGAAATTGCCGCAGCGGGTAATCACAACTGGCAGCTTATAGGTCGCAAAATAGCTACGAGCCAGCATATCGCTGCAGGCCTTGCTAACATCGTAAGGGAATGCTCCTTCAAGTGGCAGCTCTTCGCTATAGGGTAACTTTTCCTGCTGCCCGTAAGCCTTATCGGATGAGGCAACAATAATTTGTTTGACCTGCGGACTGCGGCGACAGGCTTCCAGGAGCGTCCAGGTCCCCTTAATATTGCTATCGAAAGTGGAAACGGGGTTACGATTGGCGATCGGCACAATTGTCTGGGCCGCCAGGTGAAAAACGGTGTCAACCTCATATTCACCCAGGACACGTTCCAGCAGAACCTGATTGGTACTATCCCCCTCGACCAGGTTTACTTTGTTGGCCATGCCGCTTCTAATCAGCTCCGACTGTGGCACTTGATCGCGAAGCGGGCAGACTACCTCAGCCCCGGCTTCGTAAAGGCGCTTAACCAGCCAACTGCCGAGGAATCCGGCCCCGCCGGTCACCATCACCGGCCGATCCCGCCAAAAGACATTTTTGTTGATCACCAGATCTTCCACGGTGCTTCCCCGCTTTTCCAGTAGTTTTCCAAAATTTTTAATTCCCGGTAGGTATCCATACACTGCCAGAAAGTATCATGGCGGTAGGCCACCAGCTGCCCATCGGCGGCAATTTGCCTGAGCGGCTCACTTTCCCAGGGAACATCTTCTTTAATGTAATCAAGAGCATCCCGTTCACAAACAAAAAAACCGCCGTTAATCCAGCCTGCACCGGATAACGGCTTCTCAACAAACTCACTGATTAAATCTCCTTCGGTAAAACTGATACTCCCAAACCTGGCCGGTGGGCGTACAGCTGTCACTGTCACCAGTTTTCCATGTTCTCTGTGGAACTGCAGCAGGTTCTGAAGGTTAACATTGCAAACCCCATCGCCATAGGTCAGCATAAACCTTTCATCGGTCAACCA
>VGTO01000143.1 GCA_016874655.1 Bacillota bacterium | reverse complement strand
CACTGATCTGAATCCAACTGCTTTCCCACCCCAGGTCTGGTAATAGGGTAATACCAAGCAGTAGAATAGTTATAGCGCTCATCAACACTAAAGCGCCCAGCAGATCAAAGCCGGGTTTTTCTTCCTTCGCTGTTTTCTGCAACTCCCCGTTAGCCAACATCTTGCGGCCGGCAGCGATGACAATGATCAGCGAAAAGAAGGCAATTATTAAAAAAGCGCCCCTCCACGATAAGAGATCGGCCAGCGAACCGGAGACCACCGGCCCGATTACCGCTCCTGATGCACCGATGCTAGCCCAGATGCCAAGTACACGGCCGCGTTGATCTTCGCTTGTTTGCGCCAGCAGAATTGACAGTGAATTGGGCACCAGCATTGCCGCCCCTAAAGCTTGAACTACCCGCCCGGCAAAAAGCAGCTCAAGATTTAATGAAACTCCACAGATTAAAGATCCTAAACCGAGGGTAAAAATGCCGGCCAGGAAAAAGCGCTTTGGCCCATGCAGATCGCCGATACGTCCGGCAATCGGGATCAACGCTGCCAAAGGAATAGTATAGGCGTTGACAACCCAGGTCAGCCAGTTCAACTCAACGCTTAAGTCAATCATGATTTCCGGCAGTAATATTTTGATCGAAGTGAGATTCATGATTGATAAAAAGAAGGCGGCAAAAATAAAAAACATTGTATGATCGACTCCGCTTTGTAATCTTAAGGCTGCAGGTGGTAAAAAGCACCTGCAGGACCTGCTTGTTGCTTGTGAACTTGCCACTTAGTTTAACAACAACCTAGCTTAAAATCAAATGTTAAAATATTAACTTTCGAGCAGGGTTGTAGAGGCTTAAGGCGAAATAACATTTATGATTATTACAGTCAAGCTGATGCCGCCCTACCGGAAAAAGGGCGACCCGGGAGAACACCCTCTTACACTGGCTAGCGAAGAGCTGAATATTGAACAGCTGGCCGGCTATCTTTCTGCTAACCACAGGGAGCTTTTCGGTTATACCCTGATTGATGAGCGGGGTTTGCTGACAGCCGAATTTATTGTTAACGGAAAACACGTTGCTCTCGACCAGCAGCTTAAAGACGGTGATATCGTTACTGTGATACCCTACATCTGTGGCGGTTAAATTTATTTGATCGGTTTCCGATGGTAGGCTTAGGTTACAGTGATATTTAAATTAAACGACTGCAGGTAAAATGAACAAAAGAGATACTGAAAGGGGCAGGATAGATGCACAGTTTCTACGGAAAAATCTTAGAGCTAAACTTATCGACAGGGGAGCAAAGGGAGACACAGATCCCGGAAGAGGACTATCGCCATTTCTTAGGCGGCAGCGGCCTGGCGGCAAGAATATACGACCAGCGCGGCTACGCCGGATTTGAGCCCCTGGCCGAAGAGGCCCCGCTGATCATTATGACCGGCATCTTAACCGGCTTTAACGTGCCCACCGCCTGCAAGGCGGCCTTCTGCGGCAAATCACCGGCCACCGGCATCTGGGCGGAAGCGATAGTGGGTGGCTACTGGCCGGCGGCCTTTAAAACCATTGGCTACGACGGCCTGATTATCACCGGCCAGGCGAAGGGGCCGGTTTACCTCTATTTTGCTGACGGCAAGCTGGAAGTGAAGGACGCCGCCAGCCTCTGGGGTAAAGATGTCTTTGCGACGCTCAAAGACCTGCAAAAAATACACGGCGAAAAAGTAAAGATGGCGGCGATCGGCCCGGCCGGTGAAAAAGGCGCTTTGATTGCCTCGATCATGATCGACGGACCGGACGCCCGGGCAGCCGGTCGCTGCGGGATGGGCGCCCTGATGGGCTCTAAAAACCTAAAAGCGATCGCGGTGGCAAAAAGCGAGACCATGCCACCGCTCTTTGATCAGACCGGGCTCAGCGAGGCCCGCAAGAAAGTGCTGCCGACGATCCGCGAAAAAGCCAAAGGACTGACCGATTTTGGCACCGCCGGCGGCGTGCCGGTCGTGGAAAAATTAGGCGATTTGCCGATCAGAAACTGGACCTTGGGCAGCTGGACCGAAGGAGCCGCAAAAGTCTCCGGCCAGGCGATGGCTG
>VGTO01000142.1 GCA_016874655.1 Bacillota bacterium | reverse complement strand
TGGTGAGGCAGATGCACAAAATAACACTGATTAAGGGCGATGGAATCGGTCCCGAGATTGCCGAAGCTACTATAAAAATAATCGAAAAAACGGGCGTTAAGATTACCTGGGAAGAAGCTGTCGCCGGGCAGGAAGCCCATAAAACTGAAGGGGATCCTCTGCCCGAGAAGACCATTGCTTCAATCAGGCAAAACCGACTGGCTTTAAAAGGGCCGCTCACCACCCAGGTGGGAAAAGGTTTCCGCAGTATTAATGTTGCGTTGCGCCAGGAATTTGGCCTGTTTGCCAACCTGCGCCCGGTCAGAAGCTTTAGTGGCGTTAAGTCACTCTACCAGGATCTAAATCTGGTGGTGGTCAGGGAGAACACGGAAGACCTTTATGCCGGAATTGAACGCCAGGTTGGAGCAGATCAGGCGGAGAGTATAAAAGTAATTACCCGCAAGGCATCGGAAAAAATAGCCCGGTTTGCTTTTGACTATGCCATTCAGCAGGGTAGGAAAAAAGTGACAGCTATTCACAAAGCAAATATAATGAAACTCAGTGACGGTCTTTTTCTTGAATCGGTAAGGGGTATTGCCAGTGGTTATTCCAGCATTTTCTTTAATGATCTGATTGTTGATAACGCTGCAATGCAGTTAGTTCTAAATCCCTATCAATTTGATGTAATTGTTGCCCCCAACCTCTATGGCGATATTTTATCTGATCTCTGCGCCGGTTTGATCGGGGGGCTTGGTTTGGCTCCTGCAGCCAACATTGGCGATGAAGTTTCCATCTTTGAACCGGTACATGGCAGTGCGCCGGACCTGGCCGGGAAAAAGGTCGCCAATCCAACGGCGATGGTTCTTTCGGCAGTTCTGATGCTTAGGCAGATCGGTGAAACTGATGCTGCGGACAGGATCGAAAAAGCGATTGCAGCAGTAATTAAAAAAGGTCGTCATACCACGCCCGATCTGGGAGGTAGCAGCAGTACGCTTGAGATGGCCGATGCCGTTATTGCTGAGGTTGAAAAAGGTTAGCTGTTATAAACGAGAACTAAAAACTACTGATCAGGCCAAGAGCGTAGCGCATTATCAGATTAACATCCCTTACATCAACTAACCCATCCCTGTAAACATCGGCCATGTCGGTCAGGCTAGCCGGCAGTAGTTGCAGACCCAGTACATGCCTTTGGGCCAGGGCAACATCTTGGATGTTGACCAGCAAATCACCGTTCAGGTCCCCTTTTATCGTCGAGTTTACCGGGTTAACATCTCCGTTTAAGCTCCTGACTGTTACTAGACAGGTCGCTGAGGCAGCGCCGTCTGTTGTTCTGACTCTAATCGACGCCTGTCCGCTGCGGATTGCCGTTACCAGTCCGCTGGAATTTACTGTAGCGATAGTGCTGTCGTTGCTGGACCAGGTTAAGGGCAACGTTGACATTTCTACCGGGAAAATGGTGACCAGCAGCATCTCAATTGCTTCAACATCAAGGATGAGGCTGGTCTTATCGAGGATTAAGCTAACTGGTGTTGTTTTATCAGACCCGTCTGGTGTCCAACGCAGCCAGCCCTCAATTTGCTCTAGGTTTAAGTTATTTAAATGCGGGCCGCCGCTAACCAGTTTGTTCTCATAGGCAAAAGAGTGGATCGCCACCACCCTGTAGCTGCCGGAAGTAGGGTCGTAAGTAAAAACCGGGCTCCCGCTACTGCCGCCGCTGGTCAGGGCATCATAAAAGAGGCAGTTTTCATTCTGGGAAAGCACAGTTCCCGGGGCCAGCCACTGACCCTGGCTGGCCAATCCCCTTACAATGCCGGGATAGCCAACTACCGATACGGATGTTGGTACCTGGTTGAACTGCAGTGGCATAAAAGTAGTAATGCCTTCAAAAGGCTGGTTAAAAAACAGCGCTCCATAGTCGTAGCGGATCAGGTTTTCCCGGTCGTTATAATTTTCGTAACGCAGAAAAGTTTGGTTTACCTCTGCTTTGGCCGGTTCTCGGGTAGAAAATGGTTGCCGCTTTACCGGCCAGATTGTTTCGTACTGGCCGGGGGAAAAAAGCGCGTCTTTATGCCAGCCACCAAGAGCGGTAGTGTAGAGGTT
>VGTO01000141.1 GCA_016874655.1 Bacillota bacterium | reverse complement strand
CATGTCGCCTTTCTTAAAACGGTCTCCGACTACGTTCATGCCGCTGATCAAACCCTGGTTGATAATCTCTGAGGGTTTTACGCCTTCGTCAACCAGCTTCTGGGTCAGCTCGCCGGCTTTCGCCGCGTTACATTCGATAATGGCTCCTGCCAATGCTTCAAAATCTGCCATGCTTAAAAAAACTCCCTTCTACAATCTATTTATTTTTCTTGTTCTATTATAATGATCAAAAATCAATTGGGCAATCAGCTATGATGAACTTATTGCCATTGAAACTCGAACGTAGTATACTATAGTTGGAAATTAAGAATATCTGACTATCCATGGGGTGAGAATATGCTAACCGAGTTACGAAAGAAAGCGCAAATAACAATCCCTAAAGAGGTTGTAAATAAGTTAGGTTTAAAGGAGGGCGATCAACTTGAGATAGTTGAACGCGATGGGATCATTTTTTTAATGCCTGTAGCGGTTTATCCCAAAAAATATATCGATGAGCTTAAAGCAGAAATATCGACAGTAAAAAACAAACTACAGTCAGGAGAGCAGCTTGTATTTGAAAGTGTCGACGACCTCTTTTCCCAACTGGACGAGAGCGAACGGTAAAACTACTTTGTACAAAATTACCTACACCGCAAGCGGCCACCGCACCAGTTGTGGATCATCATGGCAATGGTGCAGACTGCCTCAAGCGCCTGGTCAATTTCGATATGTTCGTTAACGGTGTGGGCCAGGCTGACATCACCCGGGCCATAGAGCACCGTGGGAATTTTTCCGTAGATTGAAAAAATGCGCATGTCTGAGCCGTAGGTAGCCGCTTCGTACTGCACTTCTCTGCCGGTGATCTGCTGATGACTGGCAGCCAAACTGGTTACCAGGTTGCCTGTGATGTCAGTTGATGCCGGTTCAAAAAGCCCTTCATACCATTCGACAAGCGGTCGGTTTTCGGCCAGCCAGGGATCCTGGGCTGCGGCCTCCTTTACAGTGGTTTCAAATTCGGCGTGCATCTCTTCAACCGTTTCGCCGGGGAAAATGCCCATCCGCCCGTGCGCCTCAAGCCGGTCGGGCACGCTTGAAGGCCAGTCGCCGGCGTTCACCGTGCCGACGCTGAAGGGAGCAATATTAAGGGGATTTTCGTAGTTCTGTGCGAGGTCGGGGCTAAACTGCTCGTGCCGCTTACGGTCCATCTTTTTCAAGGCTTCATAAATAGGGAAGAATTTATCAATTGCGCTTTCGCCCTTAAAGGCCATACAGGCATGAATTGAGCGCCCTTTAATGGTGATTCTAAAGGTGTGGCAGCCAGATTGCAGGTGGCAGATTTTAAGCTGAGTCGGTTCGAGGATGATGCAGCCGCCAGCTTTAACCCCGCTTTCCACCAGGGCAAAGGCGCCGCAACCGCCGGTTTCTTCGCCGCAGACACTACTGATCAGCAGATCGCCCCGGTTATGGTAGCCGAGATCAAGCAGCAGTTTAAGGGCAGTAATCCCTGCAGCAAGACCGCCTTTCATGTCAAGCGCGCCGCGACCGTAAACCCGGCCTTGCTCATATTTACCGCTCAAGGGGTCATCGTTCCAGCTCTCAAGGTCGCCAGGGGGAACTACATCGATATGGCCATTAAGCATCAGTGAGCGGCCTTCCTGTCCTTTTGCGGCAGACGACCCTCTCCTGACGGCCAGCAGAGAGTAGCGGTTATCATAAGGAAAACCGTCGAAGCTGAAGCCCTTGTATTGTTCAAGGCGGGTTGGCTCCACCTTGATCAGGCTGGTCTCCATCTTTAAACCGGAAAGCAGATCGCGCAGAAAAAGTTGGATCTCTTCCGCTTCGCCCGAATAGCTGCGAATCCGCACCAGATCCTGGATCAGCCGGACCAGATAATCGCGATTCTGCTCTGCTGCGTCCTTAATTTTCTCAGCCAGGTTTTGCAAGGGCCATGCCTCTTTTCTGCTTTAACCGCTATTTCGCTTTTATAATATCACACTGGCAATCTAAAGCGGTAGCAGGCTGATTGCTGCCATGTTATGATAATAAACGCAGTGAAAAGCGAATAGTTATAGGAGTTGAAACGGTGATGCGAAAAATCTGTGAC
>VGTO01000140.1 GCA_016874655.1 Bacillota bacterium | reverse complement strand
AATAATTTTGTTTCAGTTGAGATAATTATATCTAATTAAAAATATTGTGGCCTTTTCTTAAATAAAACCGGACCTGGTCTTTATGGTACAATAATGGTGTACCATCCAGTGTGACTTAGACCGGCAGGTGATATATTTGTTTCAGAATTCAGAATCAGTTAACCGGTTATTAGTTGATTTTATTCTTTATGAAGACAATAAGCGGATCATTTTTCCTGATTCTAAAGAAACAGTCGTCGAATATCCGGCCGTCTTCGGCAGCCGGATACCTTTTTATGTCAATGAATTTTGGACGGCCAGGCAGCGCCAGGTTTCTTCAATCCACGAAATTTCTTACCGGGCCTGTTTTAAGGGTCAGTTGCCCCGATTTTTTATTGAACTCCTAACCTTGCCGGGCGATAGTGTGTACGACCCCTTCAGCGGGCGGGGGACGACCATCATCGAGGCGGCTCTGCTGGGTAGAAATGTTATCGCCAACGATGTAAACCCGCTGAGTGCTATCCTTTCAAAACCACGCCTGGAGATCCCGGCGAAAGAGGATATTAGTAAGAGGCTTGCCAGTTTAGTTTTTGAGGTGGATCAGAAAGCTGATCTTGATCTGTCGATGTTTTATCACCCCGATACGGAAGCGGAAATTGTATCGCTAAAGAATTATCTGCAGCAGCGAAAAGCAGATGGTGTAGAAGATCAGATCGACCGCTGGTTGCGCATGGTAGCGACCAACCGCCTGAGCGGTCATTCCAGCGGTTTTTTTTCGGTCTATACCCTGCCGCCTAATCAGGCGGTTTCAGCGGAGAGCCAGAAAAAAATTAATCAAAAAAGAAATCAAAGCCCCCAGTACCGGGATGTTAAAAAGATCATCGAACGCAAGACTATCTCCCTGCTTAAAAACCTGAAGCTTTCTGAAATTGCCAACCTGCGACAAGCATCGCAAACAGCCATTTTCCTGGAGCAAGATGCTTCCTCAACCCCGGAAATTGAGAGCAGTTCGGTTAATCTAACCGTTACATCGCCGCCTTTTCTTGATATTGTCCAGTATTCAAAAGATAATTGGCTCCGGTGCTGGTTTAACGATTTGGATAGCAGTGCTATTGAAAAGCGGATCACGATGGCAAAAACTGTTCAGTCCTGGTCAGAAGCGATGGGCAGGGTTTTTCTTGAGCTTTACCGAATTACAGCGCCGGGCGGCTGGGTGGCTTTTGAAGTTGGCGAAGTACGAAAAGGGAAGATCAAGCTTGAGGAATATGTTATTACTCTTGGCATAAATGCCGGCTTCAACTGTGCAGGGGTGATCATCAACAGCCAGGCCTTCACCAAGACCGCAAATATCTGGGGCGTAGATAACAACTGTCGCGGCACCAATACTAACCGGATAGTCCTTTTCCGAAAGAACAACGCAATGTGCATCTAAGCCTGACTATGAACTTATGAACTTAATTTCACCTTTTGAACAGTATGCTGCAGCTCTAACCAGGGATAATTAGTGGGTAATCCTCGCTCCGAAAGGCACAATGGCCAGCATTGCCAATTTGAAATGCTGGATTCCGAAGGGAATGCCGATAATAGTGATGCATAAGATTAGACCTAAGATCAGGTGTAAGATGCAAAGTTCCCATCCAAGAAGCAGGATCCAGAGAATATTGCCTAGTAGACCGCCAAAACCGAAGTGGCCCACATCAACCTGGCGGCCGAAAGGCCAGAGCACGAAGCCGGCAAACTTAAAACACTGCAGGCCGAAGGGAATGCCGATGATAGTGATGCAGACCAGAACCCCGGCCAGAAACCACAGTATAGCCATAATCAGGCCGCCAAGCAGAAACCAGAGGATATTGCCAATGAAACTCATCTAAATTCACCTTCCCTTGTTGATCCAGATTATTATATACCAACTGCGGCCCCGTTTGATATAGTTAAGACAGCGGGGATTATTTCAATCCGGGGGTGCTGGTCGTTAATACGATGCTGACGCGTAAACTGCAGAAATTGGCTCCCGGGGAGATCAGACCTGAGGGGTTTATCCGAAGGGTGCTGGAGTTACAGGCTGCAGGCCTTACCGGAAAGATAACTGAAATCTGGCCGGATCTGTCCGATGACTCCGGTTGGCTCGGTGGCCGGGGAGAATCCTGGGAGC
>VGTO01000139.1 GCA_016874655.1 Bacillota bacterium | reverse complement strand
GAAAGAGTTAAAACTATGATGACTGAACTATACTTGCTTTCTGTCCGGAACTGGCTGCAAAGCCTCGAGCTGGCAGCTGCTATCTTAACCGACGACAAGCGGGATATCTTTTTTCTTGATCCTGAAAGGGTAACAGTGGAGAAAGAAGCGCTTTCCCTAATGGCCGGCCGGCTAGATCTTTGCTGCTTTAACCTGACCGGGAGCGAAGCTGTCGACCAGCTAGCTGTCACTGCAGGGCTAAAGCTTAAGGCAGACCCCCTTTCCGGCAGCCGAAATATTGATTTATACGTTACTGCTTTTGGGATGCCGGCAGGAATCTGTTCTGCTGCAGCCGATTCTCCGGCTGATTGCCTTAAAGCGGCGATGCTGGCGGTTCGTCTTGGTTACTATTTTTCAGCGTTGACAGCAGTATCTCAAGCGGAATCTCTTAACTACCCTGAACTGCCCCTGGTTTGGATCGGATCGAAACAATCGATTTCTGCTGTAGGCATCGATGCTACAAGGAAAAACTTACAAACCATTGAGGATGACTATCAGCTGCTTCAGTTTCTTAAATCTACCGGCCTCTCTGCAGACTACCTGGTTGTCTATAACTCTGCTGATTTGACGCATGATACATTTAGGGGTGATGCTTTGCGTCAGCTTTGGGTTCGCGGCTTAAGCCTCCACCTGCTGACCCTTGCCTCCTACCGTCCGGTGTTTCCCTTTGATGTTCAGAGTGAAAAGCCGGATCCTCATTTAATCGAAGACCGTTTGCATCAAATGGTGAGCCTGACCGGCCTTAAACCACACTTTCAGGTGGTCCTCGCTTCTCCGGCAGCGGTGCCTTTTTTCTATGAGGAGAAGAAAATGATCGGTGCAGTTACCGAAGAGATGGTCAGAGATATCCACCTGCGCTTAAATGATGATCTCTTCTTTGACCTGGCCGAAGGGCGCCTGATGCAAAATACCTGTGGCGGGCTTTCGACCCAGATCCTCAGTACCAAAAGGTACACTGCGGTGCAGGAGTTTTTACAGCGCGGCGGTCAGGATCTATTGATCGTTGCCACTCCGCATGTTGAAACGGGAATCATCTTTTCCACCGACGATGCGCTGATTGATACACAGCTGGTGCCATTGTTGGAAGACGCCGGTTTTGCTATCAATCAGCTTCGGGATTGTAATGCCGGTTATCAGGAGGTAGCTGCGGCGCTTAAAGATGCCGATTTCTTTCTCTATACCGGACACGGCGGGCCGGAAGGGTTACACACTCACGGCAGAACCCTAAACAGAGAAGATTTGCCACTGCTGCCGCCGCTGGTGGCTTACGCTTCGGCCTGTTCCACGGTGGGCCTGGTTCCCCACTGGTATTCAACCGATGAAGGGTTAACCTGGAAAGGAGTTGCCGTTGACTCACGCCAGATTATCGGGATTTCTTTCGTCGAAAAAGGGGCAACCTGTTTTGTTGGCGGTGCTACGATTGAAGATTTGCAGTACACCACTTCCACCTATAGTGTATTTATGGAGGCGCTGCTTTTAAAAGGCTTAAGCGTAGGTGAGGCTGTACGCGAGATCCGCCATGTGATCAGCCTCTACGCAGCAACTCTGCTCCAGAAAGATCCCGAGGCCTACCGTAAGTATCGCTGGGGGACAGCCAACGCCATCCACCAGCAGATTTTACTGGGAGATCCGGCTTTTGTGCCCGTGGCAAAGAAGTATACAGATGCTGCCTTGCCTGTAAGCCTTGCCGGAGCAGTGCCTCTGCAAACCCTTACCGTTGAGATCCCTGAAGATCGCTGGCAGCGCGGAGAAGCTGCTGTTCATAAGCTGGAGGCTTCGAAGTACTATTATCGCTGCCGGAATATTGAGGTTATTACTCCTTATGGTGAGGATATCTTTAGCTGGGGTGATTATTATCGGGTGGCGCCTGATGCCCGCAATGTCAGCGAGTGGGCGGTCAAGTCAACCTTTTTGCACCTGACTCATCTCCTGCCGCCGGGAATGGTACCGCAGAAGCTGACCCTGATTGCCGCCGAGACCGGGGAGAGTGAATGCCTACTCTGCGGTGAAGAGGCCGAACAATGGTTGTCGCCCCTTGAGGCAATGCGTAAATTTAAACTGCCGTACCTCCTGCAACCACCGATCGAACTGAATATGGAAGAGGGATGGGCTTTTTGC
>VGTO01000138.1 GCA_016874655.1 Bacillota bacterium | reverse complement strand
TGAATCAGCGGCCGCGAGTCAATGCTCTCCGGGTTATGGCACCAGTCGCAGCGCAGGTTGCAGCCCTTCATGAAAAGGGTGGTTCTCAGCCCCGGCCCGTCTTCGGTAGACATTCTCTGGATATCAAGCACTGTTACCGACCGCTCTAAGCGCTCTAAAAGCATTTATGGCTTTCCCTGGCAATTATTTCATCCTGCAGCTCCCGGCCAATCGAGGCAAAGTAGGCGTTATAGCCGGTAACCCTTACCAGCAGGTTGCGGTAATTTTCCGGGTGGGCCTGGGCATCGCGCAGCAGATCGGCATCGATGATGTTAATCTGCAGGGCGGTTCCACCGTTTTCGGTGTAACCCTTAAGAAAAGCTTTCAGTTTTTCCTTGTGCTCCGCGCTCCTGACCAGCGCCGGGTTCAGGGTAATGGTGTGCGAAGCCCCGTTGGGCAGGCTGTTTACGTACGTTAAATAGTCGCCTTTTTCGGCATGCCCGCCGAGCACTCTGCCCACCGAGTTGGCGTTGGCTGTCGGCCCCTTGACATCGGCCCCGTTAACCGGGCAGATGGCGTTGGATAAAAACTGCCCCTTTTTGCGGCCGTCGGGGCTGGCCGGTAAAATGTAGCCCGATGAGATCCAGTAGTTCCAGCTAAGCATGCCCGGCCTGAACTGCGCCCCAGTTGACCTGGTTTTATAGCGCCAGGTCTCCTCCGACCAACTGTCCATCACCCGCAGAGCCAGCCGATCGGCCTCTTGATCGTCGCGCCCGTACTTCGGCGCCCTGTTGATCGCCGCGGCCTGCAGCTTCTCGAAACCTTCCCAGTTGGCTTTAAGCGCCTGGATCAGCTCCTCCATGGTACACAACTGCTGATCAAAAACCAGGTATTTAATCGCCAGCAGCGAGTCGACTGTCGTGGCAAAGGTAACCGCCTCGATGGTGATAAACTTCAGTTCCGCCCCGCCCTGGGTAATATCCAGCCCCTGCTCGGCGCAACCACGCACCAGCGTCGAAAGATAGGGCGTTGGTGAAAACTCGGCCCGCACTGCGTCCATCTCATCGTAGAGCTTTGCTATTTCTTTAACGATATAGGCAATCTGTGCCTCAAAAGCCTTGTAAAACTGCTCAAAATCAGCAAATCCGGCCGGGTCCCCGGTTTGTGGGGCATCCGTCGTCGGCCGGTAAGGCTTGCCCCAGAGGCTGTCGCTGTAAAGCTGCAGTTCACGGCCGCCGCCCAGAGCCAGCTCCACCGCCTTGTAGAGGTTCAGGTTGCAATCCACGGTAGCCGAGCGGTCATTGCCGCACATCGTGTTCTCCAGGCAGCCGACGGCGCCGTAATCATGAACATTGTCCTCGTTAATCAGCTCCTGGCAGCCCGCTTTCTCTGCCTGGCGCAGCAGCCCGGCCATGGAACGCTCGTCAAAGTTAAGCAAAAAGGGCGCCCCCTGGCTATGGGCCACCATCTCCACCACTTTATCCAGCAGCTCCTCCGGCGAATGGCGGTGTAGGCGCACATTCGGCTTCGGCTCCAGGATCGGGCTCATCTCGTCGATCACCTCGAGCAGCACGTAAGTCAGCTCGTTGGTCAGGTCGACCCCGCCTTTGCCCATGCCGGAAAGATTAAAAAGCTGGCCGTAACCGGCAGTGATGCCCTGGTTGCAGCCGGTGCGAATCATTGCGTCGTAGGCCGTGTTGCAGTGCATCCAGAAACACTTCAGAATCTCCTTGCCAAACTCAATATCCATCCCGTCTGCCATCGACTGCTGCCAGTAAGGCAGTAGATACTGATCGAGCCGGCCGAAAGAGACACCGGGGCCAGGATAATTTTCATCAGCCATTACCAGCATGTGGGTCAGCCAGAGCGACTGCATCGCCTGCCAGAAGTTCGTGGCCGGTTCCCAGGGCACAACTTCTAAGTTACCGGCCATCTGCAAAAGCTCAGTTTTTCTGGCCTCGTCACTTTCCCTTTCCGCCAGGGCCAGGCACTCATCCCGGTAAACAGCAGCCAGGTCGCGCGGCAGCAGGCAAGCCTCAATCATCGCCCGTAAGTTTGATCCTTTCAGTCCCCGCTTTTCCGCGGCGCTTAAATTATCGTAAAGCTCACCAAAATAGTGGTGCAGCCCCTTAAACCCGATCTTTAAGATGCGCGGGTAATCGGCAATCAGGTGGCCCGAAGTCGGCCCGCAGTTGCCAAAGCCCCGATCTTTAAATGCAAAAAGCCGGTCGCGTAAGGCACCCTT
>VGTO01000137.1 GCA_016874655.1 Bacillota bacterium | reverse complement strand
CTGCATCGCCTGCCAGAAGTTCGTGGCCGGTTCCCAGGGCACAACTTTTAAGTTGCCGGCCATCTGCAAAAGCTCAGTTTTTCTGGCCTCGTCACTTTCCCTTTCCGCCAGGGCCAGGCACTCATCCCGGTAAACAGTAGCCAGGTCGCGCGGCAGCAGGCAAGCCTCAATCATCGCCCGTAAGTTTGATCCTTTCAGTCCCCGCTTTTCCGCGGCGCTTAATTTCTCGTAGAGCTCACCGAAATAGTGGTGCAGCCCCTTAAACCCGATCTTTAAGATGCGCGGGTAATCGGCAATCAGGTGGCCCGAAGTCGGCCCGCAGTTGCCAAAGCCCCGATCTTTAAAAACAAAAAGCCGGTCGCGTAAGGCACCCTTGCCCAGCACCAGCTTATGATGTTTTTTTTGTTCAGTGGTAGACCAGCATTTGGAGCAGATTATATTAAAACGGCTGCCGGCCAGCAGGTCGCCCGGCAAAATCTCCGTAGGCACCCCCTCCACCATCGCCTTGCGGGTAAAGTAAGCCTTGCGCTCGGCTAAGCCCAGCTGATAAAAATCAGGGGGCAGTTCCAAGGTGACGGCATTCTGGTTAAAAGCCTTATTGAAAGTGTTAAAAAAAGAGTAAACCTCTGGCACGATATAAAAATTCATCTCTTCAAAGAGCCAGTCATCTTTTGCCCCGGTGCTAAAAGCCAGGTACTCGTTGTTCCAGTTGCGCTCCGTTCCCTTAAAATAGTAATCGTAAAGCCACTTGATCCGCGGGGAAAGATTATACGGTTCTTTAACCTGCACCACAGCGATCACTCCCATCACCATCAATTTCGGAATAATTAAGCTTATTCCTATTATACACCTCTCACCCCTGTGAGACACCATAAAATTCTTCAAGACACCCTCCCCCTTGAGGGGGGAGGGGCGGGGTGGGGGTGAAAAAGGTTTGAAATAGTCAAGCCTGCCTATTAACTTATGGCCCTTTTTTGCATTAGTTTTAGGTTGAAAACGTTCCGACTTCCCTCTATAATGCGAATATGTACAAAATCTAAGGTATTACCTGCGGGGGTTGAAATATGGCCAGGAAGAAAGTCAACAGGAAAGCAAAGCAGCATCAACAACAACTGCAAGAGCAGCAAAAAAGATCCTCCGCCAGGAAACGGAACCTGATCATCCTGCTCCTGCTCATTCTGCTGGCATTGACAGCAGCAACTATCTATTATTTTTCGCAAAACAGGGAAGAACAAAACTTAAATGAGGGAGAAAACTACATGACTGTAACTAAACCGGTAGCAACAATTGAAATGGAAAACGGCGGCGTGATCAAACTAGAGTTAGACCCGGTCAGCGCCCCCAACACGGTTCGCAATTTTATCGCCCTGGCGAATAGCGGATTCTACGACGGGCTAACCTTTCACCGCGTCATCCCCGGCTTTATGATCCAGGGCGGCTGCCCTGAAGGCCAGGGTACTGGCGGCCCTGGTTACAACATCAAGGGTGAATTTGCCGACAATAAACACGACAACCCGATCACGCACCAGCGTGGTGTTATCTCAATGGCTCGCTCCCGCCATGCCGATTCAGCCGGCTCGCAATTCTTTATCATGGTTGACGATGCCCCCCACCTCGACGGCCAGTACGCAGCCTTTGGCCGGGTAACAGAGGGCATGGATTCGATTGACCAGATTGTAAACGTGAAGCGTGATAAAAATGACAAACCGCTTGAAGAACAGCGGATCAAGAAGATCACTATTGAAGCTTTCGGCACCGATTATAATCCACCTGATAAAATGTAACCAAAAGCATTATTTCATTTTTTCGCAATAACTGAAATAAGAGTGCAGATTTTCGCCTCTTATTTCAGTATTTGTTGACTAATAGAAATAAAAACTGCAACATCATCAACCAACCACTATTTTTCTAAGTCACCTAAAATAATTCAAAGCCTCAGGTTGAAATCTGACCAACTATCAGTTACAATGGCAAAGTTAGTGTAAACACAATTCGTACTAAACATCAGTATCAGGAAAGGAATGCTCATGACCGAAAAACAAACAACCACAACCTTGACCGCAAGCCTCCTGCCCCGCATTCGCCAGGCCGCAGCAGGCACCAATAGTGTTACCTTTGTCGGCTCAGCCGCCGGCTCAAGCGAGAAAGATACCGTACCCTGGAGCACTCTGCACAGCGATGCCACTGCCGTGGCGGCTGCTCTCCAGCAAAAAGGCCTTAAACCGGGCGAACATGTCGCCTTACTCGGACTAACCAGCCGAGAGCTCGTTACCGCCCTGCAAGGCATCTGGCTTGCTGGTGGCTGCGTTATTGTGCTGCCGATCCCGATGCGTATGGGCTCCATCGCTGAGTTCATCATTCAGACCCGCGCCA
>VGTO01000136.1 GCA_016874655.1 Bacillota bacterium | reverse complement strand
CCTCTTTCTGATCTGCGGCATCTTCTATTTGATAGCCGCTCTTCGCGATCGCGATCCCCTGCTCATTGTCGGTAGCATCTGCTTCGTTGTAGCGGTAGCTATCTTTTTGTTGCCGGCATCTACTAATAACAAAGAATAATAATCATTTTGCAGTAAAGATCTGCCTTATCAGGCCTGTCCCTTTAAGATTTTTTGGCGCGTGTAGGGATCGAATTTTTCAATGGCGTAACGTAGCATGGTACGCGGCATTCTGCGGTGATGTTTCTTCAGAAATGCAAGCTCACATTCAGGATCACGGTTGCCTACTTCGCGCAGCATCCAGCCGACCGCCTTGTGAATCAGGTCGTGCGGGTGGTCCAGCAGCAGTTCAGCCAGCTTGAGGGTATGATCGAAGTTGCCCTGTCTGATGAAGTAGGCGGTGGTGAGTACGGCAACCCTTTGTCGCCAGAGATTACCTGAATCGGCCAGCTCATACAATAGCGCGGGGTCCTTACCGTATAAATGGGGTCCCAAAATGTAGGGGGCAGAGGAGTCAACGAGGTCCCAGTTATTAACGTAATCTAAGTTATTTAAATAAAGCTGAACCAGCTTTTTTTGCTGGGGAGCTGATTTCTCTTTCTCGTAGCGCAGGCGCAATATGAAGAGAGCAGTTAAGCGGCACTCGTGGCAGGGATCCTGCAACAGTTTTTCCAGTTCCGCTAAAGGAATCTCTTTGTGATGGCGGCGGGCAATTTTACGCTGCTCCGGCACGGTGACACCGATAAACAGATCCCCTTCCCCGTAATCACCCGGTCCGGTTTTAAAGAAGCGCATCAGCTCCTTTGCCTTCCCAGGTATTACTGCTTTTTGCAGATCATCCTTTATCTCTTTTAGTAAGCTCATTATTTTACTCCTTTGCACATCAAATAGATCTTGGCTTGCATCTTAACAAAAATAGAATTAGCAGTAGCAGGCAGCTTTCATTATAAATGATGCTAATATTATAAAGGAGCAGGCCTTAGAATGTCGAATAATCTTTGCGGTTAATCATAAAAAAGTCAGGGTAGTGAGAAATTTGTATGACAGGCTAAAGGAACTTGGTTTTACTGAAGAACGTCTGCAGGAAGCAGCAGTAAATGGGGATTTGATGCCGGGCCGGGTCATTGCCCGTGATAAAAACCTGTACCGCGTTGCTGTTGCTGATCGTGATCTGCCGGCCGAAGTTGGCGGCAGGTTTCGTTATCAGGTTGTTACCGACTCTGACTATCCGGCGGTAGGCGACTTCGTGCTGCTGGATAATGTTAATGATCACGACGGACCGGCCATAATTCAGCAGGTGATGAGTCGCAGCGGGCTTTTTGAGCGCAAGGCCGCGGGAACAGACCACGAAACCCAGGTATTGGCAGCTAATGTAGATTTGGCCTTTATCTGCATGGCCTTAAACAGCGATTATAACCTGCGCCGTCTAGAACGTTACCTTTCCCTGGTTTGGGCCGGGGGCGCAATACCGGTAGTCGTGCTCACCAAAGCAGATTTGTGCCCGGATCTCTCAGGCCGGCTAGCCGAGGTTAAAGCGGCTGCTCCCGGAGTTGATGTGTTGTTAACATCCGGCCTGACCGAAGATGGTTATAAGCCTATTACAGATTTTCTGGAAAGCGGTAAAACTTTTGTTTTCCTCGGTTCATCAGGGGTGGGCAAGTCAACACTGATCAATCGCCTGCTGGGATCGGAGCAGATTAAAACCAGGGAAATCAGGAAAGACGGTAAAGGAAAACACACGACAACACGGCGGGAGTTGATCCTGATCCCCGGTGGTGGGGCAGTGATTGACACACCGGGCATGCGCGAGCTTGGCCTGGAAAGTGCTAATCTTGCTCAAGCCTTTTCCGACATTGAGAAGCTGGCCATAACCTGCAAATTTAACGACTGCTCCCATACCAGCGAGCCGGGTTGTGCCGTTCTGCGGGCGGTGGAAGAGGGCACTCTTGATCCTAAGCGCTTGGCCAATTATCGCAAACTGCTCAGGGAAGCTAAATATGTTGGCCTTAACTCCAAACAGCTGGAACGCGAAAAGATCAATGAAATGTTTTCCGGTTTCGGCAGTCTGAAGCAGGCCAGGGACTATATCAAGCATAAAAGCAAAAAACACTGACTAATAAACTATCTAGTTTTATGTACAGCAGACACCGCAATTCTTCTCTTTTAGTCAGCAGGTTAAGAACTCTCATGTAGCGAATAATTATTAAAGATAATTGGAAATGAGGTGTTTTTTTTGAGTAACCTTCTCTCTTTTTCAGCCCTGCTGATCTTTGTTTACTTTTTGGTTTTCTTCGTTGTCGCCCAGGTGATCCGCAATAACTCCATTGTTGATATAGGTTGGGGTTTTGGGTTTGTGGTTGTCGCCCTGGCTACCCTTCTTTATACCGGGGCGTTCGCTGAGCGCAACCTGTTGCTGCCGCTTTTG
>VGTO01000135.1 GCA_016874655.1 Bacillota bacterium | reverse complement strand
ATATTGACAATCCACATTGAGAGAAAAGCGCCGACCAGCATAAAGATCAAAACCAGCTTCCGGGGCTGAAAGCCAACCCTGCTGATGATGATCGCTGTCAGGCGATCAGCTAAACCCGAGCGAGTTAATCCAGCCGAGAGGATTAGCACCCCGATGAAGAAAACCACAACTGAATTGCCGAAACCATAAGCTACGGCGTCTTTGAACGGCAGCAGCCCGAAGAGCGGCACCAGCAGCAGCCCGGTCAGCGCCGCCACCGCAAAGGGCAGCGCCTCAGTAATCCAGAGCACAATGACAAAAGCCAGTATGGCAAGGGCTGTTTTACCATCACCGCTAAGCTGCACCGCCGCATCTTTATTATTCAGCAAATCCAGGGGCAAAGCGATGATCAGAACCATTACCAAAGTGGCTGCCAGCAGGGCAACAATTTTTTTGCCAGTCTCCGGCAACTTCGCTATGATCTGCTTCTTATCCGTCATTAATGTGATAGCTCCTTGGCAGAAATGCTCTTCAAGTATTCTACTGTGTTCAACTGATTCCTTTTCTGCCGGCAGTTATATTTTTATGCAATAGATGGGCATTTACTCAAAGAAAGTTAGCGAAGAAACATCTTCTAATGAAGGCAGCAGATAACCCTGAGCGGTTGCCCGAAATTGAGGCGGCTTTAAAGCCGAATGGTAGCGTTATATATTAATAATATACCAATCAGTAGGCGAAGCAAATATTGACTATTGCTTGAATATTATGGTATTATGAACTGGCTGAGCTGTACATTTTTGTACTAAGACTTTTGATTAGCTCAGAATAAAATACTGGGGAGGTTTTATTTATGAGTTGGGTAGCAATTCTTTTCATTGTTATTATTTTAGTGATCCTCTGGTTCGTATTCGGCAATAAGCAAAAAGAGACTTCAGCAGCCGCAAGTGCTGCACCTTCAAAAGCCCCTGCACCATCAGCTACAACTGGCAAAGGCGACGATTTGAAGATCATTGAAGGGATTGGCCCCAAAATTGCGGGGATCATGAATGAAGCAGGCATTAGCACTTTCGCCCAGATGGCAAAGAAAACCGGTAGTGAGCTGCGCAAGTTATTAGATGACGGCGGGATAGGCGCCATTGCAGATCCAACCACCTGGCCGGAACAGGCCGCACTGGCTGCAGAGGGCAAAATAGAAGCCCTTAAGGCGCTTCAGGATAAACTAAAGGGCGGCCGCAAAGCATAAATCAATCGCAACGCGTTCTATCGCGTTCTAGGGACGGTTCTCTTGACGCATTGTTGTTCTAGCGCGTTCTAGGGACGGTTCTCTTGACGCATTGTTGTTCAGTTTAATAAACCTTTTACTAGTGCGTCAAGAGAACCGTCCCTAGAACGCATATTATTTTTCGATGCCAATGCGGGCAGGCACACCGTTTTCCATGTAGTGCTTAATTGGGCGCATTTCGGTTACCAGGTCGGCCCGATTGATGATTGCTTCAGGTGCGCTGCGGCCGGTTAAAATCAGTTCCATGGTGGGGGGCTTGTGGTCAATCAGGGCGAGGATCTCTTCTAAGCTTATTAGTCCGCCATGATAAGCAGCCATGATCTCGTCGAGAATCAGGATATCACAGGCGCTTCCAGCCAGGACCTCTAGCACCTGCTTCATTTCTGCCTGAAGCTTGGTTTTCAGTTCCGCTTTTTCCGCTTCAGCCATCGAGCCGAAGAACTTCTTTGTTTCAGCCAGGCGGATAATTTTAAAGCGCCCTTCCAGGAGGGTCGTGCTTTCCAACTCGCCACTATGAGCCCCTTTAAGAAACTGAAACATGATCACCTTTAGCCCGCGGCCGGCAGCTCTTAACCCCAGCCCCAGGGCAGCGGTAGTTTTACCTTTGCCATCTCCTGTGTAAACTTGCACGTACCCTTTATTCAAATTGCCGCCTCCCCTGGCACGTTCAGGAAACCATCTTTTATTCTGCCATGATTTCAAGGATAGCTTCGTTCATCGCCTTTTCTCTTCTTTCATGGATCACCCGATAGACAATGATCTCTTCTGTTCCAATCCCATAAAGCACAACATAAGGTTTAATCATCAGTTTGCGAATATCAAACTTAACAAGGCGCGTCAAGTCGCTGACCAAAGGTCCTTTTGAGGGAAAATCTATCAGGCTATTAATACCTTCAACTAGTCGATCGTGAAAAAGCCTGGCAGCATCTGGTTTATCACTTGCTATATAGCTCGTGATCTCAATCAGATCCTGCCTGACCGAGACTAAAATGCTGACTATCTTAGGTTGTGGCATCGATTATCTTGATCATCTCTTCACTTATTTCATCAATAGTGTATGTTTTTGAGCCTGCCAACCGTGATCCTTCCGCTTCGAGAATACTGGCTGCCAGCTTCATCCGTTCGGTTAAACTTTTAAAGGAACCGGCACTCATTAAAACGGTGTCATCTTCTCCGTTATGGGTAATGAAGATTGGCTCGCCGCTTTCGCGGCATACTTCTGCCAGCCTGCTATATTCACCACGAAGCCTGGTTGAATTGACAATCACGCGCTCGTCCTCCTTAAAGAATTATTAAAGTATTCTTTGATTGCCATCTTA
>VGTO01000134.1 GCA_016874655.1 Bacillota bacterium | reverse complement strand
TCATCTGTGTTCTTGCTCCTTCAACTGTTAAGATTAGTAGCGCATTATTAACCGCCCGAGATCAGTGAAAAGAAACTCACGGTGTCGCCATCTTCAAGTTTTTGCTTTAAACTGGCCTTTGAATAATTAAGCCGGCAAAGGTGTACCGTTCCCATCGGAAAAGGAATGCCCAGCTTATTAAAAAGATCCCCCAGGGTTGAACCTTTCTCGATTGAAACGAAGCCCTGCTCATCAAGCTGGGTGCGCCTCAGGTAAGGGGGTAGGTAAACTCTGACCTGAACAGTATTCTGATTCGGCACGGTGCTGAACCACCCTGTCTGCTTACTATTGTCTGCAAATAATAATAGTTGTGCTTTAATTATACTTTATGATGGTTTGCATAGTATAGTACAATTTCTTGCCTGAGCCGGCAGTTAAGCGTAGAATGTTAACAGCTTGCCGTTAATGGCACGGCTTCTAGACAGGAGCAGTTCAATGAAGCAGAACAATGCAACTCAGATGGGCGAAGAAAGCATCGGTAAGTTGCTGGTGCGTTTCTCCGTGCCGGCTACAGCCGGCATGCTGGTTATGGCTACCTATAACATTGTTGACACGATCTTTGTCGGTATGCTGGGTAGCAAGGCCATTGCCGCCCTATCAGTAGCTTTTCCCTTCCAGATGCTTTTAGGCGCTGTGGCGATCGGCACCGGCGTGGGGGCCGCTTCGCTGATCTCGCGTTCTCTCGGCTCCGGTGATAGCAGCCAGGCTGTCCGGGCTGTCGGGCAGGTAATCGGGCTATCTTTGATCTACGGTTTTATGGTGGCCATCCTCGGCTTTACCTACCTCGATCCGCTGCTTAAGCTTTTTGGGGCTACCCCTGATATTATCGGTCTCACCGGAGAATATGTTACTGTAATCGCAGCAGGCTCGGTGATGTTTTTTCTGATCATGGGCTTAAATAATGTCGTCCGGGCGGTCGGCCATCCTCAGCTTTCGATGAAGGTAATGATCATCTCAGCGCTGACCAATATCATTCTCGATCCAATCTTTATCTTTACCCTTGGCATGGGAGTGCGCGGGGCAGCAGTAGCTACTGTTTTGGCCAAGATAGTCGGGGTGGCCATGATGCTGCATTTCTTTTTATCCGGCAGCAGCGAAGTAAAAATTACCCTCGCTTGCCTGAAGCCCTGCCTACAGACAATTCGTAAGATTTATGCGATCGGACTACCGGCTATGATATTGCAGATCTCTACTAACCTGTCCCTGGTTTTCGCCAATAATATCCTTGCTGCTTACGGCCACCTGCCCATTGCGGCGCTCGGCCTAATCTTTCGCCTCTTTATGTTTGCTTTAATGCCGGTCATCGGCGTTTCACAGGGGTTAATGCCGATCATCGGTTATAATTTCGGCGCCGGCAAAATGGTACGCATTCGTGAAGCCCTGGTTAAAGGCACCCTGGTCAGCACCGTGATTGTCAGCCTGTTTGGGATCCTTTATTTTACCTGGCCCGCAGCTTTCTTAAGTATCTTTAGCCGGGAACAGGAGTTGATCGATCTGGCCTCCAGGGCGCTCAGGATCATGGTGATCATGTTTCCGGTGATCGGAGCCCAGATTGTCTTTTCCACCTATTTCCAGGCGGCGGGCAGGGGGGTGCCTTCACTGCTGCTCTCTATTTTGCGGGAAGTGCTGCTCTTCATCCCCTTTTTACTGCTCTTTTCGCGTTACTTCGGCCTCGACGGAGTCTGGTTTTCGCGACCTGCCAGCGACCTGCTGGCCTTTATCTTCACCTTCTACCTGATCACCCGCGAGCTTAAGAAGCACAATCTATCTCTATTAAAGTGATTTTTAACCCTGAATTTAGTATCTGACAGGGGGACGTGACAGGGGACGTTTCACCTGCCCGGTTAACTCAGCCAGGCGTCTTCAAAAATGTGCAGATGGCCGGGGCTTAGTACCTTAAAAGCCTCCACCAGCGCGGCACCACTCTCCGCCGCCAGTGCCTCAGCCCTCGCTTGCAGGATGGTTTTAAAATCTTCAGCTTTTCCCCCCGAAAACTGACTGACATGACAGTCGATAGCCTGCATCTTGAGCGTCCAGGTATCGGCTACATCTATAAACGTATTTGGGTAGGCAGTATAATAGAAAGCCACTATCTTTACGGCATGCGGCTGCAATCCATTTTCAATGTCCACCGGGCAAAAACGGGGCATGTTAGCCAGGAAGGCAGCCTCGGCCGCCGCCAAGCCGGTGCGGATGTGGTCGGTATGAACCTCGTACGGTAGCCAGGGGTCGCAGACCAGCACCGATTCCGGTTTAAGCCGCCTGATCATGCTGGTAATGGCCGCCCGGATTTCATCGTAAATTAAATTGCCCCCATCAGGAAAATTTAGCCAGTGCAAGTCTTTTACGCCGATTATCTTAGCGGCCGTCTCACTTTCAGCTTTTCTTGTCGCCGCCAGTTCACTACCCTCAACGGAACCGTCGTAGGTACCCGCGGCACCGTCGGTAACGGTCAGGCAGGAAACCTTCTTTCCGGCCCTGATCAGCTTGGCCACCGTTGCCCCGGCTCCAATCTCCAGGTCATCGGGATGCGGCTGGATAACCAGCAAACTTTCCGTTTGTAGCAGGTCGGGCATCGGCATCAAGTCACAGATTTTTCGCATCACCGTTTCAACTCCTATAACTATTCGCTTTTCACTGCGTTTATTATCATAACATGGCAGCAATCAGCCTGCTACCGCTTTAGATTGCCAGTGTGATATTATAAAAGCG
>VGTO01000133.1 GCA_016874655.1 Bacillota bacterium | reverse complement strand
AATAATATTGTCAAGCAGACAGCCATCAAACTGGGGAACCCAGCTTTTGACATCAAAACGACGGGCCAGTGTTCCATCAGTAGCATCAATAAGCGCTGCAAGAGCAAGCCAAATGAACACCGGTTGGGCTTCGCCACGATAGATGGCTTCAACAGCCATTAATCCCGCAACGATTCCCAGGGCTGTATAAAAATGAACGGCCCATGCCCGAAGTTGGTAGAACCGTGTAGTAGATTGAGAGAGTTTTTCTATTGGTTGAACCCCCGCTGCTAATGTTCTTTAATAAACATAATTATTGTTGCTGAGTTTGCCTGTGACATCATACCACGGTGTCAATTCACAATCAAATGAAAAATGCTCAGCCCCTATTACAATATAACCTTTGGTTTTAGCTAATTGGTTATTACAAAATTTTGCTTCCCTGGTTTTTAGCTCTCCTTCGCCGAGTTAAGCCTTTCGCGCATTGGTTTCATGTAACTGCCCGATAAGCTGTATTTTTCCCTAAGCGGATTTACAATACTATAAAGCTGGTTCTTATAGTTTTTGTCGGCAGCACCTGTTTTATAAATCGCCTGCAGCTCCTTCTCGAGCAGCTCGATCACAGTACAGATAGTTTAGTTTGTTTCAGGGGTATTATTTGACACACCAGCATTCCTAACCCGATTCAGATCAGATCATAAGTGAGGTCGACCAGTTGATTTATATCTGTTTTGAGTATTTCTTCAAATAGATATAGCGCATAAGCATTGCTTCAAAGGGGTTGATTGGCTTTACTTTACCTAAAAGAGTTGAACAGATCATTGCTTTACATCCTTTATCCAGAACCATCACCGCCGCGGCAGCGTCATATTTATTGGGGCCAGTGCAGAGGGCCCCTTGCCCCCTGATCAGTACCGCACTTTTCCCCTTTAGCTTCCCTGACACATCCTTAATTGACTGAGCCGAACCGTTGTAAGCAACTACCCGGGCACTCGTTCCGATTATTTGCGCAAAATCATCGAGCAATGGGGTTAGATTTCTGCCTGCCCGGGACACCGCCATGATATCCGGTAATCTGGTATGAATAATTGCACCCACATCTTTGTAACGCCTGTAAATATCCCGGTGCAGCTCTGCTTCTGCAGGCAGGATGTCTGCTTCTTTATTGTCCGGCGGTACTATAATATTAAGGTCTCTGAAATTAATTTCTTCTTCGGCAAAAGGAGCATCGGCCTTAGCGCCGGAGTACATTATAAAATGCTCGCCCTTCCTCTCACTGTTGTATAGATTCTTTGGCGGCTCTTTTTCTTCAGCAGGAGTTCCATCAGTGGTCAACTTAATGAAATCTTCTCTTAATTTATCTGCATCCTTCACACTCTCTCCACTTATCTCGCTATAGCGCCGGCAGGCAAAGTCAGCAGAGAGCTGCTCCAGATCCGTTGCCACCTGGAAAGCCTCTTGCATATCGCTGCCGAGGCAGACTGCCCCATGATTAGCCAGCAAAATGGCTTTGCCGGCGGTACGAGTCAGCGCAGCGACAGCTTCTCTTTTGAGTTTTTGTGAGCCGGGCAGCCCGTAAGCCGCACAGGCCACTTTTCCACCGAAACTGCTGACAGCCTCAGAATCCCTGATTGGTATATCCTCGCCCAGTGGGCTGAGAGCAGAGGCGCTGGCCTGGTGGGTATGAATGATAAAATTCACATCTTTTCTGTGCTTGTATATCTCAGCATGCAGATCTTTTTCTGAAGAAGGTTTTAGCTCTCCACAATAGCTGCCATCTTCAATATTGACTGTCACTATTTCTTTAGGGCTTAAAGTCTCATAAGCCCTGCCACTCGGGGTAATCACGAATTGATAATCGCTAATCCGGCAGCTTACGTTACCCCAGGTTCTGGCAATCAACCCCGATTCCAGAAGTTTCTTGCCGGCCAATACCACATTTTCCCGGGCTTTTTGTATCTCCATGATCACTGTCCTCCGCCTATCCTTCTTTTATGGTCACATTGGCAAAAACCCGATCGAAGCCGGCCAGTGCATCTTCGATCATTTCATCAGTATAAGCAGCACTGGTGTATAAACGGCTGCCCGCCAGTGTGACCAAACCTTCGGCCATATAAGCGGCGCCCATGTGTTCCATCTCCGTTTTTCGTTCCGCAGTGGCTTTCATTACGGCCGGAATGGTCCAGATTTTCTTCCAGTCAATCACAAAATGCATGGTGCCGACTGTCTCGAGATGAACTATGGATCCCTGGTTAAAAACTACGAAGGGCAAATTGTACTTTTTAATCGATTCTTTCAAACCTGCTACCATGCGGTCGCCAACCTGCCCTGCTTTTTTTGCAGCGCCGGTTCTCTCGATTTCGCAAATCGTGTAATAACCGGCAACACAGCTCAAAGGATTAGCAGCCATAGTGCCGCCCACCAGAGCTTTTTTATGTTTTTCTCCACCCTGTAAACCGGCCGCCAGGTATTTCATGAATTCTCTTTTACCACCGAGTCCACCGGCACTCGGGTAACCGCCGGCAACAATCTTACCGAAGATTGTCAGATCGGGAGATACCCCAAAATACCCTTGAGCACCGGCTGGTCCCATCCTGAAAGCCGTTACCACCTCATCAAAGACCAACAGGGCTCCATATTTGCGGCAGAGCTTTTCCACCCCTTTGTTAAAATCAAAATTAAGTGGCCTGGTGCCGCTTTCCGGGCCAACCGGTTCAATCAGAACCGCTGCGGTTCCTCCCCTAAGTTGGTTCAGGCGCAGCTTTCGTTCCAA
>VGTO01000132.1 GCA_016874655.1 Bacillota bacterium | reverse complement strand
GTTTTAGAATACAACACAATACGGCCGCACAGCTCTCTTGGCTACCGGCCACCAGCACCACAAACCATTTTAATTGCTTCTTGAACTAACTTAATTTTTGGCACAAAAAATGGGGGCTGTACACAATCCCCGTGACAGGTTTAAAAAAGGATATGAGCAATTGCTTATAGAAGGGAAGAATAAGATAGATTGCGGAATAACAGGAACGAAAATAAATATTTAAAAGAAAGGATAGTTAACATGACCACTAAGAATAGTAAGTTAAAAATATTGGTTTTCGGAGCAGGAGTTTTAGGCAGTTTATATGCCGCCAGGTTACAGGATGCCGGCCAAGATGTAACGGCTGTCGCCCGGGGGAAGCGTTATGAAGATCTTAAACAGCACGGGATCGTGCTCGAATACTTCGATTCTGGCGAAGAGACAAGAACTGCGGTTAAAGTAGTAGAGAAGATGCCGGAGGATGAATATTATGATTTTTGCCTGGTGCCAATTCAAAAAACTCAGTTGAAAGACGCTCTGCCAATCCTGGCTGCAAACAAGATGATCCCAACATTCCTCTTTATGGTTAATAGCGCTGAAGGGCCGGCTGTGATGGTCGATGCCCTGGGAAGAGAAAGAGTAGTGCTGGGTTTTGCCAATGCTGGCGGCGAAAGAGATGGGCATCTGGTCCGGTTGATGTTCGCTAAAGGCAGGGCAATAACCATGGGAGAACTGGACGGTAAAACAAGTGACAGACTGGAGCAGATAGCTTCCGCTTTCAGGGAAGCAGATATTCCGGTTGAATTCAGCAGTAATATGGATGCCTGGCTGCGCTATCATGTAGCCCTGGTTGGGCCACTGGCCAATGCTATGTATATGGCAGGAGCATGCAACTATAAATTGGCCCAACATCCGGAAATAGTCAGGAAAGGACTGCGGGGGATGCGCGAAGCTTTCCGGGTGCTTCAGGCTCATGGTTTTCCAGCTGAACCGCCGATGATTAAAACGGTTTTTGCTATACCTGAGTTTATCCTCGTTCCCCTGGCCAGGAAACTTTTTGGTTCAAAGCTGTTGGATATTGGCGGAGCCCGTCATGCACGGTCAGCCCGTGCTGAAATGACTAAGTTAAATGAAGAGTTACTCGACCTTGCCCGTCAGGCAGGGATAAAAACACCTTACTTAGATGAGCTTCACCGTTATGCTGACCCTGCTGTTCCTCCGGCAGTGTTCGGCTGATTGATTTGAATCCGGGGATTGCTGCCGGTCGCACATTTAGCTTTTAAAACAGAAGGGAAGAAAGGGCTGCCGATTGATCACGGAAATTAAGGCTGCGAGCGCTTTGCACCACCTGAAAAGGAAGATTCCCTACGGCTGGGATTTAAACATTTACCGGGGTTGCTCTCACGGTTGCATCTATTGCTACGCTCTCTATTCACACAGTTATCTTGGGTTTGGAGACGATCAGTCCTTTCATTCCGAAATCCAGGTAAAAACCAATATCGTTGAGCTGCTGGAAAGAGAACTAAGTGCGGGCAGTTGGAAGCGGGAAGTGATTAATATCGGCGGGGTAACTGACAGCTACCAGCGTGCCGAAGCTGACTACCGGTTGATGCCCGAAATATTAAAGCTGCTGATCAAGTATCAGACACCGGCGATTATTTCCACCAAGTCGGATCTAATCCTCAGGGATTACGATCTGATTGACCAACTGTCCCGGATCACCTATATCAATATCGCTGCGACAATTACTACTGCTGATGAAAAGATCCGGGCGCTTATCGAGCCTGGTTCTTCCCCAACAACGGCGAGGCTGGCTATGCTTAAGGAGTTTAAAAAAACTAAGGCTTCAATCGGTTTCCACATGATGCCGATCCTGCCTCTGATTACCGATAGCCCGGAGAACCTTGAACAGCTTTGCAGGGCAGCGATGGATTGCGGTGCTGATTACCTTCTGCCGGGGGTTTTATATCTAAGGGGGCAGACCAGGACCCGCTATTTCAGTTTCTTAGAAAGTGAATTCCCCAATTTAATTCCCCAATACAGGGAACTCTATAAAAAGGGCGGGGCAGATCAAAACTACAAGCAGGCGCTTTATAAAAAGCTGAATCTGTTCCGGGACAAGTATAATGTACCCAAAAGCTACATGAAGCCGATGCGCGACAGACTAAACAGAGTTACTTGAGGAGTTTTTTTATTGGATGATAACAAGAAAACACATATTCGTGATGCGCACGATAATGATTACCCATCAGTTGTCAGGTTGAACGATGAAGTAGTTGAGCAGACAAGCCCGATGAATTTAGAAAGGCTCAACTATTTATCTTCGTTGGCAGCTTATTTTAAAGTCGCTGTGTCGGACGATCAGGTGGTTGCTTTTCTGTTGGCGATGAAAAACGGGGCCAGCTACCAGAATGATAATTATGAGTGGTTCAGTTCCCGCTATCATAGTTTCTTGTATGTTGACCGGATTGTCGTTGATAGCACTTTTCAGGGTTGCGGGATTGGCACCAAATTATATCGGGACCTTTTTCGATTTGCACAAGCTGCAGGCATCCCTCTTATTACCTGTGAAATAAATGTGGCCCCCCCAAATGAAATATCGACTGCTTTTCATACCCGGATCGGTTTCAGCGAAGCCGGCAGCCAGTGAATCTGCGAAGGGCTGAAAAAAGTTTCCATGCAGACAGCGCTTGTTGGTGATTAACCAGTTGTCAGGGTGCCCCTAGTTCTGCATCAACCACCTTCAGTTTATTATTGCAGGTACAAATTTTTGTATGCTTTTAA
>VGTO01000131.1 GCA_016874655.1 Bacillota bacterium | reverse complement strand
TTCATTCTGGGAAAGCACAGTTCCCGGGGCCAGCCACTGACCCTGGCTGGCCAATCCCCTTACAATGCCGGGATAGCCCACTACCGATACTGATGTTGGTACCTGGTTGAACTGCAGTGGCATAAAAGTAGTGATACCTTCAAAAGGCTGGTTGAAAAACAGCGCTCCATAGTCGTAGCGGATCAGGTTTTCCCGGTCGTTATAATTTTCGTAACGCAGAAAAGTTTGGTTTACCTCTGCTTTGGCCGGTTCTCGGGTAGAAAATGGTTGCCGCTTTTCCGGCCAGATTGTTTCGTACTGGCCGGGGGAAAAAAGCGCGCCTTTATGCCAGCCACCAAGAGCTGTAGTGTAGAGGTTGTGGGCATTGGTTAATATCGTGTAGGGGCTGATCAGGAAACCGGTGCCGCGAATAAACTGTGTTTCGTACTCAACAATCAGCATGCCGATCGTGTTGTAAGGGTAGGTTATGCTCAGGCTGTTATCAAGAGCAGAGCGATTATCAACCAGGCTGTTTAAGATGGGCTGGTTTGCAGTGAGGCTGGTTAGTTGCAGGTGCTGCTGCTCCTCCCATTTACGTGAAGCGGCATAGAGCCTCTCTATTTCCAGAGCGCTTAGTGTTTTTCGTTCCGGTTCAAGCAGTTGCACAGAGAGCTTTTTGCTGCTGTGGTTACTGTTGTATTCTAGCCATTTATGAACCTTGCCGTCGATAATCTGCAGCACCAGTCGAGGGGAATGGTCAAAGGCCGGGCTTTCTAAAGCAGGGCTGGTGTGGTTGGGCTGATCGCCGGCAGCAGCAGGAAGAGCGCCAGAGAGTAATACGGCAGCACATAAAGTTAAAATCAGCATAAATACTGTTTGATGCTTAAAACTGTGCAGTTTTTTCATCCTGATCTCCTGCCCGCTGCTGGCTGAACCTGTAGGTAAATATAGCAAGAATATAGCAATATATCTAAAAAAAAGCAAGGGCCTCTCTGATGGGGAAAAGCTTAAGGATTAAGGATCTGTGTTATAATTCCAGTAACAATTAGTGGCTTGATGCTCCGGTTTGAAGAAGGAACTTTTTACGGGCCCTGTCTGATCTTTCCCCTAATCATAACTTGCATGAGGAAACAGTCTTGCAGGAGCAGCTTATCAAAGACCTGGTGAAAGAACTGGAATCCAAGATGTTCATTTAAGAAAAAGGAGCCGATTGATGGTCATCAGCGATACTGACTTGCAGCTAAATAATAAATTGCTGGAGGAGATTATTAAGTCCACCGGCCGGTTTGCCCTGGCTTTCTCCGGAGGGGTGGACAGCAGCTATCTGCTTTCTGAATCGATCAGGATGTTAGGGCCGGGGAATGTGTTGGCGGTGCTGGTAAGCTCGGCCCTGCACCCTGAAACCGAATCAGAGGCGGCAGCTTTAATCGCCGGGAAGCTCGGTGCGAAACTGATAGTGCTGACTCTGGATCTTTTAAAGGCGGCGGAGGTGGCGAATAATGATGCCGAGCGCTGTTATTATTGCAAAAAAGCACTGTTTAAGGAGTTGATCGAAGCTGCAGGCAAAGAGGGTTTTATTACCGTAGTAGATGGGACAAACGCAGACGACGCAAACAGGCACAGGCCGGGATTGCGAGCCCTGAAAGAACTGGGAGTAAGAAGTCCGCTACAGGAAGCTGGTTTAGGCAAGGCTGAAATCAGGCAACTGGCGAAGGAGGCCGGTCTGCCGATTTGGAATAAACCGGCCGCGCCCTGCCTGGCTACCCGTTTTCCGGTTGGAACAAAGATTACGGTGCGGGCTTTAAAAAGCGTGGCAGCGGCTGAAGCAATGCTTCGTGACCTTCAGGTTGAAGGCGATTTAAGAGTAAGGATCCACGGTGATCTGCTAAGAATTGAGGCCGAAGCCTCCTCACTGAAGAAGTTGCTTGAGCTGCGGGGGATTTTCACAAGCCGCTTAAAAACCCTGGGTTTTAGTTATGTAACCCTTGACCTGGAGGGTTACCGGATGGGCAGCATGGAGCAATTAAGTGACAAAAAAGCCTGAATTTCAGTCGACATTCCACCAACCCTCGTTTTTATCGGTTTCCACCACCCCGTCAATTTCCATTTTTACGGTATGTTGAAAACCGCTGCCCGATGTAGTAATTTGAGAACCGGATTTTGTAGTTTCTTCCTCAGGTTCTTCTTCCTCTTCGGTCAATTCTTCTTCGGGCAGTTCGGGTTCATCCAGTTCTTCTACTGGCGGTTCCTCCGGCGTAGCGGTGGTGGTGCAGCCGGAAATTACAAAACAAAGTAAAATAGCAGTTACCAGCAGCAGAGATTTGATTAATTTATTCATCATTCATACCTCCTGCGGTACTTTTTGAAAAAGCTTGTAGAACAATTATAACACAGTACCTCTGAATAATGATTAAAAGCGCCCCCCTGTGGTTCCCTTTTGCCCCAAAATAATCATATTTGCTCACGCAAAATCTATTTTTATCTAGTTTCAGAGGAAAAATATATGATATAATAATCAGAATATAAATATGTAAATCATGGTTTTTAAAGTCAGTTTTTTGACTACTGCCCTTTTTACTCTGTAATTTTGTGGCTGTATAATCTGCCATAATTGAAAGGCAGGTTTCTGATTTACCCCAATCAAAAAAAGGTGATCTAGTTTGTTTAAGGGCGGAGGGTTAAACTTGAAAGAGATACTGCAAAGTCTTGCTACAGCGATCCTCAGTGGCAATAAAAATGCAGCCCTTGAATGGGCTGAAAAGGGGCTTCAATCCGGGATTAAACCGCTGGAGCTGATCAGCGGCGGTTTAACTGT
>VGTO01000130.1 GCA_016874655.1 Bacillota bacterium | reverse complement strand
GCTGCTCGGTGGCTGGCGCCTCAGCAATGCTACCATTTATGTTACCCTGGAACCCTGCCCGATGTGTGCCGGGGCGCTGGTCCAGGCCCGGATTAAGCGCCTGGTTTTCGGCGCCGCTGATCCGAAAGCCGGATCGGCTGGTTCATTGTACGACCTGGTGTGCGACTTACGTTTTAATCATCGCCTGGAGGTTACGGCCGGGGTGATGGAGGCGGAATGCGCCACCCTGCTGCGGGATTTTTTCCAGAAGCGACGGGATTGATTAGTTATTGTTAATGCTTAAAGGGCCACCATCTTTACAAGGTACGGCGCCCTGCGGTAAGATATAAATCGAAGATGGAGAGATGGCCGAGTCCGGTCGAAGGCGCACGACTCGAAATCGTGTGTGCTGCAAGGCACCGTGGGTTCAAATCCCACTCTCTCCGCCAGTAAATAATAACGCGCGCATTCCGTTCAGGGATCCTGCGCGTTTTCTTCTTCAATAATCCCCGAGCGGTTGGTGTTGAAAGGTCTCTTTATTCATTGTATAATGATCGCGTTAGAGAATTACTGTTTGCGAAGCGTGGAGAGATGGCTGAGTTGGTCGAAGGCGCTCGCCTGGAAAGCGAGTAACGGTGTTAAGCCGTTCGAGGGTTCGAATCCCTCTCTCTCCGCCATTTTAATCAAGTTTGGCCGCGCTAGATGGGGAGATAGCGGTGCCCTGTACCCGCAATCCGCTATAGCGGGGTTGAATTCCTGTCCCCGGTTGTTCAGTTTTGGGGTCAGCGCCTGGTAAGTGGTGTTGAGGGCTCGGTCCCGTGCGGCGCAGACTCATGAACCCCGTCAGGTCCGGAAGGGAGCAGCGGTAAGTGAGAATATGCGGGTGCCACGGGAGTGCCGGGCTGGAGCTAACTGCCCGGTCAGCGCCTGGAATTGACGGTCAAAGGCAGGTGCGCGGCCTTTAATTTTATGGATAAACTGGTTCTGACCCTTCTTCCTCACTTGTATGGGGTTTATCGCCTGGATAGCGATGCGGTGATTGATTTTCCGGAGGACCCTGAAGGCGGCTTTATATCTGTAACCCGGACTGTTGAAGAGCTATCGGTCGTCTGCCGGGAAGAGTTGTTGCCGCTAAACTGTACCCAGGAGAAAGGGTTTCGACTGTTCAAAGTTGAAGGCCCTCTCGACTTTAGCCTGACCGGTATTCTGGCCTCCCTGCTCAATCCTCTTGCCGTCGCCAGAATCGCAGTTTTTACTCTTTCCACTTATGATACCGATTACTTAATGATTAAAGCCGGGAAACTGGACGAAGCGATAAGTGCACTTGGCACTATTGCAAAAATAGCTCACTAGCCATACTGAGGTGTAACCCTAAAGTTGACTTATTTAAGCTTATACAGACGCCGCAGACCGCTTACTTTTGCCGATATGACCGGGCAGGAGCATATTACCCGGACCTTAAGCAATGCTCTCTTAAGCGATCGGCTGGCACATGCCTACCTTTTTTGCGGCCCCCGTGGAACCGGTAAAACCACAGCAGCAAAAATACTGGCCCGGGCGATGAACTGCACCACTTACCCCACAGTTGAGCCATGTGGAAAATGCATCCCCTGTTTAAATATTGCCGCCGGTGTATCAATCGATGTTATTGAAATGGACGCTGCTTCCAACCGGGGCATTGACGAAATAAGGGAACTGCGTGAAAGATCCCGTTTTGCCAGCGGCGAAAGCCGTTTTAAGGTATACATCATCGATGAGGCGCATATGCTTACCCCCGAAGCCTGTAATGCCTTTTTAAAAACGCTCGAAGAACCGCCGCAAAATGTAGTTTTTATTCTTGCCACAACTGATCCTTCCCGTTTACCGGCAACCATTGTTTCCCGTTGTCAGCGCTTTGATTTTCACCTGCTAACCATCGATCAGATCAGCAGCCGCCTGCAACAGATTCTGAAAGAGGAAGGCTGGGAGGCTGAGGATGATGCGGTTGAGCTGATTGCCCGGCTTTCCGAGGGTTCGCTGCGCGATGCTTTGGGAATCTTGGAACAGTGCGCTGCTTACGGTGAAAAGCTGATCAGCGATGATCATGTGCGCATCGTTACCGGCTCTACCAGGGCAGAAACGGTGGCTTCTTTGGTTAAGGCCGCATTCGATAACGACCTTGACAGCGGGCTGAATATTATTCATGAAGTGATCTATAGCGGTCGGGACCTAACGCTATTTATGCGCGATCTAACCTTTATTTTTAGCCGCCTGCTGCTCGATAAGCCAGTAGGTGGAAAAGATCAAAAAGGTTTTTCTGGTTTGGAAGGGCTTCTTGCAAGTATCAGCCAAAACCTAAACCGCAGCCTGCTGCTCGATGCAATTGAGCTTTTACATCAGGCATCAATCGAACTGCGTCATGCCCACTTTCCACAGTATATCCTGGAGATATCCTTTATCAGGTTGCTACGGGTCTTGCACGGCAGGTTACAGCCGGCTCCCGGCCTGCACCTGGAGCAGCAGGTTGGTGAAAAAGCACCTGCAGAAGAAAGGCCACAGCCCGATCCTCAGCCGGTGGTGGTAAAGGCTGAGCCTGGAGATGCGATGCGCGAAAAAACAGAGCGCCCTGCGGCCGAGATTAAAACGCCAGCTAATTATGATCAGGGATTATCACCTTCAGAAAAAACAGCTCTGGAATCTGGCCAGCTGGCCAACGGCGATCGCCTTGCAGGATTGCGTGCAGCCTGGCCCGATCTACTGGAAGAGATTAAAAAGCGGCAGAAAACCACTGCCGCCTGGCTTGAGCCGGCCTACCTTGCTGATTGCCGGGGGCACATGGTTAAGTTGCTGTACGCTCCCGAATACGATATTCACCGCCTGAGAATAATGGAAGATCATCACCGCAAACTACTTGAAGCAATACTTTCAAGTTTTTTCAGCCTCGAGATG
>VGTO01000129.1 GCA_016874655.1 Bacillota bacterium | reverse complement strand
GGTGATCGCCTTCCTCGCTACTTTAGCCCTGATGCATGACCTCGGGTTTAAGACCCGTCCACTTAAGGCCACACATTTTGCATCAGAAACCCACACTATCTTTAGGGCAGGCGTAAATTTCGGTTGGCATAACCCTGCAGTCCGACCACTGCTTCTTGCCTCAGCAGCACAGGGCTCTTTTTTCATGTATTTCTTTTATGCAGCGCAGCCATATGCACTCAGCCTGCTCAGAAGGCCTGACCTGATTTGGGTTTCGGGGATGCTTGCAGCGTTATTCGGGCTGGCTAGCATCGTGGGGAACCTCTGTGTCGGCCCGGTAACACGCAGCCGCTGGGGCAATAGCGCTCCAAAAGTTTTAACCATCGGTGCCATTATATTATCATGTCTTGCCGGCCTCGCCGGTTTGGTTGGATTGCTGTCACCATCTGAAGGAAACTTAACTGCATTTTTAATGCTGGCATCTATATTGTTTTTGGTAGGGGTCTGGATGGGCCTAATCAGCCCCATCCGCCAGGGGTACATAAATGCCCACATCCCATCACAGCAAAGGGCAACAGTATTATCACTTGACTCATTCTTCAGTGATGCCGGCAGTTCTATTGGCCAACCATCATTCGGCTGGCTATCCCGGGCCATTTCGATCCCGACGGCTTACATTGTTGGATCCTTTATCACCGTAATAGCAGCGCCATTTTATATCCGTTCAGGAAAAATGGCTGATGTTTGCATCAACGTAGGCACGGCCGAGGAATTCTGCCCGGATAGTGCGCGCGAGCCGATTGATTCGATAGGAATTTAATATTTTCCTTTATGTTTTCATTTGCATCTTTGATGATGATCATCTCTTCGAGCCGTTTCTCCACGCGGAGGAGCAGGTAGAGGCTGACCACAATTAGGAAGCCCAGGTTGGCTACCAGGGGCACCAAGTCCATGGCCATGATTTCAGAATCCGGATCGGGCGGAGGTTCTTTAGCGGGAAAGAATCAGGGCCAGACGATAGAGGTCTTCGGGGAACGGTTTTCGCTCGGCAAAACAACTGTCAAGCGAAACAGGAACAATATCCTGACCATAAAGGGCTGTAAAATAACCACTCTTACCCTCAGCCAGCCAGTCGACTGCTGCTGCACCCATGCGGCTGCCCAGCAGCCTGTCAACAGCACTGGGGCTGCCGCCACGTTGAATATGGCCCAAGACGGTAACCCTGGTCTCAACGTTAATGTGCTTTTTGATCGCCTCATTCATTTCGTAAATATTGGCAGCACCCTCGGCAACGATAATAATGCTATGCATTTTATCCCTTTTAATACCCCGCATAATCCTATTGCAGATTTCGTTGAGATCATATTTTATTTCGGGAACCACAATCGATTCAGCGCCACCAGCCAGACCGGCTGCCAGGGCCAGGTAACCGGTGTGGCGTCCCATCACTTCCAGCAAAAACACTCTTTCATGTGAGGTAGCCGTATCGCGCAGCCGGTTAATGGCATCAAGTATCGTATTAACGGCCGTATCAAAACCGATTGTTTGATCGGTGCCGTTAATATCATTGTCAATTGTTCCGGGGATGCAGATTGTCTGAATCCCCTGTTTTTCTAAGGTCATTGCTCCCTTAAACGAACCCTCACCGCCAATGACAACCAGACAGTCAACCCCTTCATTTTTTAAATGCTCTGCGGCCTTAACCTGTGATTCAACCTGGTACATCTCCGGCGAACGTGCTGTTAAAAGAAAAGTTCCACCGCGCTGAATAATATCAGCCACCGAGCCCAGTTCAAAATTTATAACCGGGTTACCGTTGAGCAATCCGGAAAAACCGCGCCGAATACCGCATACCTGATAGCCGTGATAGATTCCCGTCCGCACAACCGCCCGCACTGCTGCGTTCATGCCCGGAGCATCTCCACCACTAGTGACAATCGCAATTTTTTTCATATTTGTTTGTACTCCTTCAACGACTAAATGCTTAGGATTTACCTCACCTTTAGATCATCTAAATTACTATTCATTCTATGCCAATGACTGGTGCCATGCAAGATCACTAAAATACAAACAGTGCAGTTTCTGTAGTCACCACTGTCAATAGAAAATTAAATACGCTAAGCAAAATCGTAAGTTAATAGAAGAGAGACAAGACCAGACCAACGCCAAGCATTATGGCCCCGTAGACATTAATCCTCTTAATTAGCGGGTACATCGGCGTTTTAAAGTATTCATTGGTCAGGTAAGTACAGAGGTGAACAGGAGAACCAAAGTAGCCGGCGTAAGAGCTTAAATAGACGAGGCCAAAGTAGCGCACCGTAAGCATCTCCGCGCCGAAAAAGGGAATCAGAACCGGCACAGCGATGCCAAGCGACGCCGTGTTGTTGCCGGTTATAAATCCCGTTATAAAAGGCAGCACCACAATTAACACTATCAACGGTAAACCCTGTGCAACCAGGTACTGGACCGCTTGCTGAAAAGACTCCGCTTCCAGCATAAAATCTTTATAAACAACAATGGCCAGGGTGGAAAGCACCAGCGGCCAGTTAAAGCCGCCCAGCAAAATTCTAATGCGGTTGCGCAGCTCACTGATGCGGTCAGCTACTGGTAACTTAACAAAAAAACAGGCGACAATACCGGCCAAAAGCGCCAGAGGGAAAAAAACTCCAAAGACCAAGCCAAGAACAATCGCCAGTAAAAAGGGAAAGGCCGAGCTGAAAAGGGCAGCCAGGGCAGCTGCGTAGTAACCTTTAGTGTTTTCCACTGATGTGTTTTCCGTTCGGGGATAGCGATAAAAAATAAGGATAGTGGCGATTATAAATACAACCAGGATTACCGGCACCGTAAAGCTTAAATAACCGGCAATGCTGATCCCGGTCAGGCCGGAGATCAGGATCAGGCTTGAGTTAAAAGGGGTAATCAGCACAACAAGGTGACGGTATACCATGTTCGACATAGCCAGTTCCAGCGGCGGCATCTTCAGCAAGCGCCCCGTTTCCTCAACCATC
>VGTO01000128.1 GCA_016874655.1 Bacillota bacterium | reverse complement strand
TGCCGTTCTTGCTCCGATGTGGCAGACTCGATCAAAGAGATGACCGTTCGCGGTGCGCCGGCAATTGGAATCAGCGCCGCTTTCGGCCTGGTCATTGAAGCAGCAGCATTGCTGGAGGCTAACTTAAGCACGGAAAAGATGATTATTAAGTTAAAGCTGGCCGGTGCTGAACTGATCAAAGCCCGACCGACTGCAGTTAACCTGGCCTGGGGCGTTGAGCGGATGCTCCGCTTAGCTGAGGCTAACCGGGAGCTTAAGGCAGAAGATCTGTTAAAGAGGCTGGAAAAAGAAGCACTGGAGATTTATGAAGAGGATGTGCGGAATAACCGGCTGATCGGCAGTTTTGGAGCCGAACTGGTTCCGGAACAGGCTAACATTCTGACCCACTGCAATGCCGGAGCCCTGGCTACCGGCGGCTACGGAACGGCTCTGGGGGTGATCAGGGCCGCTTTTGAAGATGGTAAACAGATTCACGTCTATGTTGATGAAACGAGACCTCTGCTCCAGGGTGCGCGGCTGACCGCTTTTGAACTTTTACACGAAGGAATTGCGGCAACCCTGATTACCGACAATGCGGCCGGCCACCTGATGGCGCTGGGCAAGATTGATCTGATTGTAGTCGGAGCAGATCGGATTGCGGCCAACGGTGATGCGGCAAATAAGATTGGTACATACAGCCTGGCAGTTTTGGCCTATTATCACCAGATTCCGTTCTATATTGCCGCTCCCCTTTCGACTATTGACCAGTCTTTGGATAACGGAAGCGGAATAATCATTGAAGAACGTTGCTTAAGTGAGGTTACGCATTTAGGTCAGAGCTGTGTTACAGCCGACGGGGTTAAAGCTTTTAATCCTGCCTTTGACGTTACCCCGGCGCAGCTAATCAGCGCTATAATCACTGAAAAAGGGGTTATCAGACAACCGGCGGCAGAAAAAATTGCCGCATTGTTTACCGCATAAGGGAGGCAAGATAGATGGCGGACATCTTAATCAAGGATACTTTACTGGTAACGGTAGATGAACTGCGGCCGGGTTATTTTATTGGCGATATTTTGGTCAAAGGCGATAAAATTTCCCGCATTAGTGAACACCCGGAAAAAATTGATTCTAAAGCGGCTGAAGTTGTGATCGATGGCCGGAACCTGCTTGTAATGCCGGGTTTGGTCAATACCCACGGTCACGCAGCAATGACTTTATTGCGCAGCTACGCTGATGATTTGCCACTACAGGAGTGGCTGGAAGAGAAAATCTGGCCAATTGAGGAACATCTTACAGCAGATGACGTTTACTGGGGTTCAATGCTGGCCATCTGCGAAATGCTGAAAGGCGGAACGACAACTTTTAAGGATATGTACTTTTTTATGGACAAAGTAGCCGAGGCGGCTGCGGAAAGTGGCATCCGGGCTTTTCTTTCAAGAGGGATGATTGGCTTTGGCGATTCGGCCGCAAAAGGTTTAAAGGAAACTGAAGAATTTATCAAAAACTGGCACGGGGCTGAAGGAGGTCGCATCAACATCACTTTAGGTCCGCATGCTCCCTATACTTGTCCACCGCCTTACCTGGAAAAAGTAATCGCTTTAGCAACCAAAAGTGGACGTCCCCTGCAGATACACCTTTCCGAAACAAAGCGGGAGGTGGAGGAGAGCATTGCTCAGCACGGAGCCAGCCCGATCGAGCTGGTTTATCGGCTTGGTCTTTTTGCGCACCAGGTAACAGCAGCCCACTGCGTGCATGTCAGCGATCACGATATGGAGATTTTAGCCGAAAATCAGGTTGGAGTAGCCCATAACCCGGGCAGCAATCTGAAGCTGGGTAGCGGCGTGGCCCCGGTTGCCAGGATGTTGGCCAAAGGCATAAAGGTAGGTATTGGCACCGACGGAGCCTCTAGTAATAACAATCTGGATATGTTTGAAGAGCTGCGCCTGACTTCACTGCTGGCCAAAGGCATAGCCATGGACCCGACTTTAATCGATGCCAAAACAGCCCTGCGCATGGCCACAGTTACCGGGGCGGAAGCACTCTTTTTAGAGGATTGTGGTTGTTTGAAAGAAGGATGGAAGGCAGATTTAATTGGCTTGCGTTTGGATGTACCACATTTAACGCCGATGCACGACCCAACCGCCCAGATTGTTTATGCGGCTTCAGCTGCTGATGTTGATCTGGTGCTGGTGGACGGCAAGATAGTGCTTGAAAAAGGAGAACTGCTAACGATTGACGAGGCCAAAATAAGGGCGGAGGCGACACGCTGTGCTACCCGGCTGGTTGGCGCTGTCAAAGAAAAAGAAGGTAAATAATGAAAGAACTGCATATACTGGTAACCAACGATGATGGCATCCATGCTGAAGGGATTCAGCATTTAAGCCAGGTGCTGCACCAGGCAGGGCAGGGCTACCGCCTATCAATTATTGCGCCAGATCGTGAACGCAGCGCTGTCGGGCACGCCATCACCATGCATCAACCGTTGCGCGTGGAAAAGCTATCCTTTATTCATAATCGGGAGTTAAGTGGCTGGGCTGTTAACGGCACTCCGTCAGACTGTGTAAAGCTGGCAATCGAGGCGATTTTAGACGATAAACCCGACCTGGTGATTTCGGGAATCAACCGGGGCAGTAACCTGGGCACTGATGTGCTCTATTCAGGCACTGTTTCGGCAGCAGTCGAGGGGCTGATCATGGGTATCCCTTCAGTTGCCGTTTCGCTGACCGACCGCGGGGAGGAAAAAGACTACCTTTACGCAGCTAGATTTGTCTGTAACCTGGTGCCGGAGCTTCTGAACAGCGGCATTCCGGCTTCGACTTTAATTAACATCAATGTACCTGTTCATACTGATCAGGTTAAAGGAGCCAGGATAACAAGCCTTGGCACCAGGAGGTATATTAATATCTTTGACCAGCGGATCGATCCACGCGGGTCAATCTATTACTGGCTGGCGGGTGAACTGGTTGATGATGATCCGGAGACCGCAGACAGCGATACCAAGGCGATCCGCGAAAATTACATTTCAATTACCCCGGTGCACTTTAGCCTGACTGA
>VGTO01000127.1 GCA_016874655.1 Bacillota bacterium | reverse complement strand
GTCGGTTTAATTGGTCTTGGTAAAATGGGCTTAGCGCTTGCCCTTAATCTGAATAGCAGCGGTCACAATGTGATTGTCAACAGTCGTAGCCCTGAAAAGGCGGCAGCGGTGGAAAAAAATGGGCTAACCGGCACCAGTGATTTGTCGGTATTCACCGGGCTATTTAGCGGGCGGCGGCTGATCTGGTTAATGGTGCCGGCCGGCGATCCGGTAGATCAGATGATAGATCAGCTGCTACCCCTGCTGGCAGCAGGCGATCTGCTGGTCGACGGCGGCAATTCTCACTACCGCGATGCGCTGAGACGGGCCGAAAAGCTTAAAGCTGCCGGCGTTGAATTTATTGATATCGGGATCAGCGGCGGCCCGGATGGGGCCAGAAACGGAGCCTGTATGATGGTTGGCTCCAGTGAAGAAACCTATCAGTATTTGTACCCGCTGTTAAAAGATCTCTGCGTCGAAAACGGCTGTTTGCGGGCGGGGCCGACCGGTGCCGGGCATTATGTAAAGATGGTTCATAACGGCATAGAATATGGCATGCTGCAGGCACTGGCTGAAGGGTTCGAACTGATGGATGCTGGTCCCTATGACTTGGATTACCGGGCTTTGGCTGAGCTGTGGAACAATGGGTCAGTGATCCGCGGGTGGCTAATCGAACTTACAGCCCAGCTATTTGCCAAAGATCCCCAGCTTAATCAACTAAAAGGGGTGATCGGATCTTCAGGAACCGGTCTCTGGACAGTTGAAGAAGCGCTTTCCCGGCAAGTACCGGTACCGGCTATTGCCCAGTCGCTTTTTACCCGCTATCGATCAGCGCAGCAGGATCCTTTTTCAGCCCGCCTGATTGCCGGGTTACGCCGAGAATTCGGCGGCCATGATGTCGAAAAAGTGGAGCGCTAGAAAGAGAGGCTCTGGTTAATGGCTACGGAAAAAAACACCATGCTGATTTTTGGCGGGACCGGTGACCTGGCGTACCGAAAACTCGCCCCTGCTCTCTATAATCTATATCTTGAAGAAAAACTGCCCCCCCATTTTAGCTTGATCGGAATTGGCCGGAAGGAAAAGAGCAGCGCTATATATCGCGAAGAGCTTGCTGCGGCAATCAAAAAATATTCCGCTCACAGCTGGAAAGAGGATCTTTGGCCCGACCTGGCAGAGAGAATGGAATACTTAAGTTGTAACCTGACTGATGATGCAAGTTATCAGGAATTAAAGCAGGAGCTAAAGAAAAGATCCGAGTCGGCGGAGAATCACAACCTTCTCTTTTACCTGGCTGTTGCCCCCCAGCTTTTTGTACCGATAGCGGAACACCTGGGCCGTAATCAACTGTCTCTTTCAGCCAAAGGCTGGCGGCGGATCATGATTGAAAAACCCTTTGGCTTTGATCTGGGCTCAGCTCGCACTTTAAACGATGCTCTTTGTTCAGCCTTTGAAGAGCAGAATATCTACCGCGTCGATCACTACCTGGGCAAAGAGATGCTGCAGAATATAATGGTGATTCGCTTTGCCAACGCGGTCTTCGAACCCCTCTGGAATAACCGTTTCATCGAACAGGTTCAAATCAGCGCTACTGAAGTTGAGGGCATTGGTGATCGCGGTCGTTACTATGACCACGCCGGGGCAATGCGCGATATGATCCAGAGCCACCTGATGCAAATGCTGGCCGTTGTGGCTATGGAGCCACCGTTTGATATCGATCCAGGAACGATTCGCCGCACCAAGGTTGAACTGTTCGATGCCGTCCGGTTATGGCCGGAAGAAGACAAGGGCGGCAACCTGGTCCTGGGCCAATACCGGGGTTATAGTGAAGAAAAAGATGTTGCCCCCGGCACGAAAACCGAAACCTTTGCCGCTCTTAAGCTGGCTATTGATAATAAACGCTGGCAGGGGGTGCCTTTCTACCTGCGGACCGGGAAAAAACTGCAGGAAAAGCAGGCTAAGATAGTGATCCAGTTTAAAACACCTCCGCCGGTGTGCCCCTGGCTGCTGGAAGATGATGTTCGGGCAGACGGTGGGCTGCCGCCCAATATTTTGACCCTTAAGGTGCAACCCAGCGAAGGTGTAGTCTTCCAGTTTAATATTAAGAAACCGGCCACGGCCAGTGAAATAGTAGCGGTGGATATGGACTTCTGCCAGCCCTGCGCTTTTTTAATTAACACCCCTGAAGCCTATGAAAAGTTGCTGGCGGATGCTTTTAATGGTGATCTTTCGCGTTTCAGCAGCTGGGATGAGATTGAGAAGGCCTGGAACTTAATCGATACTATCTTTTATAACCGACAAGACGGTGCAGATCAGCCCTGCTCTTATGACCCGGGCAGCTGGGGTCCTGAAGAGGCGGATCTGATGCTTAAAGCAGCCGGATACCGGTGGTGGAATTAACAGTAAAGGTTATTAGCTGTCTTCTAAAAGGAGTTACCAGTTAAATGCTACTTCACGATATCTCATCAACAATCGCTCCGGATATGCCGGTTTATAAAAACAGGGATGAGAAGCGGCCGCGCTTTACAGTCAGCCGTGATCACATCAGCGGCACTATTCATGAAGGACGTCTTGACTTTGACCTGCACAGCGGCACCCACATTGACCTGCCTCTGCATGTTTTGCCCCAGGGTGAAACCTCTGATACCTGGAATAGCAAACATGTTCTGACTCGTTGCCGTGTTTTGGATTTCAGTAGTTTAGGGGCCGACCGGATCAGGGCAGGCGATCTGCAGCAAAAAGAGCATGAGGGCAGGCTTCCGGAAGGCAAGCCTTTTTTTGAAGCGGACAGCACCGTCCTCCTTAAAACAACCAATTCGGCAAGGCAGCACTTTGATTTTACTTTTGTTTTCCTGGAGAAAAGCGGGGCCGAGTTCCTGGCGCAGAAAAACATCGCTGGAGTTGGTATTGATGCCTTGGGCATCGAGCGTGAACAGGAAGGCCACCCTACTCACCAGGTGTTGCTCCGGAAAGGAATCTGGATTTTGGAAGGCCTGCTGCTCTCAGCAGTAGCGGAAGGAAACTATATTTTAGCTTTAATGCCGCTTAAAATTGCCGGAGTGGAAGCGCTA
>VGTO01000126.1 GCA_016874655.1 Bacillota bacterium | reverse complement strand
CAACGCCCAGGTAGATAATTGAAGGCCAGAGCACGGTCAGCGGTTGCAGGTATAGGCTGATTTTGCCGGCGAGCAGATGTTGGAGTAGAGCAATCAGGTTAAAAGCAACGGCGCCGACCACCATCATTACCCAGGTAGTTTGCAGTGGACTATAATGAACCGAGGCTTTGCGGGAATAAATGTTATAGAAAGCGGCAGAGACCACGGCTCCGATCAGGGCTAAAGTGCCAAGCGGATTAATCCCGCTTATAGACTGGTTATCCATCATGATAATAAAGATAACGCCCGCCACCGACGCGATAATAAACAGGAACTGCATCTGGTTAGGACGCTCACGCAGTAAAAAAGAGCCCAGAGTAGCAACCACAATTGGGATGGCGGCGATCATCATCGCTGAATAAGAGGCCGAAGTCAGCAGGACCCCCATCGTTTCGGCCGAAAAATATAGAATTGGCTGGAAGACAGCCAAAGGGAGCAGGTGCAGGTAATCGCCGGCTGTCATCTTTATTTTAATGATGTTCGCCAGGCGTAAGGCGCTCATCGCTCCGAGGGCAGCAGCAAACCTTAAGCCCAGGAGGTGAAAGGGCTCCAGGTAATCCAGGGCGCCCTTGGTAAATAAAAAGGAAAGCCCCCAGGCCATTGCCACGCCTAGGCCGGCCAGGTAAGGCAGGTATCGTTTCATATAAACCCTCACTTTCAACTATGCACTAATATACACTATTGGTGTTACAGCGAAAAGGCCTGTCGCGATCTTGATCAATAGTAACCTTGATCAGCACAGTTAAATTAAGATAATCTAGAACAAGGTTATTTGCTGGTTTAGTAGGATAAAATGATAATGCCAGTAATTATGAACCACATGAGAGTTGCCCTGATCTCTACTGATCGCCGTAGGGACAGCAAATCCAGTTGAATGAGATAATTGTTGTCATTATTCCTCTTGATTGTTTATTGAGCTCTTATCTCTGGCCGAAAGGTCTCTAAGCATCATGTTATAATAAAAAACAGCGTTTTCCCTTTTTTACGATGGATCTTTAGTTTAAACCGAAGGGGTGTAGAAAACTTGAAGAATATTGATCAACTAGCTGTTAACACGATCCGTTTCTTAGCCGTTGACGCCGTGGAAAAGGCCAACTCCGGCCACCCCGGTTTACCGATGGGTGGGGCGGCCATGGCCTACACCCTCTGGAGTCGTTTTCTCAAGCATTGCCCGGATTGCCCGGACTGGAAAGACCGCGACCGGTTTGTCCTTTCAGCGGGGCACGGTTCAATGCTGATCTATGCCTTATTGCACCTCTACGGTTATGGCCTGTCACTGGAAGAACTGCAAGATTTTCGGCAGTGGGGGAGCAGAACACCCGGACACCCTGAATACAGACATACCCCGGGGGTGGAGACTACTACCGGCCCGCTTGGGCAGGGCTTTGCCAACGCTGTAGGCATGGCCATTGCCGAAAAGCGCCTGGCGGCGGAATTTAACCGACCCGGTTTTGCGATTGTCGATCATTACACTTATGTTTACGCTGGTGATGGTTGCATGATGGAAGGGATCACTTCAGAGGCTGCGTCCCTGGCCGGTCATCTCGGTCTGTGCAAGCTGATTTGCTTGTACGATGACAATCAAATTACGATCGACGGTGGAACCGAGCTTGCCTTTACCGAAGATGTGGGTAAACGCTTCGAAGCCTATGGTTGGCAGGTTATGAAGGTCAATGAGGGCAATAATCCGGAGACCTTAGAAAAGGCGATCTCTGTAGCGAAGCAGAATCAGGAGCAGCCGAGCCTGATCATGGTTCGCACCAGCATCGGCTACGGTTCCCCGAACAAGCAGGGCAGCTCTGAAGCACACGGCGCTCCCCTCGGAGCCGATGAGGTGCTGCTAACCAAGAATAATCTAGGTTGGCCTGCGGAACCAGAATTTTATGTGCCTGATGAAGTTTACGCTCATCTTGCCGATCAGCGAAAACAGCTAAAAGCCGTGAAAGAAAAGTGGGATGAACTGCTTGATGCCTATGGTCGTGAATACCCGGACCTTCTGAAAAGTTGGCATGAATGGCATTCCGGTGAAGTATCTCCTGCGCTCACGGAGGACAACAGGCTTTGGGATTTTAGCGAAAAAGCGGCGGCAACACGCTCCCTTTCCGGCGAGATCATGCAGGTGCTTTTCGAATACCTGCCAAACCTGATTGGCGGTTCTGCCGATCTAAATGCTTCAACAAAAACCAGGATAAAAAACTCGCCTGATTTTCAAAAAGATAACCCGGCTGGCAGCAACATCCATTTTGGCGTACGCGAACATGCCATGGGTGGGATCCTCTCCGGTCTGGCTCTGCACGGCGGCCTGCGCCCCTTTGGGTCGACCTTCCTGGTTTTCTTTGACTATATGAAGCCGGCGGTGCGCCTGGCGGCGATGATGGGGCTACCCGTGACCTATGTCTATACCCACGATAGCGTGGCGGTGGGCGAAGACGGCCCTACTCACCAGCCGATCGAACAGCTGGCCAACCTGCGTTCCATCCCCAATCTGCATCTATTGCGTCCGGCCGATGGCCGGGAAACTGCGGCCGCCTGGCTGCATGCGGTCCAGCGGCGCTGTGGTCCGTCAGCTTTAATCCTGTCGCGCCAGAATCTACCTCAGCTGCCGGGCACCAGCAAAGAGGCTCTAAAAGGTGGCTATATTGTCAGCCGGGAAAAGGCAGACCAACCCGACATAATTCTGATCGCCACCGGATCCGAGCTTCAGCTGGCATTAGAAGCTCAGCAAAAACTGCAGGAACAAGGATATGCTTTGCGAGTGGTCAGTATGATCTGCCGTGAACTTTTCCTGGTGCAAGATAAAGCCTACAGGGATTCTGTCTTACCGCCAAAGGCAGATAAACGAATCTTAATTGAAGCAGCGCTGCCCATAGGCTGGGAAGCAATTATCGGCCCCCATGGAGTAGTAATTGGCATTGAGCGTTTTGGTGCTTCGGCTCCCGGTGATGTGGCGCTGAAAGAAATGGGGATCACTACTGATACCTTAGTCGAAAAAGCACTGGAAATACTTGAAAAATAGGAAATTATCCTTTATGATCATACTGTAACGGGCAACTTAAATCTTGAATCAAAATTAAAGGGGGGTTTAAGGATGGTTGAACATGTTGTTTTTGA
>VGTO01000125.1 GCA_016874655.1 Bacillota bacterium | reverse complement strand
TAAGTGTAAAGTTCTTCAAAGATTTTGCGCAACACCGGGCTCTCACGCATGATATTTAGCGAGATTGCGGCATGGTCTTTAGTGTATCCGTTACCGACAATCATCGTCACATCCTTACCCACACCCTCGGCACCGAGAGCAGCGGCGGTGAAACTGGTTGCCATGCTAAAATAGTAGACGATTCCGCCATCACGGGTGGCCAGGATTGAAGAGAGTTCGGTATTGGGAATGTTGACACAGTTAATGGTCACATCGGCCATCGCTCCACCGGTAACCTCTTCAACCTTGTGCATAATGTCAATCGCATCAGACGCATCGGCCATTAAAACCTGGTCGCAGTAGCCTGTGGATTCAGCCCGCTTTTTGCTTGCTTCACGCGGGGCAATCCCGATCACCTGCCCGGTAACGCCGGCTCGTTTCTTCGCCTCGAAGAGGCAGAGCAGCCCCGATTTACCTCCGGCCCCGATAATCACTACTTTGTCGCCTGGGCGGACCAGCTTGGCTGTCTGGGCAGCCGCCCCGGCTACATCAAGAACCGCCAGTGAAAGGGTCTGGGGCAGATCAGCGGGCAAGACGGCATAGATTCCACTTTCAAAAAGAATGGCCTGGCCGTCAATTTCCACCTGGTCAATAGCCTTGTGGATTTTTTTAATTTTATCGATCCGCAGCGGGGTCAGAGAGAGTGAAACCAGCGTTGCTAAGCGATCTCCCACTTTAAGCGGTGCTTTACCTTTCCAGTTGGTTCCGATCTGGGCCACCTTACCGATTAGCATGCCGCCGGAACCGGTTACCGGATTATGATGTTTTCCGCGTTTTGCTACGATGCCGATCATTATCTCTGCAATGCGGGCCTCGTCTCCGCCAGCTTCTTCTTCAATCTGGGTAAAACTGGCCGAGTCGATATTAAGAACCTCGACATCAATCAAAACCTCGTTATCATAAATCTCCATGTTGTTGTCAATTTGCCAGGCCGGCTGGGGTAAGAGGCCTTTCGGCTCAATTACCCGGTGGGTCCCATAAGGGCATCCTTTGCGCATCGTTCTTACCTCCATAATTTATAATTATTTAAATTCTATTGATTCACCGACCAGTCAGGATAACCATTAATGCCCGGTCGGTCTATGATTTAGTAAGCCGTTTATTAATTACCATATTCTTCATAAACGCCTGCATTCCTTTACTTTTTACTATGATTTTGCCCGCCAGGTAGGATAATTATATTTTGCACCGAATATACTTATTGTATACCAAACTGATGTTTAAGGCGGGAAAAACGGATGAAAGAGCTTGCTGAGTTTTTGAAAGAATGGCGGGAGGACCCTGCCTTTATGAAGAATGTTACCCGTTGGGAAGTTATTCCCGAAAGTGAAGGCCGCTTTACACCTATCCCGGAATACTTAGACCCATCCTTGGTAAAAGCGCTTAACGAGCGGGGCATCGATCAACTTTACAGCCACCAGGCTGAAGCGATCGAGGCTGTCACTGCCGGGGAGAATACAGTAATTGTAACACCTACTGCTTCGGGGAAAACCCTCTGTTACAACCTGCCGGTAGTAAGCTCAATGATCAAAGACCCAACTAGTAGGGCCCTCTATCTCTTTCCCACCAAGGCCCTCTCCCAGGACCAGGTAGCGGAGTTGCGCGACCTAACCGCCGGGCTTGAGACAGCACTGACAACTTACACCTACGATGGCGACACCGAGCCGGGGCTGCGCCAGTTAATTCGCAGGAGTGGCCATATCGTCGTTACCAACCCCGATATGCTTCACTCCGGAATTCTACCTCACCATACCAGGTGGACCCAACTGTTCCATAACCTTAAATTTATTGTGATAGATGAGATGCACCAGTACCGCGGGGTTTTCGGCTGTCACGTGGCCAACGTGATCCGCCGCCTGAAAAGGATCTGCAACTTCTACGGCTCAGACCCGCGTTTCATCCTCTGTTCAGCAACAATCGCCAACCCGGGAGAACTGGCCGAGATATTGATCGAGGATCAGGTAAAGGTGATCGCCGAAAATGGATCGCCACGGGCCGAAAAACACTTTATTCTTTACAACCCACCGCTGGTCAACCCCGATCTCGGCATCAGGCGCAGCTCCCTGCTTGAAACGAGGCAACTGGCCGGAGCCCTGTTGGCAGAAAATATCCAGACCATTGTCTTTACCCGCAGCCGCATTGCCGTTGAAGTGCTGCTCACCTACCTGCGTCAGCTTAAAAAAACCCGACCGGGTGAGGAGAGCGCTATCCGCGGTTACCGCGGCGGCTACCTGCCTCATGAGCGGCGAGCGATCGAATCAGGTCTGCGCAGCGGAATAATCAGGGGAGTGGTTTGCACCAATGCCCTCGAGCTGGGCATTGATATCGGAGACCTTGAAGCCTCTATTATGACCGGTTATCCCGGCACCATTGCCAGTGCCTGGCAGCAGGCCGGGCGAGCCGGCAGGCGCAGCGGAGAATCGCTGGCGGTACTGGTGGCCAACAGCGAACCGCTAAACCAGTTTATTGTCACCAACCCAGATTACTTTTTTGGCCGAAGCCCGGAGCGGGCGGTGGCCGATCCGGACAACCCGGTAATCCTGACCAACCATGTCCGCTGTGCCGCTTTTGAGCTTCCTTTTCGCGATTCTGCACCCTTCGGAAAAATAGATGTGACCGAAGTGCTCAATTTCCTGGTTGAAGATAACGCGCTCTATTTTAGCGACGGCTGTTATCACTGGATGGATGACACCTATCCGGCGGAAGAGATTTCCCTGCGCAGCGCAGCCCGGGAAAATGTGGTAATTACCGATATCAGCGGGCCAACACCGAAGACGATCGGTGAGGTAGACCGCTTCAGCGCCCCGATGCTGGTCCACGAGGAGGCTATCTACATCCACGGCGGCAGGCAGTACCAGGTGGAAAGGCTGGATTTTGATGAAAAGAAAGCTTTTGTCCGGCAGGTTGATGTAGACTATTTTACCGATGCCAATCTGAATGTTAACCTGAAAGAGCTGGATATCTTTGCAGAAAGCAGCGGCGATCTCTACTGCGCCTACGGCGATGTGCACTTAAACGCTCTGGTCTCGATGTTTAAGAAAATCAGGTTCAACACCCATGAAAATGTCGGATCCGGCCCCGTTAAACTACCCGATACGGAGATGACCACCAC
>VGTO01000124.1 GCA_016874655.1 Bacillota bacterium | reverse complement strand
AGCCCGGTTTTTAACGGGCGGGGCGAGGTTGGCGCGATTGTCTTCGCCACCCTGGCTGGTCAGGATCCGGATCAGGTTAAGGGGCTGGCGATCGATGTGGGCGAACTAAAAGCACTACTGGGTGCTTTAGAATCCGATCACTAGGCAACAGAGTTTATTTAGGCAGTTGTTTTCTCAGTCTGCGGCCTGGTTAACCTGTTGATCAGGGGCACCAGGAGGTTCATGGCCAAGATGGCAAAAGTAGTTCCTTCCGGCAACCAGCATCCCTTTCATCATTTTCACCTTTATAATTCCCCGTTTCCTGATTTTTTACATTCTACATTAGATAGAGGCGGCTAATCAACAGTTGGTTTAGACTAAGAGCAGGAATGAAAGTGGTTTAGTCGAACCATTTAGAAAAGTAGACTTCACTTGCTGAAACAGGGGAGGGTTCTTGATGGCTGAACAGCAATATATCGGTGTCTCGGTGCCGCGGAAAGACGGCCCCGATAAAGTGCGCGGCAAGCTGCGCTACTTAAGCGATCAGTTGATGCCGCAAACTCTTCATGCGGCCCTGAAAGTGAGTCCACATGCTCACGCGATCATAAAATATATTGACAGCTCAGCGGCTAAACAGCAGCCCGGGGTTCGAGCTATCTTAACCGGAGAAGATGTGCCGGGTAATATCGGCATTTATTTAGGTGATAAACCGCCGCTTGCTCGCGGCAAGGTTCGTCATTACGGTGAACCGGTGGCTGCGGTTGTTGCAGACAGCGAGGCGGAAGCAAGGGCGGCTCTTTCGCTGATCAGGGTCGAATATGATCCTTTGCCGGTAATCACCTCACCACTGGAAGCCTTGGCCGAGGGTGCACCAATCCTGCACGAAGAGATGGCTTCATACAGCCATATCCCGGCGATTTACCCTGAGCCGGGCAGCAACATTGCCAATCGGACTAAGATACGCAAGGGCGATATTACAGCGGGCTTTAAAGCCAGCGATTTCACCATATCCGGATTTTTTAAATTTCCGCCAGGAGACCATGTCGCAATGGAAACCCGGGCGTCAACGGCTGAAATATTAGAAGACGGCCAGGTCATCATCCACTCCACAACCCAGGCACCGTTTGTTGTGCGCAGTTTGCTGGCGGCTGCTTTTAACCTGCCGCTTGGTAAAATTACCGTGATCACAAAGCCTCTCGGAGGTGGATTTGGCGGCAAAGCCGGGATTCAGCTTGAGGGTTTAGCCTACCTGTTGACCAGGGCTGTAGGTGGGCGCCCGGTAAGGCTTGTCAACAGCAGGGAAAATGATCTTGTATCGTCCCCCGGACGTCCGGGTCTGGAAGCAAAGGTGAAACTCGGCTGTTTGAAGAACGGCAAACTGCAGGCGGCAGAGATTACTTTCTGGTTTGACAGCGGCGCCTATGCCGATTACGCCGTTAATATCAGCCGGGCAGCGGCAATCGCCTGTACCGGACCGTACGCAATTGACAATATCTGGTGTGATTCCCTTTGTGTTTATACCAATCACCCCTTTGCCACAGCCTACAGGGGTTTCGGCCATATTGAACTGGCTTTTGCCATGGAAAGGGCAGTTGACCTCCTGAGCGAGAAGGCGGGGGTTGATCCCCTTGAGTTCCGGCTAATTAATGCGATCAAAGCAGGAGACACCACTCCAACTCAGAGCGTCATGGATGCCAACACCGGAGACCTGCAGGAATGTCTCCGTCAGGTGGGCACCATGCTCAAGTGGCAGCAGGGGCGACGTGAAGACCTTTCAGGTGGTCTGGTGCGTGGTAAAAGTATCAGCTGTTTTTGGAAGGCCCCGGCAATGCCGACCAATGCCGATGGCGGTGCGATTCTAACCTTCAACGAAGACGGATCCGTTAACCTGCACTGTGGAGTGATTGATATCGGGCAGGGGATCAAAACCGCCCTCGCCCAGGTTCTGGCAGAAAAACTGGGGCTTAATCCGGATCAGGTTCACGTAGTCAATGAAGTAAATACCCGCGTCGCTCCGCATGATTGGGCAACGGCAGCCAGCCGCAGCCTCTTTATGATCGGCCGGGCGCTGCTGGAGGCGGCAGACGATGCGATCCGGCAGTTATGCCGGACAGCAGCTATTGTCTTGCGCTGTCCTCCTGAAGATCTTAAGGTATCCGGAGGCCGGGTTTACCTGGCCGATGAACCGGAAATAGGTCTGCCTCTGGCCGAAGTTGCCCTTGGTTACGTTTTTCCTGAAGGCAATGCGATTGAAGGCCAGGTGATTGGTGTCGGCCGCTATATAGCAAGGCGCCTGACAGCGATCGATCCCGAAACGGGGGCCGGCCGGCCGGCTTTGGAGTGGACCATGGGGGCCCAGGGAGTCGAGGTTGAGTTGAACCCCGAAGACGGTACTTACAGGGTACTAAAGGCGGCCTGTGCCATGGACGTTGGCAAGGTTATTAACCCCGCTCTGGCACATGGTCAGATTGTCGGTGGAATGTCAATGGGGCTTGGCTTTGCCGGGTGGGAGGGTTTTAGCCTGAACAGCCAGGGGAAAGTGGCAAATGACGATCTGCGCGGGTACAAGATCCTGCGTTTTGGTGAAGAGCCGGAGTATCTGGTTCAGTTTGTGGAATCACCCCAGCGCGACGGACCTTTCGGGGCCAGGGGTCTTGGCGAACAGGGAGTATTGGGGATGCCCGGCGCTCTGGCCGGTGCGCTTTCCTGTGCTCTTGGGCGACCTTTGAACCGGTTACCACTTACACCGCAGTTGATCTGGGAAGCAGGAAGGGGGCGGGATGATGATACCCTTTGATTTTGATTATTACCTGCCACAAACAGCCGAAGAAGCAGTAACCCTCTTCACCAGGTTGGAATTAGATGAGAAAAAACCCATATACTATGCCGGTGGAACAGAGATTATTACCTTTTGCCGGCAGCAGACAATAACGCCGGGAGCGCTGATTGACCTTAAAAACATTCCGGAGACTACTGTCTTCGAAAAAGTCAACGATCAACTGGTGATTGGCGCAAATCTCAGTCTAAGCAGAATCGCTGAAGAGAACCACTATCCATTACTTTCCGTGGTTGTAAAAAAAATAGCCGATCGCACAGTGCGTAACCGCCTTACCATAGGCGGTAATATCTGTGGGCGATTACCTTACCGTGAAGCCCTGTTACCATTGCTGCTAAC
>VGTO01000123.1 GCA_016874655.1 Bacillota bacterium | reverse complement strand
GACCTGGAGCGTAACGACCTGGGCCGCATTTGCGAGACCGGTTCGGTTCAAGTGCCCGAGCTGTTCTGCCTCGAAACTTACGCAACGGTCTATCACCTGGTATCAACTGTTACCGGTACCCTACCGGCAGACAAAAATGTGCTTGATCTGCTGCCGGCGGTTTTCCCGGGCGGCTCGATCACCGGCGCACCGAAAATTCGCGCCATGGAAATTATCGAAGAGTTGGAGCCTGTGCGCAGGGGTATCTACACCGGTTCCCTGGGCTATATCGATTTTAACGGCCGGGCCGATTTAAATATCGTGATCCGCACCTTTGTAATCAAAGACAACCGCGTCTATTTTCAGGTCGGCGGCGGTATTGTGGCCGACTCCCAGCCGGAGCTGGAGTACCAGGAAACCCTCGATAAGGGCAGGGCTCTGTTAGAGGCCCTGGGGATCCGGGCAGGGGAGGGAGATTTTAAGTAATGAAGCAAGAGATCTGCTCGCTAAACGGTAACTTATTACCGCTGGCTGAAGCAAAAGTGGCTGCTGATGACGGTGGCCTGCTCTATGGCGACGGGATCTTTGAAACCATGCGCATCTACCGGGGGCGGGTTTTCCGGCTGGAAGAGCACCTGCAGCGCTTAGAAGAAGGGGCGGCCCATCTTTCGCTTCCGGTTCCCGATCTCGGCGTTTTGCATAATTCCGTAGAAAAAGTTATCGCCGCAAACAACTTAACCGAAGGTTCTATGCGTCTTACGCTGACCGGCGGCAGCAACCGGCGCGCTCTCTGGCCCCGGTCACTTAATACAGAAGCGACTATTCTTATTACCGTCAGAAAAACTTCGGTTTATCCGGAACAACTCTACCTGCAGGGCTGCAGGGCGGTAGTGGTCAGTTTTCCCCGCAATGAAGCTTCGCCGCTGGTCAGAATAAAATCGCTTAATTACCTGGAGAACATGCTCGGCAAAAAGGAAGCGCTGCAGCAGGACTGCTTGGAAGGGCTTTTTCTTAACACCAGAGGTGAATTGACAGAAGGGACTACCAGCAACCTTTTTCTTTTCGACGGCAAAACCCTGCTAACACCGCCCATTGAGTGCGGCCTGCTGCCAGGGATTACCCGCGCTACGGTAATCGAACTGGCCTGCAAAAAGATGGGCATTCCGGTGCAAGAGACCATGCTCAATAAAGGCGATTTTAAGCGCGCCGCTGAGGCATTTCTTACTGCTTCAATCATGGAAATAATGCCGCTGGTCACAGTCGATGGCAACAATATCGCAGATGGTAACCCGGGTCCCGTTTCAAAGGCGCTGCTGGCCGAATATCAGAAAGCGATAGGCGATCTATGTCAATAAAGAGCAGGGCATGAAACCACAATAAAATTCAGCTCTATCGCTGGAAAACCTTTTCGTTCCAAGACGCCATTAAGATTAATAACTAGCAGGTTATTGCTGCTAAAATGAATTGAAAAGATCATGAATGTAGGTTTTTAAATAAAGCTTAAAGACCATTTAATAGGACAACTTAAAGGCCCCGGGTTTATAAGAAAAATATGGGGTCAGGTCTTGAGTGCGCCAAGCGAAGCTTGGTAGTTCTTGCCGGTGAGAATCCGGATTAGGCAAAGGTTAGCCACCAGCCTAACACCTATAACACATTCAGGAGGGTAACCGACTGGATGAAGCTGGTAGATGGGAATTATCAGGCCGTAACGAAAGTGAAGGGATTGAGCCCCGAAACTGACGCGTTGGGAGAGTCGACAGTGTTCAAGAACTGGAAGACAGAATGGTGCTGTGCGAGATGGCGAGTGCGGCGCTGCTCCCCGGGGTCTGAGGCCATGACATAATAACAAAAGGAACGGCCAGGAACTTGGGAGAACCAGGGTACTCCTCATAGAGGTAATCCGCTGAACAACCGCTTAGGGAGGAAGCGGGGAAGGTAATCTGGTAGTCGGACTAACCCATAGTACTCAGAGGGCGGGAAAGCCTCATGTCCGGTTCTGTGAGGGGCATAGTAAATCTATCGCACCAGCAAACGCTGGTGATAAGGTGAGATTTAGATATGTCTATTCGACAATATCACTTTTCTATTAAAGGCCAAGAAATAATCCAATAAAAACTAATAATTCAAGACCTGACCCCCATGCTTTCGCAGCTGATTTTGATGAGACCGACATTTCCGGGCGTTCTGCCGTTAATACATATGGTGGACCCTACTCCAGCACCGGTGGCGGAGGTTTCAAGATCGGAGAACTTAGCTCAACCTTAATGGGCGATTCCGAGGATGCCATGCGAGCCGAGGCACTATATTTCGAGATGCTTCAGCAGGCGCGGAAGTATATAGTGACTAAGACAACACTAAAACTTTAAATATCTAGGGATCTATTTACAGGAAAAATAATTTGTTTTATAATCGTATTACGATATTTAAATCGATGGAGAAACAGTAATATGGAAACAGTAACAGTATCTACAAAATATCAGGTTGTTATCCCGAGAAGAATCAGGAAAATTCTTGGGGTTGAAGCTGGCCAAAAGGTTCAGATGATTCCTTATGAAGGGCGGATTGAAGTCATACCCCTTAAATCAATAAAAGAAGCAAGTGGTTTTTTAAACGGGATCGATACAGAAATTATCAGGGAACCGGATCGGGTATGAATATAGTAGACACCTGTGGTTGGCTTGAATATTTTGCAGCTGGACCGAATGCATACTTTTTCGCCGAACCGCTGGAAGACACAGCTAATTTGTCTGTTCCTACCTTATGTATTTATGAAGTATTTAAACATGTTCTAATACAGCGCAATAAAGACAAAGCGCTTCAGGCTGCTGCCTATATGTTGCAGGGTAAAGTCATAGAGCTGGATGCAAGCATTGCCCTTGAGGCGGCTAAAATCTCCATTGATTTAAAACTCCCGATGGCTGACAGCATAATTTTAGCAACCACAAGGACTTTAGATGCTGTCCTCTGGACTCAGGATGCAGATTTTAAGGGCATTGACGAAGTAAAGTACATTGAACGTAAGTAAATACTTTCGATTTAAAGAATAAAAGGGAAGGTTTGACCTTTTATAGTAAATCCCCTATTTCAGGCTGACTCTTGGTTTCAATTGACCGCCCTGAATAAGCTATGTTATCATTGCTCAAACAATTGCGCTAAGCTAAATGGAGAGAAATCATGCAGAATCTCAAATTGGTCAGCATCGGCAAGCAGGGCAAACGGACAA
>VGTO01000122.1 GCA_016874655.1 Bacillota bacterium | reverse complement strand
GTGGTGGAAGAACTGCGCCGGGGATACAGTGATAGTACACCGGTGGCCGTTGTTTACAAAGCATCCTGGAAAGAAGAACAGGTCATCGAGGGCACCATTGCCGACATTGCCGAAAAAGTTAAAGCTGCCGGTTTAAAACTGACCGCCCTGATCCTGGTCGGCCCCTTTCTCGGCGACCCGATCAGCCGCTCAAAGCTCTACGATGCCGGTTTCAGCCATGGTTGCCGGGAGGGTAATCAGTGAAAGTAGCGATTATTGCCGTGAGCCGGGATGGGCTAAAAATAGGAAAGCGCCTGCTGGATCTCTACCCGCAGGCTTCGATCTATGCCCCTCCCCGCCTGCTCGGCAGCGCGGTAGATCTAGGCCATTACCCGGGTATTGCAGAAGACGAAGGGGACCTAGTTTCAATGACTCCTGGGGCAGATAAACATTCAAACTCCCTCGCCGCTGAGCGGACAACAGAAGAAAACTCCCTCCCCCTTGAGGGGGGAGGGTCGGGGTGGGGGTGTATCTTTAATCCCCTCCCAGGAAACTTCAGCAGGGCAATTGCCACGATTTTCAATCAATACCAGCTGCTGATCTTCATCTCTGCCACTGCAGTTGCCGTGCGCGCCATTGCTCCCTGCCTGCAGGGTAAAGACAAAGATCCTGCGGTAGTTGTAATCGATGACCAAGCCCGTTTCGCCATCAGCCTACTCTCAGGCCACCTCGGCGGGGCTAACAAGGCGGCAGAAGAAATTGCCCACTTCCTTGGCGCCTGCCCGGTTATCACAACTGCCACCGACAACCGCGGCGTTACCGCTTTTGATGATTTGGCCCGCAAGCTTGGCTGGCACATTGAAAACCTGCCCGACCTCAAAAAGATAAGCGCCGCCCTGCTTGAGGATCGGGAAATCTTCATTTTAAGTGACCAGCCTTTCAACATTCCGCTTAGCGGCCGGATTCGGATCACCCGGGATGCAGAGGATTTGAAACAGGCAATTAACGGTTATGTGCTGATCAACAGCCGTAAAGATCCCTTACCGCATTACCCACCTTACCCGCATATTGTGCTCAGGCCGTCCTCCATCGCCGCAGGTGTCGGTTGCCGCAAGGGCATCTCTGCCGCGGCAATTATCAGGGCGGTTGAGAACGCTTTTTCCAAGGCCGGGCTGGCTCTCGCTTCACTGGTCTGTCTGGCAACGGGAGAATTTAAGGCTGAAGAGGAAGGCCTGATCAGAGCTGCTGCCCATTTTAAGGTTTCGCTGCGCATCTTCACCGGTAAAGAGATTGAGCAGCAGATTGGCGCCGGCACCATTTCAGAATTTGTAAAAAATCAAGTTGGGGTAGGGGCCGTTGCCGAACCCTGTGCCAGGCTGGGCAGTGGCGGCGGACCGCTGTTGTTGGAAGTCCAGCGTGGTGAGGGAATCACGGTAGCACTCGCTGAAAGCCTCTTCTATACCAGCCGGGAGGAATAATATTTGCATAAAGGAAAAGTTAGCGTTGTTGGCACAGGGCCGGGTGCGGTTGAATATCTCACTGCCCAGGCTATCCTGGCTATTGAAGAATGCGACCTGGTAATTGGTTACCGCCTCTATGTCAGGCAGATCTCCGGCTTACTGGAAGGCAAGGGTAAAGAAGTAATTATGTCGGCGATGGGCAGCGAGATAGAACGCTGCCGGTTTGCGGCGTCCGAAGCGTTAAAGGGGAAAAAAGTAGCCCTGGTTAGCGGAGGAGACCCCGGCATCTACGGTATGGCCGGTCTGATGCTGCAGGTGGCCGGCGAGGGCGACGAAAAGCTGCCGGTAGAAATTATTCCCGGCATTACGGCCGCCGGGGCAGCAGCAGCGGTGCTTGGTGCCCCTTTAATGCACGATTTTGCGGTGATCAGCTTAAGTGACCTCCTAACCCCCTGGGTCTTAATCGAAAAAAGACTCCACGCGGCCGCCTCTGCCGATATGGTAATTGTGCTTTACAACCCACGCAGCAAGAGTCGCAAAGATCTGCTTGCTCGGGCTGTCCAGATCATCGAAGAGCAGATTACTGGCGATCCGGCAGTGGGTTTGGTTCGCGCTGCCGGGAGGGAAGGCCAGGAAGTCCGGAAGGCAAGCTTAAAAAGTTTGTTGGAGCATCTTGATTTTATCGATATGGCTACCCTGGTGATCATCGGCAACAGCAACACCTATTGGCAGGATGGTAAAATGATCACCCCGCGAGGCTACCAGCTATGATCCTGATTTTGGCCGGAACGACTGAGGGGCGAGTGGTAGCCCAGGAACTGCAGCGCCAGGGTTTGGAGGTACTGGTTGCAACTGCTACGGCTTACGGCTGCGAGCTGCTCAGTAAAGCATACCAGGGTCCGATTATTGCCGGACAGCTGACCTTAAAAGACCTGCTTAATCTGATCAGGGAAAAAAAGATTAATCGGGTCATCGACGCTACTCACCCCTATGCCACACAAATAACTTGTACTGCGCAGGAAGCTTGCCGTATCGCGAATATCGCTTACGAAAGAGTGGAACGCAAAGCAAGCAGTATCGAAGTGACTGGCGGTATCATTCCAGCTGCTGATGCGGCTGAAGCGGCGCTCATTGCTGCCAAATTTTTAGGCCCCATGTTCTTAACCACTGGTAGCAGCAAACTTGAAGAATACTTAAAAGTAATTGCCGCCGATCGCCTGATTGTCCGCATTCTACCGCTTCGGGAATCCCTCGAAAAATGTTTACAACTCGGCATTTTGCCGGCAAACATCATTGCTATGCAGGGTCCCTTTGATTATGACACGAACCGTGCTCTTTTCAAGCGCTACCAGGCAGCTGTTGTTATATCAAAAGAAAGCGGTCCCCAGGGCGGTGTCAGGGAGAAAATTGATGCCGCAGCATCACTCCAAATCCCCCTTATCCTCATCTCCCGCCCGCAGTAAATACGGGCTTTCCTATTTTATTAGCACAGGTTAAAAGTAGTTATTACCTTGATTTATAGTTAAATATTTTCGTTTAGTCTTGTCGAATTTAGATCTTTTGATTGCTGCTCATCTGGCTGTTCAATCTCTTCTTCAATGGGATCATCATGGGGCAGTGGTGCCGGCGGGTTCTCCCTCACTTCGACACAACCGCCTGAGACCGCAAGCGCCCCGATACATAATACAAGTTAATAATTTATGTCAATAAGAGTTTTTCCTTCATATTGCAGATTAGTGCTTTACGTGATAAGATGGCAATCAAAGAATACTTTAATAATTCTTTAAGGAGGACGAGCGCGTGATTGTCAATTCAACCAGGCTTCGTGGTGAATATAGCAGGCTGGCAGAAGTATGCCGCGAAAGCGGCGAGCCAA
>VGTO01000121.1 GCA_016874655.1 Bacillota bacterium | reverse complement strand
TATTGATCACCAGCGGCGTCAACACCACCACGGAACCGACGTTGGAGATAAATAGCGAAAGCAGGGACGCCAGGGCAGAAACAGCAACAAGCAGGAGAAAAGGATGGCTTCCCTCTAAAAGCTGCATAAACAGACCTGCGCTATAGGCTGCAGCTCCTGTTTTTTGCATTGCCACTCCTAATGGGATAAGGCCGGCCAACAAAAAAACCACTTTCCATTCAATCGCCTGGTAGGCCTCCTGGATGGTGACCACCCGCAGCAGTACCATGGCGACAGCGCCGGTTAAAAAGGAGAGGGCAATCGAGGCCCCTGTCATAGCAAGAATGATCGCGCCAAGAAAGGATAAGACGGCGGCCATTGTTTTTGACCTGTCTTTGCTTTCACTGTTAAAGGCAGTCGTAACCACAAAGTTGGGCCCGGTTTTCAGAGCCCCAATATGTTGCCAGAGGCCATGCACAATTAAAGTGTCGCCGGGCATAAGTTGGTGATCGGAAAAATCGTCCCGGATTTCGCTGCCCCTGCTAAACAGGATTACCGGTTCAACAGTATAGCGTTTTCGAAAACCATACTGGCGAATCGTCTGGCCAATCAGCTCTGAGCGGTGCGGAATGATCACTTCAGCAAAACCAGCTTGCCCGGGATCATTAAGAGCAGCAAAACGGTAATCATCTTCCTCCCGGGTCAGACTGTAATGGGTGGCAAACCTAATCATTGATTCTTCATTGCCCAAAACGGCCAGTTTCTGACCGGCCTGAAAACTGCTCTCACGCCAGGGAGCATATTGCAGCTCCTGCCCCTGAATTAGGCCAAGAATATGCAGGTTGTAGCGGTCCCAAATTCCGGATTGCTCGGTAGTCTTGCCGATGATCGAACTAGCGGGGGGGATTTTGAAGAGCCAAATCTGGTTGGGCAGGTTTAACAGCTCAATCAGTTTTTCCTGATCGGAAAACAGCAGAGTTTGCTCTGAGCGGTCCGGTAAAATCCTGGTGCCGAAAATATAAAAATAGGCAATGCCGGAAGCGAGCAAGGCCAAACCGACCGGGGCTACGCTAAAAAGGCGGTAAGTTTCTATTCCGGCGCTGCGTAGCAGGTCGTTGACTACGATCAGCGAGCCGGAGCCGACCATGCTGATCGCCCCGCCTAATATAGTAGCAAAACCGATTGGCATGACCAGCGTCGAAGCCGGAATTTTACTTTGTCGAGCAATATTTTTAATGCCCGGTAGAAAGAGGGCAGCCGCACCGACGTTTTGGATAAAGGCTGAAATAATTCCGGATATCAGCGATATGATCAGGACAATTTTTGAGCGGTTTGCGCCCACTTTGCTTAAGACCAATGCTGAATAGCGGTTCATCAGGCCAGTTTTGGCGATCCCGTAGCCGAGGATCATCACGGCAATGATCGCCATAACTGCATTGCTTGAAAAACCGGAAAAAGCTTCCTGGGGGGTGATGACCCCACTCCAACCAAGGCTTAAGAGGCAGAGCAGGGCGGCAATATCAATACGGACAACCTCAAAAATCAGTAAAACTATGGTAGCACAAAGAATAATTAAGGTAGTAGCAATCGCCTGATCCATCAGCTATACTCCGTTAATTTGGGTTGTACAATTAAATGATAATCGTAACCAAAGTGTTTTTAATCAATTTTCATAAATTTAGCTTAATACTACCACGTTTTCTCGTTTTCCATCAAGTTGCCCGCGTCCTAAAAGATCGAAGAACCGATATCTAGCGGGGCTTGCCTGATCATGTTGAAGAAGATAACTGAGGTCATAGAAGCAGGTTATCCAATTTTTTGCCACCAGGGGTCTGGTAAATGGTAAAATCAGCGTCAATTGAGATAATGTTGTTTATTTTTCCTTTGTTCGCGGTAATAAGCAGAGTTGCATCAGCTAAATCCATCGGTCTGTCGGCATATTTTTTGATCATTTTTATGATTTGCGGTAAATCTTCAATATCTAGAGGCGATATGGTAATTGCGCCCCTCTCCAGCCAGTGCAAAAAGTCAACCTGCGCCCGAAGATCAAAATCAAGCATGTGCATAACCTCAGTTACAACCGGCCAGGTTGAAAACAGCCGACCGCGGTAAGCTTCCAAAAATAATTTTACTTGTTCATGATATTTGTCACTGCGATCAAATAAAGCAATGCATGGACCGGCATCAATCAGGGCGCTTTTCACGAATTTTCTCCTTTATCCTCTTCTTGTAGGTTTCGGATAAATTGCCATCACCACTGCTGTGCTGGCCAAAGAGATCTCTGCCCAGGTCATAGGGGTGTTCTGTAGCTTCATCTTTGGTCATATAATCCTGCAGGGCCTCTCTGACAATCTCAGATTTACTGAGGTTTTTCTTTTCAGAAAGGATCTTAATTTTTTCTTCTAAATCATCTGGTAACCTGACACTAAACATCAGAACCACCTCCCGTATTACATATTGTAATACAAAGTTTAAAGCATGTCAAAAATTAATTGGGGGGCAGGACATTTGATTGAATATTTCAGAGGCTCTCTTGATGAATTATATTTATGCTAAAAAGCAGGAGTACTTTGTCCATTAAGCTTCGCTGTTACCACTAAACATGTTAAAATGGTTAGCAATAATAGCTGTTTGGAGGTAGTAGCTTGCTGAATGGTTCGCTAGCCGGCATTGTTGAAGGTGCCGGAGTTTTATTGTCAATATTTGCGATTATCTTTTTTATTCGCCGCGGTTGGAATATGTACACCGTTCTTTGCCTGGCTGTGGCTATCCTGGCCCTGACCAACGGGCAATTGATAACCGGTAACCTGAAGCTGCTCTACGCTTCGCTGACCAGCTACACGGCCTTTTACCTGGTTTCAATGGTGCTGATGATTACCCTGCTTGGACACTTGCACCAAAAAATCGGGGCGATGGAGATGATGGTGGACAGCCTGCGTCGCCTGATTCGCGATCCCCGATTGCTGTTGATGGTTTTTCCCGCCTCGATATCGCTCTTTTCAACAGTGCCAGGCGGGGCCATTATTTCAGCCCCGATGGTTGAGGAAACGGGGCGCTTGCTGAAGATGCCACCGCTGGAACTGGCCATGTCGAACATGGTATACCGTCACCTTGTTGTGCTGATTACCCCTTTTAACTCAAGCCTGATCCTGATCTCCGGTCTGACCGGGATCAGCATTGCCGGTTATTTAAGTTTTACGGTCCCGGTAATCCTGGTAGTATTTATAATTGCTACCATCCTTATTTTTTATCGCTATCCCGGACCGGAGGCAGCCGCAGTAGATAATAATAAAGGTTACTACACTGCTGCCCTGGCTGCCCTTTTCAGCTCGGCCTTTCCCTTTTTACTGGCGATTGTTCTTGGCTTGGTCTTTGGAGTTTTTTTCCCTCTGGCGCTTTTGGCCGGTATTGTCGCCTGTTTTTTTG
>VGTO01000120.1 GCA_016874655.1 Bacillota bacterium | reverse complement strand
ATCACCAGGAACTCTCGGCTAAAAGAAATATTGTTTAATTTGACTAAAATTATGAGCTACTGCCTCTTCTCCCTGCACATAATCCATGTGACCGGGTAGCAGCAACTCGACATCTTTTATAGCAGACAATTTTTTCACACTGCTGCCCATGATGCCCATATCTCCACCAGGCAGGTCGGTTCGACCTATACTGTTCTGGAATATGGTATCGCCACTGACAAGTGCTTTTTCACCCGGCAGGTAAAAACAGACACAGCCCGGGGAATGGCCGGGAGAAGCAATGACCTGGATTTTCTCGCCTGTGCTGTCCTGCGGATCCAGGGCCAGTTCGCCTTCTTCCAAATAAATGTCCGGCTTCAGGTCGGGCAACTCCTTGCCGCTACGCGAGGCGTAATGCTGGGTAATGGCCTCTATGATAAATTCATCACCGCGGTTAATACCAAAGCGGGCCCCGCTCTCCTTGCGAACCATACCGGCCGCCTCAACATGATCTGGATGCCCGTGGGTGCAAAGGATCAGATCGACTGCATCCAGCTTAAGCCCATCGGCCTCAACCTGGCGCCTTAATGTTTCAAGACAGGGTTCGTTAAAATCATTGTAGACGTGACCGGGGTCAAAGAGAATCGTCCGGCTGCCCTTGTAGATAATGCTGTTGCAGTTATTGGCCCTGCCTTGCCAGGGATACCAATAAAGTTTTTCTGTCAGTTGCATAAACACCCTCCCAGATCGCTAATAGTCGAGTCGCTTTAAAAACCTTAGTGTATCATATCATAAAACACTTCAATTCAGGGGTCTATGCTCCACCCAATTTTTGGGATCTAGTCCTCTTTTTTACTTTAAGCAAGCTCATTAAAGAAAATATATTGTTGATCTTTTAGTATATTTATGGTATATTTATTATACCATGTTGTTTGAATACGATCCGATAAAGAGTAAAAGCAATCAACAAAAGCATGGCATTGATTTCGTTATCGGCCAAAAGCTTTTTGCGGATCCACGTTTAATAATTATCAGAGCCAGAACAGAAGATGAACCTCGATACCTCGCTGTTGGAAAGATTGATGATAGATGTTGGTCTGCGATAATTACTGTTCGAAATGATAAAGTTCGGCTGATTTCGATCAGAAGGAGTCGCCCCGAGGAGGTTGTAATTTATGAAAGCTAAAGAGCTTGAAAAACTGTTTGAGGATGGAAAAGATATCTCCGAATATCTCGATCTGTCAAAGACGGCTCGGCCTAACGAAAAACTGCAGAGGGTTAATGTGGATTTTCCGGTTTGGATGGTTGAAGCCCTCGACAAAGAATCAAAGCGTTTAGGAGTTCCGCGACAGTCAGTAATAAAATTTTGGGTTGCAGAAAAAATAGGGGATTATGATGCTTCATAAATGTGGGGAAAAGCCCGATGTGACCAATATCACACCGGGCTTTTCTTTTGTTCGAGTTTAACCGCCAGCGACCGGCGGAAAAACCGCCACCTGCTCGCCGTCCTGTAGCTGGTAATCCAGTTGGCGGGCTTTGTGCCTGATAAAAACCTGCTTCACTTCTCCTTTCGCTACTGCCAGTTGATCCAGCAGAGCGGACACGGTTGAACCAGTGATCAGCTCAACCGTAAAAGGGTTATCACCCTTTCCTTCCGGGTTGTAGCGGGAGAGCGTCGCGTAAAGGCGAACTTTAACTTCCATCTTGTGCCCTTAACCGGTTAATCCCAAAAAGAGTCGAGTTCTTCGTCCGTGACATCCCAGACCTGGTTGTGCGGCGGAAGTTTCTCGTACTTCATGAATTCCGGCATCCGGTCTGCTTCCTTACCAATTCCGGCCTTCAGGTTGAAGTTTCTCTCAATGCGCAAAATCTCATCACCGATTCGGCCTACATCCGCTGCCGCATATTTTGTGCCAAGCATACCGTTAACTGTTTCAACCACACCTTCAAAGCCACTGGGTATGTCAAGTATCGGGAATGCGATAAATATGCAGTAACCTGCAGCGTCAAGAAACGCTGTGGCATCCTGCAGTCCCTTGGAAAGACCAATTTTATCTTTCTTAGTCAGCGGATCTGCTTTGCCGCCAACAGCCAGGATCTCAGGGGCAATGGTATAGCCAGCGGTGTGGTCGGCACCCATGGTCGAGGTAGCGTATGTTACACCGATCCCTTTAACCGCACGTGGCTCGTAAGCCGGCATGCCCTGGCGTTTAACAGTCGGGATCCGGGTTACACCGTAAGCCTCGCCGGTAAACTGAGCTCCCTGACCGAGAATGTGGCCGAGAGGGGTGCGATTGCGAATTTCATCCATCATTTTAAGCGCTGCCGGGCCGTCACCGAATTTTGCCAATCCAGCTTCCATGGCCACACCAATTGTAACGCCGGCCTCTATGGTGTCGAGGCCCAAATCGTTGCACTGCCAAACCAGCTCGGCCACCTGATCGAGATTGTCAATGCCACAGTTGGCGCCGAGCGACCAGATCGATTCATACTCAACACTTGAAACATGTTCACTGCCATCTTCATGGGGGTAGACAGTTGAGCAGTTAATGATACAACCGGGATGGCAGCGATGACCCATGGTGCCGGCTCCGCCACGCTTTTGAGCTGCCTCGGCCAGCGCTTCACCACTGATCTTCGATGCCCCTTCAAATACTCCGGATCTAAAGTTATTGGTCGGCAGCCCGCCGGCTTCATTAAGGATGTTGATCAGCACAGCGGTGCCGTAGCTGTTCAGGGCTCCGCCCTTCTTGGTTACATCGTGAGATAGGATTGCATCGGCCAATTTTTTCTGTCCCGACCGGAGCAGTTCTTCATCGGCCGGCTTTACACCCGGAGCATCGGTATCATCAAGAATAATCGCCTTGAGACCCTTGCTGCCCATTACCGCTCCAAGACCACCACGCCCGGCATAGCGGGCGGCACGACCCTCGGGGTCATTAAAGGCCAGACCGGCCATCGCCATCTTAGCTTCACCAGCCGGACCGTTAACGACAAAAGCAGTTTTATCGCCAAACTTTTCCCAGATCTTACGGCCGCTTTCGTACGCTCCCATACCTTTAAGATTTTCAGCCGGCTGTAGTTCCCCGTTTTTCACATCAAGCTTCAGCAGGTAGGTTTTATCATCATCATTTAAACCTTCCACGACTATGGCCGCATAACCCATGCGAGCCAGCTTTTGGGAAAATGGGGTTCCAGCATTGGCTTCCTTGATCCCCCCAGTGAGGGGAGACTTACCTCCTACAGAAATTCTGCCTGAGTTAGGGGCTCGTGTTCCGGATAAGAAACCGGGTGCAAAAACTAATTTATTATTAGGACCTAAGGGATGACAATCTGCAGGGACTTCATCACTGACCATCAAAGAGCTCAACCAGCGTCCGCCTTTGCCTTTGTACTTATCCGGCAGAGGTTCAATCTTTACAGTCTTCGCTTTCATATTGACGCGCACTAGCTTATCCACCAGTATTCCTCCTCTAAATTTAGATTACCAGGCTACACTACTTAAAAAACAGCAACCTGCCTGACCGGATCGCCCTTAAAAGTATAGCACAAAAGCAAATAATCGGTCAATTTTATATATTGCTATTTTTAGCACTTATTTGTGATTTTGTTTATTATTAACATGGTTGCAATCGCTTTAAAGATAATCGCTTTTGGGGGTATTTTTTCTTTGGATATGACTTAATCAAGTGCCTTAGTAAAGTGTCGGTTACTTTCGAAGAGGGTGGTTGTTTTCCCTAAATCAAGCCTGTTCTAGTGCAGGAAGAGGCGTAAGAGGGCAATCAAGGCCATACCGGTAAGCACTGTGGCAAATAGATTTCTGGTCAAGTGAGCAACAACAAAGACAGGGATGGCTACCCAGAAAGCTGGG
>VGTO01000119.1 GCA_016874655.1 Bacillota bacterium | reverse complement strand
AACCCGAGACCAAGAAAATATACTGTGGCCTCCTGCCCCATTGCTTTGGCAGTCTGAGCCAGAATCAGCGGAGAATAAAGCCTCTCTGGTGTATCGGTACCACTTGTTTGAACATAGAGTATCTTTTTGCTTTCTGCCATTTTATTTGTCCTCCTCACCATTTTTTTGAATCAAAAATCTATATTCTTCTCCGTCCTGGATCATGCTGACCAGGCGGTGGCCGGTTCTTTTTGCCCAACGCGGGATATCTTCGGCCGCTGCCGGATCGTCGGCAATCAGCTCCATCAGGTTGCCTTGATCGAGCAAGTCAATCTCTTCCTTGGCCCGCATCACCGGAACGGGACAGTAAAGACCGACACAGTCAACCCGGTGAATTTTAAGTTTTCCATCGTTCTTGCAGCTGTAGCGCCCGTCTTGCGGGTCGGGACAGATCGGCTCGTCACAAAAGGGACAACTGCATGAATTACCTTTTTCGACTTTTATTTGTTCTGCGCTCATGAAATAACCTCCCCTAGATCAGCAGGAAATGGTCCGAAAATACTAAGTAGCACTTTCGGCCTTTACCCCCTGTTTTTCCATATAGTCTTCAATGGCTTTGTGTAGGGCGTCGGCGCCGAGGTTAGAACAGTGCATCTTATTGCCCGGCAGGCCGCCCAGCTCTTCAGCCACCTGTTTGTTAGAGATTTTCAGGGCTTCTTCCAGGGTCTTGCCCTTTGCCATCTCTGAAACCATGCTGGAAACAGCAATCGCCGCCCCGCAGCCGAAGGTTAAATATTTAACATCTTCAATCCGATTATCCTTAACTTTAATGGTAAACTTCATCATATCCCCACAGACCGGGTTTCCAACTTCTCCCAGGCCATCGGGCTCGTTAATTTCACCAATGTTGCGCGGGTTTGAAAAATGATCCATTACCTTGTCACTGTAATCAGGCATTGTTTTGAACCTCCTTCAGATACTGATGATAAAGCGGTGACATTTTACGCAAAAGATCGGCCACAGAGTTAAGCTGATCCGTAATATAAGGAATTTCATCCGCGCTGTTTTGTCTGCCCAGGGTAAACAACAGTGACCCCTGTGCCAGTTCCGGCGGCAGTCCAATCGCGGACAGAACATGCGAAGACTTCAAAGCCTGCGAAGTGCAGGATGAACCGCTGGAGACATAGATTCCGGCCATGTTCAGGCGCAATAGAAGCGCTTCACCTTCCACGAACTCAACGGAAAAATTCAAGTTATGCGGCAACCGCTGTTCCGGGTGACCGTTTAAGTGCAGGTAGGGAACATTATTTATAAGGCTTTCCTTCAGCTGGTCCCGGAGGATACTGGACTTTTTCACCCGCTCAGCCAATGTTTCAGCAGCTAGTTTTGCCGCCATACCGAGCCCAACCAGGATAGGAACATTTTCCGTGCCGGCCCGCAGACCTCTCTCCTGAATGCCACCTTCGATCAGCGGCCTAATCCTGGTCTTTTTTGATACGTAGAGAGCAGCTGATCCTTTTGGCCCACCGAATTGATCACCGGCCAGGGAAAGAAGGGCAACCCCGGTTTTCTTCGCATCAAGATGAGTCCAGCCGACAGCCGCCGCAGCGTCCGTATGAAAAGGCACTCCTTTGCTTTCAGCCACTTTAACCAAGTCATCCAGCGGCTGAATAGTCCCGATTTCCGGATTGGCAGCCTGGATCGATACCAGGATAGTCTTGTCGGTAATCGCCTGATCCAGTTGTTCAGGATTGACCAGGCCGTATTGATCCACCGGTAAGAGGGTTACCGCGAATCCTTCCTTTTCCAAAGTTTTCAGCTGGTTCAGCACCGAAAAATGTTCTACGACAGATGAAATAATATGATTGCCTTTAACACGGTTTGCAGCTATGAGCCCTTTTATGGCCAGGTTGTTCGCTTCGGAAGCAGAAGCAGTAAAAATAATTTCCCGCGGTTCGGCATTGATCAACCTGGCGACTGAAGCCCTCGCTTCTTCCAGCGCTTTTCGGGGTACATTACCCAGTTCGTGGCCACTTGAAGGGTTGCCGAAGTGTTCGGTAAAAAACGGAAGCATCGCCTCAAGCACAGCGGGTTCTAAGGGTGATGCGGCAGCGTTGTCGAGATTAATTTTTTTCATTTTCACACCTTCTTTTTCTGATCATTAAGACTTGACAAGCTAATTAACTAACAATATAATTCCTATAAGAATTATAGGGTATTGAAATGCTCTTGTCAACTCCTAAAACAGAGCATAAAAGGAAATCGACAAGAGAAGTTGAATTTTAATACCAACTTGATCACCAAAAAAATGAGGAGAGACGTAGATGAAAACAAAAGAAAACCTGATGTCAGCATTTGCCGGTGAATCGCAGGCAAACCGCAAGTATCTTGCCTTTGGGCGCAGGGCAGAAAAAGAGGGCTTGAAAAACGTCGCCCGAATTTTCCAGGCTATAGCCGAAGCCGAGACCATTCACGCTCTTAAGCATTTTGAGATTGCCGGCAAAATTAACAGCACTTTAGAAAACCTGCAGGCAGCAGCCGAAGGTGAACATTATGAGTTTTCGGAGATGTATCCTGAATTTATCGCAACTGCAGAAAAAGAAGAGCAGAAAGATGCTTTAAAGACCTTTGAATTCGCCAACGCTGCAGAAAAAGTGCATGGTGGGATTTTCAATGCCCTGAAAAGCACTGTAGCCAAAGGTGAGGATGCAGAAGATAAAGCAGTTTACCTCTGTCCCGTCTGTGGTTGGGTAGGCTTTGAACCGGTCCCGGATAACTGCCCGATCTGCAATGCAACAAAGAAATCTTTTAAACAATTTTAAGGAGGTTGAGTGTCTTGCAAAGCTACGTTTGTGAACTATGCGATTACACTTATGAGCCGGATAAAGGAGACCCCGAAAACGGGGTCGAACCGGGCACAGCTTTTGAAGATTTACCTGAAGACTGGGTTTGCCCGATCTGCGGAGCAGACCAAGACGACTTTCAGGCTGTTCCGGAAACTGCCTGATCGCTTTATAAAGTAAGTCTAGTAGAGGGCCGGTTTGAGATAACCGGCCCTTCTTTATTACATTTCAATCACGTTAAAATTGCCAAATACCCAGAACCCAATCCAGTTGATTTCATAACTTTTGTTAACCAGGTCTTTACGGATAAAGAAAGGAATACCTTCGATCTCATCTTTAACAAAATCTTCTTCATTCAACGGGACACCTGCATGCACGGCAGGGGTAACAAAAATCCCGCCTCACCCGCCTCTTGAAGCTAAGTATAAAGTATAGGTGCGGCTATCCTTTTTCATCTTCTGCAGAGCAGAAGGGCTGATTCTGATCTTCGCCATTCGCCAGACCCCTTTCTTATTGTCCTTTATTATTCTTAAATGCCTTTCTCGTAATTATTCCTATTATATCACAGTAAGTGCCTGCAACTATCTAAAGCGATTTAGATAAGTGTTATTAGTCAGCCAGCTTTTACCCAGATGAGAGTCTGGTACCTGGTAAGATTGTTTGCCTGTTGATCTTTAGTTTGGGTGTGCTTGTCCTAGCCGATAAACTGTTCTGATTTCAGGATCCCGGTGAACGCTGCCCGGGCATCCTGCAGTACTTTTTCGCGCCACTTTTCTTCAGCGGGATAAAACAACTCACAAAAATCATGCCTGACCCTGGCTACTTCTTTTTCGGAGATAGCACCATACAAACTGACCCTGTTTTCGTTGATCATCGTTTTTAAACTTTTAACAACTGCGCTAAAAGAACTGCCAAAAGTCCCAAATTCAAAGCTGGTCGCGTAAAAATATTTCCCCGGAAATTGGCTCTCCATGACCTGGTAAAGATAGTCGACCATGTCGCCCCTCATCTGGTAAAATTCATCCGGATCGGACTTGGCTACCAGAGGGTAATTGAAAGCAGCCTGCAGATCGGCAGAAGCTCTCGTTTCATGAATTGAATTGACGAGGGTCATCTGGTAGCG
>VGTO01000118.1 GCA_016874655.1 Bacillota bacterium | reverse complement strand
ACATAGTCAAGCCGCTGCTGTTGGAAGGCGAAAGCGCCACCACCGGTAAAGTAATCATCGGCACCGTCGCCGGAGACTTACACGACATTGGCAAGAACTTAGTGGGCATGATGATGGAATCAGGCGGCATGGAAGTAGTGGATTTAGGCGTTGACGTGACCCCGGAAAAATTCGCGGCCTCAGTTCGCGAGCATAAGCCGAACGTGGTTGGTTTAAGCGCGCTTTTAACCACCACGATGCTGTCAATGAAAGACACTATTGAAGTGTTAAAAGAAGAAGGTTTAAGAGACTCAGTTAAAGTGATCGTCGGCGGTGCTCCGGTAACGCAGGACTTTGCCGATGAAATTGGGGCGGACGGCTGGGCACCAGATGCGGCTTCAGCTAAAGATTTGGCCCAGAAATTATGTTAATCAAGCGATTATCTGTTGCCTGCAGGCAGCATTTTTGCTGATTAACGGAAAGGAGTGAAGTTAAATGAACATAGGACAACGAGCTGGCTATAAATCTATTGAAGGTATGTCGTTAAACCTGTTTTCGGATGACGAGTTGTTCGAAATCCATTGCGCAACTTTACACGTTTTAAATGAAACCGGAGTCAGGGTTTTAGCCAAGGATGCCCAGGAGATCTTTGAAGGTGGCGGCTGTCGAGTTGATAAACAAACTAACATTGTCAAAATACCACCACATGTCGTTGAAGATGCCATTCAATCTGCTCCAAGCACTTTTGTAGTTGGCGGGATTGATCCGGAAGAAGACTTCATGCTTAGGGCAGGCAGTACCATCTCTTTTACAAACTTTGGCGAAGGGGTTGAAATTATAGACCTCGAAACCAGGGAAAGACGTCAGACAACTAAGCAGGATGTTGCCGATGTAACCCGCATGTGTACGGCGATGGATCAGGTCAGTTTTCTCGAACGCCCGGTAGGAGCAAACGATGTTCCGGGCGCAGTACAGGTCATTCACAATGCCGAAGCGATATTTAATAACACTACAAAACACAGCTTTATCGGCTCCGGTAATGATTACAATTGTCGTAAGATTCTAGAACTAGCCTATACTGTTGTCGGGGGCAAAGATAAGTTCTTTGAAAAACCGATCTACAGCGCGACAATCTGTCCAAACAGCCCACTGCTCCTTAATCCGGATGTAACTGGGGTTATTATTGAAGCAGCCCGGGGCGGGGCACCATGCCTGTTTGTTGATATGTGTATGTCAGGCGCCACAGCGCCTGTTACGATGGCCGGAGCAATGGTGATGCAAAACTCCGAACTCTTAGCTAGCATTGTGCTGGCACAGCTAACCCGTAAAGGACACCCTGTCATCTACGGTACGTCATCACTTGGCTTTGATTTAAGGCATACCACATCACCTGTTGGCTCACCGCCATTGGCTCTATTTAGTGCAGCTACAGCTAAATTAGCCCAGTATTATCTGCTGCCCAGCTGGGCGGCCGGTGGTTAGTCAGATAGCCATATTCCCGACGCCCAGGCCTCCCATGAGACCACATTAACCGGGCTGACTGCAGCGTTAGCTGGTATTAATATCATCTACGGGTTAGGGATGCTGGCACAGGGTATCACTTTTGATTATGCACAACTGCTCATCGACAACGAAATAGCAAGAATGATTAAAGAAGTTGTTGGTGGCATAACGGTGAACAAGGACACTCTGGCTTTAGAAGTAATCCACGCGGTAGGTGCCGCTGGTGAATTCGTAAGCCATGAGCACACTTACACCCGTTTCAGAGATTTAGCATCAAAAAACAAATTGATTTACCGCGGAACACGCGATGCCTGGCAACGCGAAGGCTCAAAAGACATTACAACAAGGGCCTATGAAGAAGCTAAGGTGATCTTTGATACTTTCAAAGTTAAGCCTCTTCCCGATGCGATTGTTAAGAAGATGCGATCGATCGTCAACGAAGCTGAAGAACATTATAATGTGAAGCTAAGCACAAAATAATAATCTTGCTGTGCTTGCCTCAAGCAAATACAGTAAGGTTACAATGCAGTGTTTGCAACTAAGGATTACAACTGTGTTAATTGACAAAAGAGTACGCATATCTAAGCCCTCTTACCACCAGCTGTTTCTGATCATTGTTTAGCGTACTCTTTATCTGAAGTGAACAATGATTAACAGTAACTTACAAATACAGGGAAGGATAACCTTCCCTGTATTTGCTTTCCAGGGATAAGCGATGTAAAAACCTTTTATCAGTAAAATCTAGTCTTGATTAGTAAATGATTTTCTTCTATAAATATATTATTGCCAGGTGTTCGAATGGAGGGTTTCAAATATGATATCCCGCAGTCTTTCAAAGCTTAGAATATTAGAAACAGATGATCTGGTAAGGATTCATGCTGCTTCAGTAAAGGTTCTCGGAGAAACCGGGATGGTTTTTAAGAGTCAAAAGGCATTGGATATCCTAAAAAAACACGGAGCTAAGGTTTCTGGGTCAACTGTATTTTTAACACAAGATATGATTGAAAATGCCTTAAAAACGTGCCCCAAATCAATAAAGTGGAGAGCCAGAAACGACAAGCATTCAATTGAATTAGGTAAAAGAGTTCATGCTCAAGCTGGTGGAGGATCCGTTAACATTCAGGATATCGATCAAGGGCGGCGGCTTGCTAGGCTAAGTGACTTCACAAACATTCAAAAGCTCTATCAAAGCAGTGATGTTATCAATATTATCGGCTTTTCGCCGGTAGACCCAAGCGATATAGCTTCTGATAAAAAACATCTATATATGCAATATGAAATTTTAAATAACACAGATAAACCGATTCATGGTCATGTGTGTGGCAAAAAGCAGGCAGGCCAGATGTTGGATATGGCCAAAATTGCTTTTGGGGAGGATGAATTGTTTGAAAAACATCATGTTATGGGTCTTTCTATCAATACTATTTCTCCTCTCGGCTTTGGTGAAGATCAAATTGACACACTAATGGAATATGTCAATCGCAATCAAATAATTATTGCAGCTCCGCTGGCCATTGGAGGCGCTAGTGCCCCTCTAAGCCACATCGGAATTACGGTCCTTGTAAATGCCGAAATATTAGCCATATTAACCCTGGTCCAGCTAATCAATCCCGGTAATCCTGTGCTCATGGCTCCATCATCATCATTTGCAGATATGCGAACGGGATCATATTCTACAGGGATTCCGGATGGAATGTTGCACCTGGTAACACACATCCAATTGGCTCGTGAGTTTTACAATCTACCGACACGTGTATTATGTGGATCCTGTGATTCAAAAGTAGTTGATGCTCAATCCGGTTATGAAACCATTCAAAACATAATGATGGCTGTTTTTGCCGGCGCTGACATTATTGCCCACGTAAGTGGTGTTCTCGATGGTATCATGACTATTTCATATGAGAAGATGATCATTGACGAAGAGCTGGTTAGAAGAGCTGTATACCTTGCTACACGTCAAGTTGAAATCTCAGATGCAGCTCTTTCTGTTGATGTAATCAAAGAGGTCGGCCCCGGTGGAACTTTCCTGACCCACCAAAGCGTCTTTGAAAACTGCCGTGGCTATCTCTTTAGTCCTACAGCTTCAGACTGGTCAAACTATGCCGAGTGGAAAACCTCCGGAAGTCAAGACATCCTGGTTAGAGCAAACAAGATGTTTAAGGATCGCCTGGCAGCAGCCCCGGAAAGCTTGCTTGACAGTGCTGTTCAGTCTGACTTAAAAACATACATAGATCAATTCTAAGCCTTATTTAGATCAGCCAGCTGATAAGCTGAGAAGAGGGTGTGGCAAATTGCCTCACCCTCTTCTATCTCGATTTTAATCACTAATAATTCATTATTTAACTACAAAACCTGATCCGCCAGTTCAAGACAATCATCGACAGCGTCGAGTCCGAATTTTAGTTCCTCATCGTTAATGGCAATCGGCGGGGCGAGGAAGAGGTAGTTCCAGCGCGGGTAGGCGTAGACCCCTTTTTCTTTCAGGCAGCCGCTGATTTGACCCATGATCC
>VGTO01000117.1 GCA_016874655.1 Bacillota bacterium | reverse complement strand
GTCAGGGTAGGGGGCACACCAAGAGTATTTTAGATAGCGGTGAAGTGTTTTTCAGGTTATCAGCTTTCCGGTTGATCGGCTAAGTCGGAGCCGTAGGACTGGCTGAAGCGGGTTGAGCCGTATTTTTCCAGTTTCCAGTCAGGGACCCGACAGGTGGGGCAGGGGATAAAATTCCACTTGTTGCGAAGGAAACGGGCGGCGCGGCTGTTTTTGGAGTTGTAGACCATGAAGCTTTCATTGCAGTGAGTGATGATCAGCGCCTGGTTTCCTTTGATCTCCATCGTTTTAATGCCGTGAAGAATCCTTTTGCGGGACGGCCAGAGCTTCACCTTGGTCAGGAGCCTGAAAAAATCGACCCGTTTGCGGTAGTACCTTTTTTTGGGTTCCATTGGAGTTTACCTCCCCGGCTAATTTAGTGTCAGGGGGACGGGGTACTTGACACTAAAAACTCGTGTCAGAGCACCCCGTCCCCGCAGACACTTCCGTCAATACTAACACTCGTCCCCCTGACACTACCAGTCAGAGTAGCGGAATTTACACTTCAGAAGTTTTGCTCCGGAACGCTCGTACTGTCCCCGTGACTTCTATTCTAAATTAGGGCTTGAAAGAGCATTACTGCGGTGCCAATTTGTAAGGGTTCGTGAATCAGGTGGTCGGTGAATTTTTGCGCCGCTGTGGGGTCGAGCCCCAGGGGCAGACCGGGGGCAGAGATGATGGCGCCAGTAGGCAGCATGGCGGCCGGGATAAAGGCCTCGCCCGGGGAGGCATCAAAGATTAAATGGGTGCGGGCAAGGGCCTGCTCCAGGGTAAGGCCGGTTGTGATCCGCTGTTGTTCTGCCGTGGCGCAACTTTTTAAAAGGGCTGCTTCCTTTTCTCTGAGCAGGTCGTAAAGAATCAGGTCGGCGCCCTCCTGCAAGAGGGCTTGCGCGGCGGCGGTGCCGAGGGGGCCTAAACCGATCACTAGAACTGCTTTGCCTTTGAGGCCGCCGGCCATTTTCTGCAGGGCTGTAGTAAAACCCTTGGCCGTGGCTTCATCGTTACCGGTAGCGCGGCGGGTTTTAAGGTTAATGGCAGCATAGAGGTGATCGTCTGCCATCAGGGCGATGGTTGCGTCGCTTTGGTAGGCCTCAACCAGGCCGGAAACATCGGGGGCGGCGGTTATAAAGGCCGGGAAGCCGAGATAGGCGGCAATAGCATGAAGCGCTTCGCTAAAGCCTTTAATCGTTCCCTGGCCGGCCGTGACCGGGATCACCGCCACCGGGTGGGCAGCGGGCTTAGGGGGGGCAGACCCAATGCCGGAAGCCTCACTAGCCAGCTCTTTTAGGCTGCAGCCGGTTTTCTCGATCAGCTCGCGGTCAAACTCTTTGATCTTCTCAGGGATCATTAGGACCTGCTCTGCAATTAACCTGGTCACTCTTTACATCCTCGCTTTAAGTTCAGTTCCCGGGCAATCCTGGCCACTATTTCCTCTCTTTTGGCAAAGACCGCTTCCCGGTTGTGGGCGGTGATGATCAGCGTTGCCACCCAGCTTTTTAGGCCGGGCTGATAATTAGTTAGCGCTTCATCTGCCCCAAAGAAGCCGCATAGATGGGTTAAAGGTCCGGCCGAGGCAATAACGTGCTCGCCGGCTGTTTGCAGGCCATCGGGCGTAACTACCAGATGTTCAAAAAGGGCAGCCTGATTGTGGGCCGGTGGGGCGGGTGACGGTGCCTGCAGTAGACCACCGGTAAAGACAGCAGCGATCAGCTCCAGCAGGTTGACGCCTGAGCTGTGATAGACCGCGGTAGGGGTCTGGCTGGGCAGGCGGGCATCAATCTCCAGCAGCTTCAGTCTCTGGTTGTGCAGAATTACCTCTACATCCATCACGCCCAGCAAGCCGATGCTGGAGGCCAGGGTAGCCGCCAAGGCGGCAAAATCCTGCTGCTGATCCGTAGTTAAGATAGAGGGAGCGACGACCCGTCGACAATCGTACTGCTCATCCATGTACAGATCGGTCACCTGCAGCGGGATGAAGCGTTTGCCGTCACCGATTACTTCTATGGAGTAAGATGGCCCTTCGATAAACTCCTGGATCACCCACTGGTCGGGGCTAGCGGTTGTCTCGGTTTGAAAGCGCTTCAATTCTGCTTCGCTTTCGAGCAGTTTAACCCCCTCAGAGCCGCTTGCCGCGGAGGGTTTGGCAAGATAGGGAAAGGTGCCTTGCGGCCAGGGCAGTGGCTGTGGCAGGTTAAGTTCGGCAAAAAAGTGGTCCGATTTACGTTTTGAGGATGAGAGGTCGTAGGCGGCCGGGTCAAAAGCGAGCGGCACGCCGGTGAGGGCGGAAATAGTGGTGAGGTTTTCTAAGACTTTGCGGTTTTCCAGGGCCGGGATGATTAGATCGATATCGCGATCGAGAGCGGTTTGCAGCTGTTTTTGGTCGGCGGCGTTGAGGAGATCAAGGCAGAGAAAGCGGTCACAGAGACCGGCTGCAGGCACTTCTGGTTCTTTATCGATCAGCAGAGTCTGCCACTCGGCTTTTTTCGCCAGGTAAACAGCTTCCAACCCCTGCAACCTGCCTCCGATAATTGCTACACGCATGGTTAAACTCCACCTTAACTATATCTTTTCCTTCTCTGCTCGACCCACTGTTTGTAGCTTTCAACAGGGGCCGGCTGCAGGCCGCAGGCGTCGAGGACCGGTAAAATGGCGTCGATGGAACGCCCGCCTTCATCGACATCGAGCGTGCTTTGTGATACCCCCTGAAAGCCTTTGTGGGGCGGAATGATCGAGGTAACAACATTAGCGCCGGCATTCAGGCGCTGCCGGAGGCCAGCCAGCCCGTCTACATCGAGTGAGGCCGGGATCAGGCGGTCGGGGAAGAGCAGACGCATCAGGGCGATGATTTTCAGTTCGCGCAGGTGCGATCCGGTGCTATATTTTTCAAGCGGGGTGCCAACTTGCGGGATAAAGCTCATCACCCGCACCTGGTCGACTTCAAGTTCGCGCATCACGGCAAAGGAGTGGCAGAGGTCCTCGGCACTCTCGCCAATACCGGAAAGCAGGCCCTCCTCGGCCAGCATCCCCAGCTGGTGGGCATAACGCTTCAGTTCAAGTCGCTCATCGTAGTCCTGATCGAGGCGCAGCTTGTTGTAGAGATCAATGTTGTGAGTCTCCTGGTAGAGGGCATACCAGTCTACCCCTATTTCACGAAAGCTCTGGAGCTGGTCGCGTGAAACCACCCCCGGCGAAATCATCACCGGCAGACCGGAGGTTTTTTTAACCTGGTCGACTAACAAAAGCAGTTGGTCAAAATGGCCTTCGTTGAAGTAGTAGGGGTCTTCGCCCATCGTTAAGTCGAGCAGGTGCACTCCGGAGCTGGCCAGCTGATCTGCTGTCTCGAGGATTTCGGCCGGGGTTTTGCGGTATCTTTTGCCGGCCGGGTTTGAGCGACGGTAGAGGCAAAAGGCGCAGTCGTTGCGACAGTAGGTGGAGAAGTAGATAAAGCCGTAGATAAAGATGGCGGAGCCGAAGTAACGCTCTCTCACCATCCTGGCTGCGTTGAAGAGTAGCTCGACTTCTTCCGGCTGCTCGAGGTTAAGCAGGTGGGTGATCTCGCGGTCGGCCAGTGTTTCGCAGGCTACGGCTTCGGTTAAAATGTATTCGAGGTTAGGCTCAGGCATATATAAACCTTCGTTCATGCAAAATAATCCACAGCTATTAGGCTTTCAAGTCTCGCTATTATTAAAGCTCCGGTTCGCAGCTAATTATAACATGTTTACTTCGTGAGTAGGTATCCTGCTTAGCTTCAAAAAGTGCGTTCTAGGGACGGTTCTCTTGACGCATTACCTGGATGAGATTGAACCTTAAAAATAATGCGTCAAGAGAACCGTCCCTAGAACGCACTAGATGTTCAGGCGGGTGCCGTTGAGGTAGGTCAGGCTGCGGGCGGTGCGCTGGATGTTGCCGTGCCCTTCGCGGGACATGATCAGGCGCTCTAAGCCAAAGCCGATGCCGACCCAGGGCACGGTAATGCCCCAGTTAACGTCGAGGGGGTGCGGCCCCATTGCGCCGGAACCCAGTTCGAGAT
>VGTO01000116.1 GCA_016874655.1 Bacillota bacterium | reverse complement strand
GAGGAAGCACTTCGCCTGATTGAGCAAGTTAAAGTTTTACAGCAAAAATTTATTGGCGATCGCGCTAGCCGCTTTGTATTTTTGGCCGACGAATTTTATAACCTTGCTGCCCTGTCTTATCCACCAGTAACTGATTATGAGGGATACCCACAGCTCGAAAACGGGGTGGGTCTGGCAAGGCAGTTTTTGGAAGAGCTGGAACAGCTGGAAAAAAGACTCCCACCGTTTGATCTCTCCGGCCGGGAGCTGAGCATAACTATTGTCACCGGTAAAGCTGCCAGATCTATATTAGAACAGCTGGTAACCAGACTAAAACAAATTGAAGGTCTTTCAGTTAATCTGGTAGTTGCTGAGAATCACTTTTTCGGAAAAGAAGTAACTGTCGCCGGGCTACTCAGTGGCAGCGATTTACTGAAAAGCCTGGAAAAAGAAGAAAAGGGAGATCTGGTTTTTATCGCGAATAACCTCTTACGTGAAGGCGGCGATCTCTTTTTGGATAATTTAAGCATTAAAGAAGTCGAGGCCACGATAAAGGCTCCATTGAAAGTAGTAAAGGGTCCGCTTGAGCTGATAGAAATCTTAAGCGGTTATCTGGCCTGTAATCCAGGGTCGGGACCAGGAGGAGAACAGCTGTGAATAATGTTGTAGCCATAGTTGGCAGACCAAATGTAGGTAAGTCAACTCTTTTTAACCGTCTGACTATAGCCCGGACCGCGATTGAAGAAAAAATGCCCGGTGTTACCAGGGACCGGCTCTACGGAGTTGCTGAATGGAGTGGACGGGAGCTGGTAATTATTGATACCGGGGGTGTGACCTTCGGTAATGAAGACCGGATTTCTGTCCTGGTCAGGCATCAGGTTGAGCTTGCCGTGGATGAAGCCAACCTGATTATCTTTCTGCTCGACGGCCGGGAAGGCTTAACGGCGCTTGACGAGGAGATCGGCCTGATGCTCCGACGCAGCGGCAAACCGGTAATACCGGTGATCAACAAAATTGATATTTTTGAGCAGGAATCCGGTAAATTTGGATTCTACAGCCTTGGTTTCGGCGAGCCTTTAACGATTTCAGCTGCTCACGGTAAGGGCAGCGGAGAGCTACTGGACTTAATCTTAAGCGTATTATCTCCGGTCACGAAAAAAGTAGATGAGGGCTACAAGCCGGAAACGGTCAAAGTAGCTGTTATTGGGAGGCCTAACGTTGGCAAATCATCTCTGATCAACAAGATACTGGGTGAAGATCGGGTAATTGTCAGCGAGATTCCGGGAACAACCAGGGATGCCATTGATACTTATTTTGAATACGCGGAGCAGCCCTACCTGTTTATTGATACAGCTGGAATCAGGCGAAAAAGTAAAGTTAAAGAAGCGGTCGAGTATTACAGTATCCTGCGGTCGCTAAAAGCTGTCCAGAGAGCTGATCTGGCTCTTTTGATGCTTGATGGGGTGGAAGGAGCCACCGAACAGGATCAGCGCTTGGCCGGCTATGTGGATGAGGCCGGGCGGGGTTTGATCTTAGTTGTTAATAAGTGGGATTTGGCACGTGGCACTGAGCATGCCCGTGCTGAATATATTGATCTCATCAAGCGTCAGTTCAGTTTTGTTCCCTATGCTCACCAGGTTTTTCTTTCGGCCCTTACCGGCTGGAAACTCAATCAGCTTTTTCCCTTGATTCTGCAAACCTGGCAGGAACAGCACAAGCGCATCAGCACCTCGCTTTTAAATGAGCTACTGGAGGATGCTATGGCGGTGAACCCGCCGCCGAATGTAAAGGGCAAAAGGGTCAAGCTGTTTTACATGACTCAACCCGAGGTTAAGCCGCCGACATTTGTGGTTTTTGCCAATGAGCCTGATTTGGTTCACTTTTCATATCTACGCTATCTTGAAAACAGGCTGCGAGAATCTTTTGACTTCAAGGGAACCCCAGTGATCATTAAGCTGAAAAAACGACAGCGCAGAGGTGATTAAATTTTGGCCGTTGTCATTCTAATTGTGGCCTATCTGCTTGGCTCCATCCCTTTTGGTTATATTTTCGCCAAAACGGTTGGTAAAACTGATATTCGAGAGCATGGTAGTGGTAATATCGGAGCAACCAATGTTTTAAGGGTTATGGGTTGGAAATTGGCCCTGCCGGTGTTTATTTTCGACCTGCTTAAAGGGTTTTTGGCAGTACTATTGGCGAAAGTAGCGGATAATGGTTCTTTACTGCCTCTCGCAGCCGGGATGCTGGTGATGATAGGACACAGTTTTCCGCTATTCCTCAGTTTTAAGGGAGGAAAAGCAGCTGCTACGGCAATCGGGGTGCTACTGTCACTTTCCGGTTGGGTAACTCTGGCTCTGTTTGCTGCTGCCGTTCTTATCTTAGCTATAACCCGTTACGTGTCGTTAGCCTCAGTTGTTGGATCACTACTGGTACCAATCTTTTTTTGGCTATTCGGTTTTGATCTGCCTTATATCATTTTCGGTTTAGCCGTTGCAGCACTCGTCGTATTTCGACACCAAGCTAATATTAAGCGACTGCTGAATGGAACAGAGCCGAAACTTGATTTTGGTTCCCGGCATTAGGTACAGGTTTCATACCCACAGCTGTTTGAATAAGGAGGTGAAATAAGATGATCAGGAAAGAACTGCTTGAACTGCTTTTCGAAGCTGCAAGTATTCAGCGCTGGAATGATCATATCCGACCTGAACACTTTACTGAACTCGACAAACAATCGCATAAAATGGTTTACGCTTTTGTCTTAGCCAAGATAGAAGAGGCCGATCATGGTATCAGCATCGACTGGCCCCACCTGATTGAAGGTGGGCTATTCGAGTTTTTGCACCGCATTGTGCTGACTGATATTAAACCGCCGATTTACTATAAGCTGATGGCAGAAAAGGGCGATCAATTAAACCGGTGGGTTATTGATCAACTAAAAGACAGGATTACCGGTTTGAAAAAAGATCTGGTCGCAGCGATGCAAGAGTATTTTTTTGATCAGACTGCAAATAGCCTTGAAAAAAGAATTCTGAAGGCCGCTCACTATCTGGCTACCAACTGGGAATTTGCAATCATTTACCGCTTAAATGAAGGGCTTTACGGTTTAGATGATACCAGGGCAGCAATTGAAAACCAGATTGAGGAACATTATGATTTGGCGGGGGTCCAAAAACTGACCCTTGGCAAAAAAACTGCTAACTTTCTGGACCTCGTCGGACAGTTGCGCTTTCAGCAACGCTGGGCGCAGTCGCCGCGAGTGCCGAAGACTTCCGTAATGGGCCACATGTTGATCGTGGCGATGATGAGTTACCTCTGTTCGGTGGAGTTGGAATCCTGTCCAAAACGGATTTATAATAATTATTTTGCCGGTCTATTTCATGACCTACCTGAAGTGCTGACCAGAGATATCGTCTCACCGGTAAAGCGCTCCGTTGCCGGGATAGAAGAGTTGATAAAGGATATCGAATACCGCCAGTTAGAAGAGAGAATCTTTCCCCTGCTACCCGCCACCTGGCACGGAGAGCTGCGCTATTTCACGGAAAATGAATTTTCCAGCAAAATAATTGATCATGGTGTAGTAAAAATAGTCAAAGCTCCTGAAATTGGGAAGCGTTACAACCAGAACAGTTACTCACCTTTGGATGGCGAGGTAATCCGGGCCTGTGATCATCTTGCAGCCTATATCGAAACTTTTCTCTCCATCTCACATGGCATCAAATCGTCACATTTGGAAGAGGGAAACCGACAACTCTATCGTCAAAACAGCACTAAAAATATCGCCGGCCTTAATTTCGGCCAGCTCTTCAGCTACTTTAAAATCTAATTTAGACGCGTCTGCTCAGGGGCTGTTACATTGACTTTTATTGCCTCTTGCATTAGAATGATATAGTAACTGGGTATCAGATATATCGATAAGTAAATATCGGGGCGTGGCGCAGCTTGGTAGCGCGCTTGACTGGGGGTCAAGAGGTCGAAGGTTCAAATCCTTTCGCTCCGACCACTATTTGTCTTATAGGGAAGTGATGCCTAAGGTTTATAAAAAGAGTAGGGTTTATCTTCAGAAAGGATGTGCTGCAGTAGTGAACAAAAGGTTATTTATAACCGCTATTGT
>VGTO01000115.1 GCA_016874655.1 Bacillota bacterium | reverse complement strand
AGCTTTTTCTGGTTACCCGGTATTCTGAAACCTGGTGACCAAAATGAAAGGAGTGAAAAATGGTTCTGTTTAAAGGAACCGAAAAAATGATGCTGATTAATAATGCTCCAAATAGTCTTGACGCAATAACCGACAAAGAGCCGGCTAAAGCTGAGCATAATGATCACTCTCCCGTTGGTGATCAGTTTTATGACGTAACCGTCGATCATCTGAATTTCTATTATAACAACGTACAGGCTTTATTCGACGTTAGTCTGGCGGTTAAGGAAAAAGGGGTTGCTGCTTTGATCGGGCCCTCTGGCTGTGGTAAATCTACTTTCTTAAGAGTGCTGAACCGGATGAACGATCTGGTGCCCGGTACCAGGCTGGAAGGGAAAGTGACAGTCCATGGTGAAAATATATATGATCCCGATACCGATGTTGTTGAACTGAGGAAAAAAGTGGGCATGGTTTTTCAACAGCCCAATCCTTTTCCCAAAAGTATTTATGATAATATTGCCTATGGTCCGCGCATTCACGGTCTGAAAAACCGAGAGCAGTTGGATCAGATTGTCGAAGAAAGCTTAAAAGGCGGGGCACTCTGGGAAGAAGTAAAAGACCGTCTTCGTGAGCCGGCCCTGGCTCTCTCGGGGGGGCAGCAACAGCGGCTCTGCATTGCCCGGGCCCTGGCTGTTCAGCCAAAAGTGCTGTTAATGGACGAACCTACTTCCGCTATCGATCCCATTGCCACCCAGCGCATTGAAGATTTGATCCGCGACCTCTGCCAGAATTATACGATCATTATCGTAACTCACAATATGCAGCAGGCAGCTCGTATTTCCGATTTTACCGGATTCTTCCTGCAGGGTGAAATGGTAGAATGGGGCAAAACCTCACAGCTATTTACTAAGCCGGCCGATCAGCGCACAGAGGATTACATTACCGGTCGTTTCGGATAAAGTTATCTATAAAGGAGATTAGGATCGTGACAGAAGGCAAGGAGTTTACAGAGCGTAAAGTGGTCTATGAAGAAAAGATGAATAAACTATATGACAAGCTGCAGCAGATGGGCAGTCTGGTAGAAGAATCTATAGCCCGCTCAATAGAAGCGCTTAAAACACAAAATCAAGAGCTGGCGCAGGTTGTTATTGATGGCGATGATCTGATCGATGATCTTGAACACGAGATCGAAGAAAAATGCCTCGAGGTGATCGCCACCCAGCAGCCAATGGCCAAGGATTTACGACGTGTGGCAACCCTTTTCAAAATAATAAACGACTTAGAGCGGATGGCTGACTATGCTACAAGTATTGCCAAAATAACCCTGCGCATTGCTGATCAACCGCTGATTAAACCGCTTATCGATATCCCACGGATGACAGCTATAAGCCAGAAGATGGTCAAACAGGCCCTGGATGCTTATGTGCGTGAAGATGTTGAGCTGGCAGCCGCGGTCGGTAAAGATGACGACGAGGTAGACAAGCTTTTCGGGCAGATCTTCCGCGAACTGCTGACGATCATGATGGAAAACCCGAAAACGATTACCCAGGCTACCCACCTGCTATTTGTCGGCCGCTGGCTGGAGCGGATCTCTGATCACGCCACCAACATAGCCGAAGAGGTGATTTTTTTGGTCACCGGAGAAAAGCGTAACTTAAATGATTAGCGCTTTCCAGTCTCACTTCCCTCCCCCTTGAGGGGGGAGGGTCGGGGTGGGGGTGAAAAGAGACTTACTTTATCTTATTCTCACCCCAAACTTCATTTAAAGCTTCCGATCGAGCCACTCTCTTAAGAACTCGAAAACCTTGTCTTTTTCCGGCTCATTATGCAGTTCATGATAGTAATCATCATAAAGTTTCAGAGTGCAGTCGCCCCCCATCACTTTATTAAGCTGTTCGCAGCCGGCGGCATAAGTGATTTTGTCTCCGGTGCCGTGCATTAAAAGCATCGGTATGTCAATCTCTGCCCCCCGATCGAGCACATATTCCATGGTTGCCAACATCTGCTTGGCCATTCGTAAAGAACCCTTATTGTGCACAAGGGGGTCATTGCGGTATGCTTCAATTACCAAAGGGTCTCTTGACAAAGCTTCCTGCTCCAGGCCGCTGGGCAGGGTGGCTTTGGGCATGATTGAACCCAGGATTTTGGCAGCCGCCATTTTTGCTTTCTGTTCTACGATGGCGGTTTGCAGCACCGGGCTGGTTACCACTGCCCCCTTTATTTGTGGATGACGCTGAATCAAGGTGAATAAGACGATCAGGCCGCCTAAACTATGCCCATATAGAAAAATCGGTTTTCCGGAAAAAATTTCCTCTGTTTTCTCCAGTAGAATGGTAACATCATCGGCATAATGATCAAACGAAGGGCAGTCGCCTCGCTGACCCTCTGAACGACCATGGCCCCGTAAATCAGAAGCTAAAACAGCATAACCGACGCTGTTCAGCTTTTCCGCCCAGTGGCTGTAGCGTCCACTATGCTCCCCATGACCGTGAACCAGGCTGATGACCGCCTTGGCCTCGTCCTGCGGTTCCCACTTTTGTGCAAAAAGTTTTAACCCGTCGTTTGATACCCACTGCATCTCCTCATGCCTCATCAAAATCAACTCCCCTCTCTGTTTATTTAAATATCACAGATTTATAAACTCCAGACAAACACAAGAGGATGTCAGACTGTGCGAACCTTGTCTTCCTGTTCTTCTCATGTTCCCTGTGTTCATGGGCTAAATTACCGTAGAGCCGCCGTCAACGGCCAGAACCTGGCCGGTGATAAAGTCGGCGCCGCCGGAGCAGAAGAACAGCACCGGTTCCACCACATCGCTGATTTCTGCCAGTCTGCCAGCCGGAATAGTCTTAACAATTTCGTCATGCACATCCTGATTTGACCAGAAGGGGGCACTGAAGCCGGTTTTAACCATACAGGGAGCAACTGCATTAACCTGAATATTATCGGTAGCCAGTTCCGCGGCCAACACCCGGGTTAGCATTTCAATGCCGGCCTTGGCAATACCGTAAATGCCCATGCCCGGGGCTGGGCGGCAGGCAGCTGTAGATGTAATACTGACGATTTTACCGGCGCCCTGCTCTTTCATCAGCCGGGCAGCCAACCTGGAGCAGTAATAGGTTCCGGTCAGGTTCGAATCGATGATCTTCTGCCAGGTTGCCGCTTCTGCATCAACCAGCGAGGGGGTCATTAGGTTCATCCCCACGTTGTTGATTAGGATATCTAAACGACCAAACCGGGCCTTTGTCTGCCCAAATAACAACTCAACATCTTCTTCGCGGGCAATATGAGCGGCCACGGTTAAAAGGTTGTTACCACCATCAAGCTCGGTAGCAGCTTGATCCAGGCCCTCCTGCTTGCGGGCACAGATTACTACTTTCGCCTCCTCACCAAGCAGGCGGCGGGCCAACTCCAGGCCAATCCCTCTGCTGCCACCAGTTACCACCACCACTTTCCCGGTCAAGCCGTAACTGAGTGTGCTCATCAATTCACCCCTCTTCTTGTCCTAACAATTCCGACAATAGATTCCAAGGATTAATTAGATATAGGGCGCCAAAACTCCTTCAAATTATTATCATCAATTTTGCAAAGGTTTAATTCAGAAGGTGATTCTGAAAGCGGAGGCAAATTTAGTCTGTAAGCGATAAAGTCAATAAATGTATATAATTTTAGTTTGTAAACTATAAAAATGTATTCAAGGGCTTTTCAATGATGCAGGTTATAGAAAAAAATAATCACGCCTAGCAGGTGTTATTCCAGATGCGATTATAGACAGCAGTTTTTTGGATGCGGCGGACAAAGGCGAAACCAGCCTCCATAAAGATGCCTAAAGTTAGGGCAAAGATAACGGTGCCGATACCCAGCGGCCCTCCCAGAAAATAGCCTGCCGTGGCCACCACCACTTCCATGATCGTCCTGATCAGGCCGACCCGCAGCTTTGTAGCCCGGGTCAGGGCCAGCATCAGGCTGTCGCGGGGTCCGGCCCCTAAATTGGGGCTAATGTAGAAAGCGACACCAAAGCCGAATAAGACCAGGCCGATCAGGAAATAGATAATCTTGTCAGGCAGCGGCAGCGGCACCGGCACATAACCCCAGCCGATGACCAGGTCGATAAAGAGGCCCAGAAAGATCATGTTTAGGATAGTGCCGATATTGGGCCGCACCTTAAAGAAATAACTGACTACGATCAGCATTAGCCCGATGATCTGGGTTACCCGGCCGATGGT
>VGTO01000114.1 GCA_016874655.1 Bacillota bacterium | reverse complement strand
CAATGCCCTGATGATGACGGCAGGAGGCTACCGTAACAGCGATTACCTGAAAGCCGGCGGTGGTATGACTTTAATCTTTATCGCAGTGGCGGTCACGATATTCTATTTCTTTTACATTTAGCATAAATATCAAAAGGAGGATTCTAAATGCTTTTAAAACATTTTTTCTTAAACAAAATAGCCCACAGTTCCTACATTCTTGCCGGTAAAAACTCCTGCGCTGTAATCGATCCCCAGCGCGATATCGACTTTTACATCGATGAAGCCCGGTCTCTGGGGGTTGATATTACCCACATTTTACAGACCCACCTGCATGCCGACTTTGTATCCGGGCATATGGATTTATCTCAAAAAACCGGGGCTAAGATTTACGTGGCCAAATCTGCTAAATGCACTTTCGATCACGTTGCCCTCTCAGAAGGCGATACTGTTCAGCTGGAAGATATGGTTCTCCAGGTGCTTGAAACCCCTGGCCATACTCCGGAACACTTAAGTTATGTGGTTATCGACAAATCGCGCTCGACAAGCCCCATCGGAGTATTTGTGGGCGATACCCTTTTTGTGGGCGATGTAGGGCGCCCGGATCTTTTCCCCGACATGGCCACTGAGCTGGCCGGCAAACTTTTTCACAGCCTGCATGACAAGCTGCTAAAACTACCCGACTACGCTGAGGTTTACCCGGCCCACGGGGCCGGATCGCTCTGTGGGCGGGCGATGGGCGCCAAATGGCAAAGCACCATCGGTTATGAGCGTAATTTTAACAGCGCCCTGCAGATCAGGGATAAAGCCGCGTTCATCAAATCACTGACTGAAAATATGCCGCCGGCGCCGGATCACTTCAGCCGCTGCAGTGACATCAACCGCAAAGGCCCAGCCAGGGTTGCCGAGCTGCCAACCATGCAGGAACTAAGCCCCTCGGATTTTCAGGAAAAACTGGCCAGTGCCGACTGTGTAATCTTAGATACCCGCAGTTATCACGCTTTCTCCGGCCAACACCTAAAAAGCGCCTGGCATCTGGACTTAAACGGCAACTTCCCCACCTTTACCGGCTGGGTCATCCCTACTGAAAGAGATGTATTGCTTGTTGCTGACGACTATAAAAAAGCCCTTGAAGCAAATCTCTGGGCCCGCCGGGTTGGCATGGATCGGATTATCGGCTATCTTGATGGCGGCATGACTGCCTGGGCTGTAGAAGGTCTGTCAACCAGCCATACCGGTCTGATCTCGGCTGAAGAACTGCATGATCTGCTGCAAAAAGGAGATAATCTGGTTTTGCTCGATGTGCGCGCACCACTGGAGTTTGAGGAGAGCCATATCGAAGGGGCGGTCAATATCCCGGTGGCCGATTTACGTACCCGCTACAACGAGCTTGACCCGGCCAAAACAACAGTATTGATCTGCAGCTCCGGAAATCGTTCCAGCCTTGGTGTCAGTATCCTCAAACAACACGGTTTTGAAGATGTGATCAACGTGGCCGGCGGAATGACCGGTTACAGCGCAGCTGGTTATGCGCGCGAATGTCATGCTTGCCTGAACCCACACGGTTCAAGGTTTTTTACCAATTACAGTGAAGTGGAAAAACACTTTAGCAAATCATAAGATAAAGGGGGATTTACCATGGATTTTTTAGCTGAAGCACGCTGGTCACCGTACCTGGTCGGGATTGGCATCGGCATCTTAAGCTGGCTTACTTTTCTAATATCCCAAAAGCCGCTGGCCTGTTCCACTACTTTTGCCAAGAGCAGCGGAATGATCGAAAGAGCCCTGCGGGGTAAAAAAGTTGCCGATAAACCATACTACAAGGAGATTAAGCTCGATATTGACTGGCAGTTTATGCTGGTAATCGGCATTATTATCGGAGCGCTGGTTTCCGCCCTGCTCTCCGGCGATTTTAAGCTGCAATGGGTGCCATCACTGTGGGCCACCACCTTTGGCGGCGCAATTTTGCCGAGGTTTATTGGAGCGCTGGTGGGCGGCATCTTTATTGGCTTCGGAGCCCGCTGGGCCGACGGCTGCACCAGCGGCCACGGAATCAGCGGCACCATGCAGCTGGCTGTATCGAGCTGGATCTCGGCCATCTGCTTTTTTATCGGTGGCATCATCACCGCACAAATCATTTTTTAGCAGCCGCCATGCGCCGGCTGAAGAAGGGAGTTTTTACAGTGTCTAAATCAAATACTAAGAAAAACAGCCAGTTGATCTGGGGTTTGATCTTCGGGATCATTTTTGGATTCCTGCTTCAGAAAGGCGGCGTGACCAAATACGACGTGATCGTTGGCCAGCTTCTTTTAGTTGACCAAACAGTATTAATCATCATGCTTTCAGCGGTATTGACCGGCATGATCGGCATTCACGCATTTAAAGCGTTCGGCCTGGTTAAGCTGGCGCCAAAATCGGGCTCAATTGGTCAAAATGTTTTCGGCGGGCTAATCTTTGGTATCGGTTTTGCCCTGCTCGGCTACTGCCCGGGCACTATCGCCGGGGCAATCGGCAATGGTTACCTTGATGCCCTCACCGGCGGCTTAGCCGGGATTATGATCGGGGCCGGCCTCTTTGCCGCTCTTTACCCGCAACTACGACCAAAGATTCTTAAAGTGGGGAATTTCGGAGATTTAACCCTGCCCCGTCTCTTTAAGGTCAACGACTGGGTGGTCGTCATACCGGTTGCCCTGCTGATCTTTCTGCTGCTGCTATTCTTAAGATAACGAGATTGATTATAAAAACAGTTGCTTGCAAATGAGTAAACTTGTTTAACATGTTAGGAGATCTGCCAATGATAAAAGGCTTTAGAAGTCTGCTGTCAGCGGCGGAGAAGAATACTAATGGCAAAGTTGGGGAACAGCTATGGCAAATAATCACAACACAAACAAAGAACAAGAACGTGCTGAACTGCACCGTGCCATCTGGCAGATCGCCAACGACCTGCGCGGCAGCGTGGACGGCTGGGACTTCAAACAGTATGTGCTGGGGATACTTTTTTACCGCTTCATCAGCGAAAACCTGACCAGCTACATCAATGAAGACGAGCGGCGCAGCGGCAACAAGGATTTTGACTACGCCAGGCTTGCCGATGAGCAGGCAGAGTTTGGACGGGCCGATACAGTCAGGGAAAAAGGGTTTTATATCCTCCCGAGCGCGCTTTTTGTCAATGTTCGTGCTAAAGCGCGCCATGATGCTAACCTTAACGAAACGCTTGCCGCAGTATTCCGCAATATCGAAAGCTCGGCTAAGGGTTCCAACAGCGAAGATGACCTTAAAGGCCTGTTTGATGATCTCGATGTAAATTCAGGCAAACTTGGGTCCACGGTGGAAAAACGAAACCAGAAGCTGGGAAAGCTTTTGGAAGCGATCGGCGACTTAAAGCTGGGCAACTATTACGATAACACCATTGACGCCTTCGGCGACGCTTATGAGTATTTGATGACCATGTATGCTGCCAATGCCGGCAAGTCCGGTGGTGAATTTTTTACCCCGCAGGAAGTCAGCGAACTGCTGGCCGAAATTACCACCGTCGGTAAAAAAGAGGTGAACAAGGTTTATGATCCAGCCTGCGGTTCCGGCTCTTTGCTGCTCAAATTCGTCAAGGTTCTCGGCAAAGAAAATGTCCGACAAGGGTTCTTTGGACAGGAGATCAACCTCACTATCTATAACCTTTGCCGCATCAATATGTTTTTGCACGATATAAACTATAATCACTTTGATGTTGCCTACGGTGACACGCTGATCGACCCCAAACACTGGGATGATGAGCCCTTTGATGCCATAGTTTCCAATCCACCCTATTCCATCAGGTGGGAAGGTGACAGCAACCCGCTGCTGATCAACGACCCGCGCTTTTCACCGGCGGGAGTATTGGCGCCCAAGAGCAAGGCCGACCTGGCCTTTACCATGCACATGCTCTCCTGGCTTTCCACCAGTGGCACAGCGGCGATTGTTGAATTCCCCGGGGTGCTCTATCGCGGCGGCGCCGAGCAGAAGATCCGCAAATATCTGGTCGATAACAACTATCTCGATACTGTAATCCAGCTTCCGCCCGACCTTTTCTTCGGCACAACCATCGCCACCTGCATTATCGTGCTTAAAAAAAGCAAGAAGGATAACAAAACCCTTTTTATTGACGCCTCCGCCGAATTTGTGCGCGGTGGAAACAAAAACAAGCTGAGCGATGAAAACCGCACCAGGATCCTGAAAGCGTTTACCGAGCGGGCAGATAGCGAGCATTTTGCCAGGCTGGTAGATAATAAAGCCATTGGTGAAAAAGACTACAACATTGCGGTATCTAGCTATGTGGTGCAAAAAGACACTCGTGAGGTAATTGATATTACAAAACTCAATGCCGAGATAGCGGGTATTGTCGCTCGGCAGAACGAACTGCGCACAGCGATTGACAAAATCGTAGCTGATATTGAAGGCGGGCAGTAATAGGGCTGAGAAAATGAATACGATAGAAAAACTGATCGCCGAGCTTTGCCCGGAGGGGGTGGA
>VGTO01000113.1 GCA_016874655.1 Bacillota bacterium | reverse complement strand
CTCAATTTCCTGGTTGAAGATAACGCGCTCTATTTTAGCGACGGCTGTTATCACTGGATGGATGACACCTATCCGGCGGAAGAGATTTCCCTGCGCAGCGCAGCCCGGGAAAATGTGGTAATTACTGATATCAACGGGCCAACACCGAAGACGATCGGTGAGGTAGACCGCTTCAGCGCCCCGATGCTGGTCCACGAAGAGGCTATCTACATCCACGGCGGCAGGCAGTACCAGGTGGAAAGGCTGGATTTTGATGAAAAGAAAGCTTTTGTCCGGCAGGTTGATGTAGATTATTTCACCGACGCCAATCTGAACGTGAACCTGAAAGAGCTGGATATCTTTGCAGAAAGCAGCGACGATCTCTACTGCGCCTACGGCGATGTGCACTTAAACGCTCTGGTCTCGATGTTTAAGAAAATCAGGTTCAACACTCATGAAAATGTCGGATCCGGCCCCGTTAAACTACCCGATACGGAGATGACCACTACCGCTTTCTGGCTTGGGTTTTCTGCTGCAATGCTGGAAGGGATGAGCCCGGCCGAGGTGCAGTCGGGGCTGCTTGGCCTCGTTAACCTGGTGCCCCAGGTCGCTTCCCTCTTTTTAATGAACGACCCCCGCGATCTGCGTGCCGTAAGTTACGTAAAGTCACCCTCAAACGGGCTGCCGACACTTTACCTCTATGACAATTTCCCTGGTGGTGTCGGTTACAGCGCGATCCTCTTCAGTGATTACCGTAATATCTTCAAGGCTGCCAGGGAAGCAATCATCTCCTGCCGCTGCTACGAGGGTTGTCCTTCCTGTGTAGGCACGATGGGCAACGGTCATGAAGCGCAAAAGAAACCGGCCCTGCGGCTGATTGAAGTGATCTTAAGGTGAAACGCGACATTAAATCCCGCTTAGAGCTTTTTCGGGTGAGCGGCGAGCTGAAAAGCGGCCGCCAGCTCGCCGAAGAGCTGGAACACGATCAAAGCGATCACCTATTTCCCGGAGAGGGGCGCGAGGCAGAGACCGCCTTCGGCCGCTGCTATATGCGGGAGCTTAAGTTCCCTTTAGAGCACCGACACGGCGACAGGATGCTGGGAGGGATTTTACACTGCTGTGGGTCAAACCTGGCTCTGCCGACCCGCAACAGCAACCTGGAGAGCTTTGATCCCTGCAAAGCGCTCTTCTTGGATATTGAAACTACCGGTTTGGCCGGCGGGACAGGAACCTGGGCTTTTTTGATCGGGGTAGGCCGGGTTGAACAGGACTTTTTTCTCCTGCGCCAGTATTTTCTGCGTCGTCCGGCTGAAGAAAGAGCTATTTTAAATCATTTTTCCTCGTTAGCAGCTGCTTTCCCAACGCTGATTACCTTTAACGGCAAGCTGTTCGACCTGCCCCTGATCCAAACCCGCCAGCTACTTTCTGGCTTCAAACAAACCGAACCTGATCTGCATCTCGACCTGCTGCATTGCGCCCGGTTACTCTGGAAAAACAGGCTTCAGTCGCGATCCTTACGCTCGCTTGAGGAATCCCTGCTCGGTCTAAGCCGCTACGATGACATTTCGGGAGCAGAAATACCAACTGTCTACTTTGACTTCCTGAGACGGGGAAAGACGGATCAGCTAAAAATTGTGTTTCGCCATAATGTCCTTGACATTCTATCGATGGTCACTTTACTGGAGAGAATAGCACTGCTTGGCGGTGGAAACTGCATCGAACACCCGGCCGAAGCGCTGGCCTTAGGAAGGCTTTGCCTCTCTGCCGGCCGCACCGCTGAAGGGCTCTCCTATCTGAAGAAGGCGGCTACAAAAAATTCTGCATCGCTTTCGGTCGAAGCATCCCTCGAGTTAGCCCGCTGTCTCAAAAGAGAAGGAAGCTGGTCGGAGGCTGTTTCGATCTGGCAACAAATCGTGGCAAATGAGACCGCCAACCTCACTGCATACGTGGAGCTGGCCAAATTTTACGAACACCGCGCCCGCGACTACCGGCCGGCCTTTGAGCTAACCACAAGGGCGTTGGAACTGTCAGGAAAGGCTCGTAACCAGATATCAGGCGGTGAGCTGAGCCAAGTAGCCCTGCACCACCGCCTGAAGAGGCTAAAAAGCAAACTGCGTAAAACAGGCGATCAGATTACCGGATCTGCGCTTGACCCCGTTGACTTCAACCGGGCACTGCCCGCTAAAGTGATCACAAACAGCAGCTCCTCCGCCCCGGAACTGTCGTCCGGCAGGTTAAGCGGCCTGAATGGTGAACCGGCCGCTGATGCGTAACCGGCAACCACCGTTACTCCCCGTTGCTCGGCCCAATCCAGGAAATCGTACAGAGTAAAGAGATGGATATTGGGTGTATTGTGCCATCTGTAGGGCAGGGCCGGGGTAACTGGCATTCTACCCGTTTCCACCAGTTTACCAACAACCCCCCGATAGTTGAAGTTGGGAAATGAGACAATTGTATACCTGCTGACCCGCAGCGTTTCTTCCAGGGCAGCCAGCGGTCTTTCGAGCTGCTGCAGGGTCATCTCCAGGATAGCATAATCAAATGAATTTTTTTTGAACTCCAGCAGTCCACAATCAAGATCTTTCTGGTAAACCGCAACACCGCCGCGAATGGCATCAGCTACCCGGGCGGGGTTACGTTCCACCGCCTGACCGCTGATCTTTTTTTCGGCTACCAGGCGCGCCAGCAGCTCCCCGTGCCCGCAGCCGAGATCAAGGACCCTTGAACCTGGTTCAATCAGCTCAAAGATTAGCTGGTGATCGAGTCGCTTCCTCTTTTTCACCCTCAAGCACCCCGCCTTAAAAAGGAGTCGATCAGGGGCGCTGTTTTTTCCGTTTCCAAAAGAAATGCATCATGCCCGTAACTGGAAGGTATTTCGATATATGAAACCGGGTGCCCGGCAGCGAGCACCGCTTCGGCAACGGCCCTGGTTGCCTCAGGCGGGTACAGCCAATCTGATGAATAGGAAATCAGGAGCAGATCCGCCCTGATAGCCGCGCAGGCCGCTTCGAGATCGCCTTCACCATGAGCAGCGGCATCGTAATAATCCATCGCCCGTGATAAATAGAGATAGCTGTTGGCATCAAAACGGTTCACAAATGAGCGGCCCTGGTGGGATAGATAGCTTTCAACCATAAATTCATTGCTAAGACGGTAACAGGGCTGTTTGCCGTTCTGGTAACGGCGGCCAAACTTGCCCTCCATCGAATCGGCAGAGAGGTACGTGATGTGGCCAAGCATGCGGGCCAGCTCAAGCCCCCCGGTCGGAGCCCCGCTGCTGTAGTAGTTCCCCCGATTGAAGCAGGGATCGTTTAAGATCGCCTGCCTGCCAACGGCATTAAAAGCCAGCCCCTGGGCGCCAATACGGGCCGATGCGGCCAGGATGATCACCGACTTGATCCGGTTCGGGTAGCTGATCGCCCAGGCCAGCGCCTGCTGACCGCCAAGCGAACCTCCGACTACGGCCAGAAGCTGCTCAATACCAAGATAATCCTGCAGGCGAACCTGCAAGCGGACCCAGTCTTCAACTGTGACAACCGGAAAATCGAGGCCGTAGGGCTTGCCCTCGTTCTCCGGGTTTGGTGACCAGGGCCCGGTTGTGCCATAGCAGCTGCCCAGAATATTAGCGCAGACCACGTAGAAGCCGTCGGTATCAAAAGCTTTACCCGGACCGATCATTTCGTCCCACCAGCCGGGCCGCTCCCTCCGCCAAGGCCGGTTATCCACGACGTAGTCCCTGTCCCACCCTGCTGCGTGGGCATCACCGGATAAAGCATGCAGAATAAAAACAGCATTATCTCTCGCCGGTGACAACCGGCCGTAGGTTTCATATTCAACGGTAACCGGGGCCAGATTAACCCCACAATCGAGTAACAGGGGGTTTGCCTGATCTGCTAAAACCACCCGCTTGGGACTGGTCCAGCCGACAGAGCGCGGCGCTTCAGGAAGATCAGAAGGTGCTTTCTTCTCTAAGCAAACGTTAAGGGGATCAGTCAACGCCGGCACCTCCCCGGTCTGTTTTATCTTTTTGCGACTTTGTCAACGCCTGCGCCAGATCATTGATAATCTCTTCCGGATCTTCTAAACCAACGGAGAGGCGGATAAAGTCCTCGGTTACTCCTGTTTCTAAACGGTCTTGCTCTGAGAGCTGGCGGTGTGTAGTCGACGCCGGGTGAATAATTAACGATTTGGCATCACCGATATTGGCCAGGTGAGAGATCAATTCTACCGCATTGATCAAATCAACCGCCGCCCCGTAACCGCCCCTGACCCCAAACCCGACGATGGCACCGGCCCCATCGGGCAGATATGTATCGGCTATCTTGTTATCCGGGTGGCTCGTTAATCCGGGATAGTTAACCCAGGAGATGGCCGACTGCTCTTCGAGCCACCTGGCAACAGCCAGGGCATTTTCTGAGTGGCGTTTCATCCTCAGCGGCAGGGTTTCCAAACCCTGCAGGAAGAGAAAAGCATTCTGTGGCGCCAGGCAGGGCCCGAGATCGCGCAGCAACT
>VGTO01000112.1 GCA_016874655.1 Bacillota bacterium | reverse complement strand
CGGCAGAGCTGGCCTATCTGCTCAGGCGGGAGGGCTTAATTCTCCCTGCCGCAATTATGCGAAATCGGGAGCTGGTTGAAAGCCTGTGTTTATCGGAACAGATAAGCTAACCCATACTTATATGCCGGGGACACCTTTTGCCTCTGATGCTTTGAAAAATATATCTTTCAGCCTCGGGCGGGGCAGCTTTACATTGCTCATTGGTCCGAGCGGTTCGGGGAAAACAACGCTAATCCAGCACTTAAATGGGCTGCTTAAACCCACCTCCGGCAAGGTTTATTTCGACGGGAAGAGTATTGGGTCGGATAAATCTGCCTTGCTTTCCTTAAGGCGAAGGATTGGTCTGGTTTTTCAGATGCCGGAAGACCAGTTTTTTTCTGAGACGGTTTTTAAAGAGATCGCTTATGCTCCACGAAACCTGGGACTCGCTGAGAATAAAATTGAAGAGAGAGTTTTCAAGGCTGTCGAGCAGGTGGGCCTAAGGCCTGAAAACTTGCTTGATCGTCATCCCTTTCATCTGAGCACCGGGCAGAAAAGACTGGTTGCTTTTGCCGCAGTGCTATCAATTGAACCTGAAGTGCTGATATTAGACGAACCGGCAGCCGGTCTAGATCCGGCGGGGAAACTAATGCTCTTTAACCTGCTGTCGAGGCTAAACCGTATCGAGGAGATCACCATACTGGTTTCAACCCATCACCTGGATGAAGTTGCAGAGCTGGCTGATAATCTGGTGGTGCTAACCGGAGGCAGACTTGAGATGGCCGGTAAAGCAAGAGATATTTTGGCCAGACGTTCTGAGTTGCAGGACTTGGGTCTTGCCCTGCCCCAGGTAACAGAGATCATCGATGAACTGGCAGCCCGGGGCTTGCCGGTTTGTACTGATATCTATTCTTTGTCGGCAGCGTGCAATGAAATTATCAGGCTGAAAAGGGTTGATCAAAGTTGAGTCGCAGTATAACTCTTGGTCATTACCTGCCGGGTGATACGGTTATTCACCGGATGAACCCGCGCATTAAGGTCCTGGTTTTAATCATCATCCTGTCTATGCTCTTTGCTTTTAAATCCATCCCGGGTTTATTGACGATGTTACTTGCCGTACTACTGCTGTTTGCAGTAGCGCGTGTTCCTTTTCGCTACCTCCTAAAAGGTTTGCGTCCGATCCTCTACATAGCGCTTTTTGCCCTGATTATTTTTCTTTTTTTCACAAAGGGTGGGGTAGTACTCTTTCGGCTTGGTTCATTTACGGTTGAATCAGATGGTTTAGAGGAAGGTCTCTTTGTGATCATCAGATTGGTCACCCTGGTCCTCTTTTCGTTGCTGCTTACGCTGACTACCACTCCGCTGTCTTTAACCTACGGTCTTGGCTATTATTTAAAGCCACTTGGCCGCATCGGTTTGCCGGCAGAGGAAGTGGTAATGATCATGGCCATCTCTCTGCGGTTTATCCCGACTTTGCTCGAAGAGAGCCAGCGTTTGATGAGGGCTCAAGTATCGCGGGGTGCTGACTTTGAAAGCGGTTCTATCTTATCTAAGGCCAAAAACTTGGGAACCCTAATCGTCCCGCTCTTTGTCAGCGCTTTCAGGCGGGCCGATGAATTAGCTCTGGCGATGGAAGCACGGGGCTACCGGCTTGGTGCAAAACGGACCAGACTACAAGAGGATTTGATTAAAATGCAGGACTGGTTGGTCCTGCTGACCACCATACTGCTTCTGGTAGTTGTTTTGTATATGAATATCTAAGGCGAGGTTTTAATAAAGATGCAAAACACCCTGCTCTGGATCAGCTACGATGGTACTGCTTACAGCGGATTTCAAATCCAGGCTAATGCACCGACTATCCAGGAAGAAATTGAGAAAGCACTTGCTGTTGTCTATAAACAGCCTCTGCGGATAAACGGTGCCGGCAGAACTGATGCCGGAGTCCATGCCCGAGGGCAGGCAGCCAATTTTATTGCACCGTTTAAGATTGAACCTGATAAACTGCCCCACGCCCTGAACTCACTTTTACCCAATGCGATTGTCATTACCGGGGCTGAAGAAGTAGCTGAAGGGTTTCATGCCCGCTTTGATGCTGTTGGCAAAAAGTACAGCTATACAATTGATCGGGCTTTGCATCCGCAGGTTTTATGGCGTCTCTATAGCTGGCACCAGCCTGATCCCTTTGATTCGGAGGCGCTTAAGGTTGCGGCCGGGCTTTTTATCGGGGAGCATAATTTCGCCGCTTTTCAGGCAGCAGGCAGTACAGTTACTGATACCATTCGAACCCTGAATCAAGTTGAGCCTATTTTGAAGCCGGCAGAGCAGTTGCTGACGCTCTGTTTTGAAGGCAGTGGATTCCTCTATCATATGGTTCGCCTGATTACCGGCACACTGGTCCGGGTGGCGAAAGGTGAGTTGGAACCAGCGCAGGTTGATTTGGCACTTAGGGGTTTGGATAAAAATGCTGTGGGACCAACGATGCCCGCTCGCGGTCTTTGTCTCGAGCAGGTCATTTACCAGCTTCAGTCGGACAAGCGTACCATAAAAAAGGGCTGAGCTACCAGAAAAAAGCCGCTTATGCAGCTTGACAGGGTTAGGTAGGTATATTAAAATGTAGTTTGTGGCTTTATCGGAAGAGATTAAAGGAGAGGGTACAAATGCGGACCACATACATGGCTAAAACCCATGAAATAAACCGCCGCTGGTATATTATCGATGCCGCGGGACGCTCGTTAGGCCGGGTTGCAACGGAAGTAGCACGTCTTTTAAGGGGAAAACACAAACCGGAATTTACTCCCCATCTGGACACCGGCGACCATGTTGTCGTTATAAATGCCGGTCAGGCAGTATTAACGGGACGTAAGCTCGAACAAAAATTTTACTACAGGCATTCGGGTTACCCGGGCGGCCTGAAAAAAGTTGATTATGCCACCCTGATGGATAAGAAACCAGAACACGCCATGTATCTTGCCGTTAGCGGCATGCTGCCCCACAATAAACTGGGGCGGGCGATGCTTAAGAAATTGCGTGTGTACAAAGACAGCCAGCATTCTAACCAGGCTCAGAACCCGCAGCCCTGGGGAGGCAAGGTGTCTGATGTTCAGATGGAAGGAGGTCCTGCCTCTTGAGTGAAGTACAATACTTAGGCACAGGGCGCCGTAAAGAGTCGGTAGCGAGGGTTCGCTTGCTACCTGGTAGTGGCCGGATTGTGATCAACGGCAAGGATATGGACCAGTACTTTGGCCTCGAAACGCTTAAGCTTATTGTCAGGCAACCCCTGGTAACCACTGAAACCGACGGCCGTTTTGATGTAATCGCTAAGGTTGAAGGCGGAGGTTTCTCCGGCCAGGCTGGAGCGATCAGGCATGGTATAGCCCGTGCGCTGCTGCATGCTGACGGAGAATACAGGCCGGCTCTTAAAAAGAACGGTTATTTAACCCGCGATCCGCGGATGAAAGAAAGAAAGAAGTGTGGCTTAAAGAAAGCCCGCCGTGCACCTCAGTTCTCCAAGCGGTAATCAATCTGAACTTAATTTTAGCTTAAAACCCGCTTCAGGGATTGGTCAATTGATCGTGAAGCGGGTTTTTCGTAATTTTTACAGCAGGCTGGGGCGACAACCGCCAGCTGAGAATCCAGGCAGGAGGGCAAATATTGATGAGAGAAATCAGACCCGGAGTTTGGTTTGTCGAAGGTGAAAACCGCGGCCGTTATCCTTTTGCCCATTCTCTTTTTGTCGATGGCGAGGAGGGCCTGCTGATCGATACCGGAGTAGGGCCGGCGTTAGAAAGCCTGGTTCCTAAAACTCGTCAAGTGGTTTTGAGTCATTTTCATCGTGACCACGTGGCTCGCAATCATCTTTTTACTGCGGCCAGGTTTGCTGTTCACCAGGCTGATGCCCCCGGCGTAGAAAATGCCGAGCATTTTTATCGTTTTAGTGGATTGAGCCAATTCAATATTGAAGCTTACTGGAGGATGGTTAGCCAGATAAAGTTTATGCCGACCAGCATCGATCGCTACCTGCAAGATGGCGATCTGCTCGATACGGGCAGGCATTCTTTAAGGGTTTTACATTTGCCGGGACACACCCAGGGTCATTGTGGTTACCTGTTCGAAGAATATGGGTTTGTTTTTGCCACCGACATTGATCTCACCGCCTTTGGCCCCTGGTACGGCAACCCTGTTTCAGATCTGGAGCAGTTTCGATCCTCTATTGGTAAACTGCGGGCGTTAAAGCCAGAACTAATTGCCACCGGTCATAGCATGCCTACTGCCAAAAACATTGACAGCAAACTGGCTGCCTATGCAGAAGTATTGGATCGACGTGACCAGAAAATCCTTAACGCAATATCAGAAAAACCGCTGACTCTGGCAGAAATCACCGATAAGAAATTTGTCTATAAGCGCCATAACGGTCAGGAAGTGTTGCGCTATTTTGAAGAGCAGATGGTTCGCAAACACTTAGAAAGCCTGGTTAGAATAAAAATGGTAACCGTAACTAGTGACGGTCTTTACAGTGCAACCAACTAAACAGTGCATCCCTTGTCGGTCAGTTGTCAAACCCCCTAAACTAAATTATAATATTAGT
>VGTO01000111.1 GCA_016874655.1 Bacillota bacterium | reverse complement strand
TAGCTGAAACGCACATGGTAACCGGCTCAAAACGGCTGATCGCTTCTGCCACATTAACAAAGGCTTTTTCAGCCGGCTTGCCCCCCAGGCGCCAGTTGTCGGTGCGCTCGGGCCAGATCATCCAGCACCCTTCGTGGGGTTCAAATTCACCGGGCATCCGGAAACCGTCTGCAGCAGGGGTGCTCTTGAGTGTTGACGTCATCATATCCCTCCAGGTAGTGCCTCTTTTCAGCCTGATCGTAAACGATCGATTGCTCACCGTCAATTTCCGCAGCTTTTTAACCTTACTCTTAGTCTTGCTGTAAGGACTGAAACGGTCCAGGTTGCGGTGCTTAAACCACCTGGTTAGCGGGAATAATACGCGAACAGGGTACATCAACCAGGCATTTACCGCAGACAGCGGCGATGCTTTCAAGATTACTTAAACGGTTGCCATTGATTAAACACATCTCGTAGCATGAGTGCTTGTCCAGGTGGTCAATAGCCAGAGCATGGTTAACACATTTTTGGGCACAGAGGCAACAGCGGCTTCATGGGAACAGTTCGGACAAGAATACTGTTCCTGCGGTTTAGCGAGCCCTGTAATAATAACAGAATAACGACTCAATGAACGTAATATTAATCTAAATTCTATGTCATATGTCAAATAGCTTTAAAGGCGCTATTTGTTTTGGTGACGTAGAATCTATTTTCTACAGGGGTAGTTTACGGCCCAACCCTTTTCTAAGGGCCTGCATCAAAACCTCTTTTCCCACTACCACATCACAAACCGCCATACCAATGTTGCTGCAGATAATCAGTTCATCATCGTCTTCTCTTCCAGGGATTGTTCCGGCCAGGATTTCACCGGTTTCTCCGGATATGGCAGGCAGGCCCTCCGGGAAATAACCCATAGATGCGAAGAGTTCATGTTCCTCGGAGCTGTCAACAAAATACTTGTCAGCCTTCCGAAGAGTTGCGGGATCAAAGAATGTATTGAGATCGCAGGGTAGCAGTGTCTGACCTGCCGAAAGCCACTTATCTTTCACGACAGCCAGCGGTTCAAGCAGAATCACTGTGGCTGAGCTTAGCACCTCGCAGCTTTTTGCTACCTCTTCAGGACTATCGCTGTGGACTATTTCAACTTCAATTTGTGGTTGTACAGTTTTGATCAGCCTGTCGGTGGCCAAGGGGTTTACGTCGTAAACGAAAATCTTTTTAAGTTTTGGTAAGGTGTGGACAATAAAGCGGCAGTGCTCTACCCCCTGAACACCACACCCGAACATGCCAAAAGTAGTTGCATTGGGATGGAGGACGCCAGCAGCGAGCGAGGTAACTGCGGGAGTCCGCATGGCGGTAATCCAGGTGGCATCCATTAGGGCTGTTGGACAGCCGGTTAAGACGTCGTTGATAATCAACAGGCCGGTTGTCTGCGGTAATTTATATTTTTCAGGGTTCGAAGGATAACACTCAATCCATTTCAAGCCGACTGCGTTTTTCGATGGCACATATGCAGGCATGGCGTGAAAGAACACCTCCCTGAAAGGGTGCACTCCGATTTTGGCCGGCATCTCGTAGTTCTTAGTGCCATGCGCTATCAGGGCATTGCGGGTCAACTCAAGGATGTCGCTGATAGACAAACCTGCTGCAGAGACCTCCTTTTTGGTCAGGTAGAGGAGTTCACTGCCTATCTGCAGAGAATCCAAGATTATTTCACGTTCACTGTTTAGATCCATTTTAATAACATCCTTTCGTTATATGTTTTTGTATTGACGGTCAGAGGGCAGGCAGATATATGCCGCAGTAAAAGCGGCAACTGCAGCAATAAATACGAGCATGAAAGAGTAGTTTACACCCAATTCCTCACCAATAACTCCGGACAATATGGTTTGCACTATCATACCTATACCCATACAAAATTCTAAAAAACCCATTCCAAAACCGGTAGCAGAAGGGCTGATCAGCTCAGCCATAAGGGTGATGGTCATTGTAAACATGATGCCAGTGCCAATACCTCCTGCTGCAGCTGCAAACAGCAGATGCGTGTAACTTTTGGCAACAAAGAAGCTAACTGTAGATAACATCATAAAGGATATACCAGCCAGGAGTACTTTTTTTCGGCCCAATCTGGCTGAGTATTCTCCGCTGACGATAAATGATACCAAACGCATAGCCCAAAATATGGTGAATATGAAACCGATCTGTTGGCGTTGAGCGCCGATCAGATCGGCAATGATCGATAAAAGGCCCCAAATTGAGTAAATAAAGCCAGCGTAAGCAAAACCGGAGAGGCAGACTGGCCAAATTTTAGTAATTTCTGATCTGATTGAGGCCATACTTTTAACGCTGTTCAGGGAATGATCAATCCGTTCTGCGGTTGGCCTGTCCGATATACCGTAGAGCGAGGTTCCGAGGACGATCATTCCGATAACGGGGTATAGAGGGAAGACTGCATTTACAGAAAGATGTTCCATAATGAAACCACCACTTAAAGTGCCTATGATTACTCCGAAACCATAGGCAGCAGCAAAGCGGCCCATAATCTTGCCTCTCAATTCGCAGGGGGCGTTGTCGGCGATGAGCGATTCGGCCAGCGGCCAGAGGATGCCTCTGCTGGCGCCTTCTACTGTGCGGAAAAGCATTAGCGTTTCAGGTGTTGCAGCATAGTAGTAACCGATTGAAGCGGTTATTGAAAGAAGAATGCTGAATAACAGGATGCGCTTTCTGCCCAGTTTGTCTGACAGTGAGCCCGCAACAAGGGTCATTAGGGTGTAGGCAATTGAATAACCAGCCATAAAATAACCAAGCTGTCTGAATGAGGCACCAAGGGCATAACCATGCAACGGTATCGCCGGCGCTACGGCACCCTCACCGACCGAGATGAGAAAAATAAGCAGACTTGTATAGCTTATTGTGCGCAGCGCTCTTGTTTCGTTGTCCGGCATTTTAAACAAAGGTTTAATTGTTAACACAGGCTAGACCCCTTTATTAGCATAATGCAATAACAAAGGCACCAAGGGCTAAAGGTGCTATTTAACCGAGTCTGAAAAGGATTAAACACTACGGGCGATTTGGCTGATCTTTTCCCGCGTTTTGGGTTCCAGTGGTTTTGGTTTGTGGTTCTCGAGAATTTCTTTCAATTTTTCACGAGCCAGATCGGCCAGATCCGGTTTACCTTCAGCTACCCAGAAATCATAACGGCGTCGGTTAAAAATTGTTGGGAACCACCAGTGTTTTTTAAAGTTTTCATAAGTATGCTCTTCGGTAAGATAGTGTCCACCCGGACCTACCCTCTCAATTAGGTCTACAGCCAGGGTTTCTTTATTGACTTCGATCCCCTTTATAATTTGTTTAACCTGACCAATCACTTCGTCGGCGATAACCATTTGCAAAAGCGAGGTGCTGATGCCCGATTCGATAAAACCAACATCGTGAATCAGATTAGCACCGCTTAAAGCAGCCATCAGGCAGTTGGTGGCAATGTCAATGCCCATTTGCTGATCGACACACTTGGAGTCAGAGCATCCGGCTGTACTGAACATGGGAATTCGGTAGAACTGGGCCATATTGGTCATTCCTGCCGACATCAGGTTGAATTCCGGTGCTCCGTAGCTGATTTGGGTTGTGGCCATGTCAAGGATTGTTGTTACCCCACCCATAATGTAGGGGGCTCCTTCCCTGGTCAGTTGGTGCACTACCAAGCTGCTCAGACACTCGGCATTGGCAATAACCATGGTTCCAGCCAGAGTGGCTGGTGCTGTTGCCCCGGCCAGGGGCGCGGGAGTGTTAATGCATGGTAGCATATGTTCGGCCAGAAACATTGTTTTTTCAAGGGCATCGATATCATGTGTCAAGGGTGAAATAGGTTCTGAGTAAAAACAGAGAAATGGATAGTTTTGCAGATCTTGCAGGCTGCCTGCAATCTCTATCGCCATTTTTATCATGGTTTTGTAGTTTTTAGCGGTAAAACCCCAATGAACAATTGGCTTGGTTGAGTTGTTGAGCATGGCTTCGAACATGAAAACATCAGCTGCTTCAGTTTTTACGTCCCTTGCAGTACCGAAGTCCATTTGATAGTCAATATTCGGCAAGGCATCCATCACTAGCGAAGCCCGCCTGGTATCGGATATTTCAACCAATCTTCGTTCGCCAGTAAAAGGGTCAAGAGTGTAGTTGACTGTGGGGCCGGGTCCGAAGTAAGAATTGTTGTTTTCCAGAAAAATTCGCCTTGTTCCCTCCCGGTCGCAGAGCGCTACTCTCGAGGGGGCACTGCGGATACATTTTTCAACCAAGGCCGGGGGGATTCTAACCCTGGTTCCATCAACATAAGCGCCCGCGTTTTTTAGCAGTTCGACCGCCTTGGGATATTTGATTTCAACTCCTACCCTTTCCAGAACCTCCAAGGTGGCTGAGTGAATTTCACGGCATTGTTCTTCGGTAAAAACCCGGAAGTATAAGCTGGAATTAGTAACATAGTTACTCCTTAACATCTTTAAACCTCCCTATCTCTATTTTTTAAATAATGCTAACAGATATCTCCGTTATTCATAGAATTACGGAGAATTACAACCTAACTTGTGTAGCCGATGTTATCCAGAAACTTACCCTATCATGTCTCACTGGGTCAT
>VGTO01000110.1 GCA_016874655.1 Bacillota bacterium | reverse complement strand
GCTCGTAGCTATTTTGCGACCTATAAGCTGCCGGTTGTGATTACCCGCTGCGGCAATTTCTTTGGCGGCGGAGATCTAAACTGGAACCGGATTATGCCGGGCACGATTCGCTCAATTTTACGTGGCCAGCAGCCGCTGATCCGTTCCGACGGCAAATTTATTCGCGACTATTTTTACATTGAAGACGGGGCCGCCGCCTATATGCTGCTGGCTGAGAAACTGGGCGACAATCCCGACCTGGCCGGCGAGGCCTTTAATTTTTCCAACGAAATTCAATTGACGGTACTTGAAATAGTTGAGAAAATCTCGGCAATCATGTGCTCAAACCTCGAACCACAGATCTGTGGAGAGGCGACTGGGGAAATACGGCATCAGTATCTGAGTGCGGAAAAAGCACGAAAAATGCTTAGCTGGAAGCCGCTTTACGGTATTGATGAGGCTCTGAAGGAGACGGTTGACTGGTATGAAAGGTTCTTCAGGGATGCTCGTTAACGTCCTCATTTCCACTATTGATGCCGGAATTTACCGTGTTGAAAATGTGCTGCTTCCCCCGCGCCCGGATCTTAAATATATAATATCGCACCAGGTTACCGATGAACAGTTTCGCACCATCCCGGAATCTTTGATGCGTAAGGATGTTTTAATTGGCCAGATAGAAGGCCGGGGGCTGTCGCGTAACCGTAACAACGCTTTCAATTTGGCAGACGGCGATATCGGAATCCTGGCCGACGATGATGTTCGTTACTGTGCTGCCTATATCGATCATGTTTTAGCTGCTTATGCTGCTGACCGGGAGTTGGGGGCAGCTTGTTTTAAAATTTCAACTCCCGAAGGCGAACCGGAATATAAGGATTATTATACTGAATCATACCTACTCAACGATGAAAACCACCACTATATTTCCACAATCGAAATCACGGTGCGGCTTCAGGCGCTTAGAGCCAATAAGCTTCGCTTTGATGAGCGATTTGGTTTGGGTAGCAAACTGAACAGTTTTGGCGAAGAAGCGGTATTTATTCACGACTGTATAAAAGCTGGTTTAAAGGTGAAGTACATACCTGAATATTTGGTTGAACATGGATCGACTAGCACGATTAAGAGCACTAAGCGTTACGCCTCGTCCAATAATATATTTAAGGGCGCTTATGATGCCCGCCGTTACGGTTGGCTTGCTTTGCCGGCAGCTTTTTACGGGTCCATGCGGTACTGGCCGGAAATAGCCCGCGAAGGGAAAAGCCCGTATGCTTATCTGCGGGAGCGACTACGAGGAGTCTGCTATATATATCGCGAATCGATGCTAGGTAAAAGCGCGAAGGATTAAAATTATCTGTCAAGGTAACAAGCGGAAAGGATGAAAATCTTTTGGCCTCTTTAGTCAGCGTCCTGCTTCCGGTGTTTAATGGAGCAGCTTATGTCAGGTCTGCCGTTGAAAGTGTCCTGGGGCAAACATATAAAAACTATGAGTTTATTATAGTCGATAACGCTTCAACCGACGGAACAGCTGCTATACTGGACGATTATATTAAAGAGAGCAGACTCAGAGTAATCCGTAACCAGTCGACTGTTCCCAGGCTTGAGAATTTCAGAATTGCCTTTGATGCAGCTTCACCCGACAGCCGATGGTATAAATTTATTGGTGATGACGATTGTCTGATGCAGGGGTGCCTGACGGAGATGATCAAAGCTGGTGAGAGATTCGACAATGTCGGGTTGGTGGCATCCTGGTACTACAATAACTCGCAGTTGGTTAAAGGTATGATCGAGGAAAATGAGGAGCTTGTCGAAGGACCGGCTATCCTGAAAAGGATGCTTGTGGAACCGGCGGCTCGCTCTACCCTATTTTCGCCAACTTCCGTACTTATAGCCCCCGCAGCCTACCGGGCGATGGGCGGTTTTCGTACTGATCTACTGCATGCTGATGCCGAGCTCTTTTACCGGATGCTTAATTTCTACGATCTGGCGTACGTCCATAAGCCGCTCACGGCAATCGGCTACCATGGCAGCTCCGGCCAGGCGCTCAGCACAGTCCGCGGCGATACTTTTGTCGAAGCATACCTGATCCGCTACCGTAACCTGGATCAGTACAATCGAGTCGATCTGAAATGGGCCGAAGTGGAGATGATCAAGTACAACCTGGTATCTGACTCTGTTGGTTATATTCTGGCACGGATCGCAAGACGGGATTGTAAAGCAGCTTTAAAACATTTAATGAGAATACCTTTTACTGCCCTATACCATCTGCTGCCAGCCCTATTCTATTTTTTGGGCATCGCCTTTAAAAAATTGCTACACCGTGAACCGTTTCGCATATTTGGGAGTGAAAACTGATGATTACTAATCAAAGAATACTCTGTGTCAGCAGCACCTGCTGGGAAGAACCGGGAGAGTTGCAGGTTATTGCTGAATTTTTATCCGGTGCAAACAACATTATCTGGATCAGCCCTTTTGGCGGAATCAGCTCAAACCTGCTGCCCCGCATTGACCGTCTCACGGAAAGCCTGACTATCTACAACCCGGGCATCAATTTTCTTCCGCTCTCTTTCCTCGGCGGTTTTAACCGTTCACGATTGTTGCTTCATGCAAAACTTTATCTACTGGAAAAGGACTTTGATCCCGATCTGATTATTATCGATAGCCCGGAACTCTTAAAATTTACTGAAGCGTACAAAAAGACCGGAGCCAAGGCCCTCTATTATGCCCCTGCGTGTAAAAGCAGTACCATACCGCGAGCGGAAAAGCAAAAAGCCGCAGCTATGACAGATTTTAACTATAAAGCTCAGTCGATACCAGGCGAAATCAATGAAGATGAATATATGGAAATGATCATTACACAGGTAAGAGAAATCAGCGAAATAATTTGCAAATGCAGTTAATCACTTTCTGTTCTGCGGTGAAAGGCATGGTATCATGAATATACTCATAACCGGGGCAACGGGGTTCATCGGTCAGAACCTAACCGAAAAACTTGCCCACAAAAAAGGGGTAACCTTACTAATCTATGATCCGAGAACAGATCAGAATAACCTTGCCCGGTTAAGCAGTACAATTGATTTTGTTTTTCATCTGGCAGCAGTGCATCGGCCACTTGATCAAGCGGAATTTAAAACTGTTAATGTATTATATTTTGCCGAACTCATGCGAAAATTAAGGGGCCAAAATAACAGCTGTCCGGTTTTATTTACTTCATCCTATCAGGCTATTGATCAGACGCCTTATGGTCAAAGCAAACTGGCAGCGGAAGAAGAGTTGAAAAGACACGCTGAAGCTAATCGCTCGCGAGCCATTATTTACAGATTGACAAACACCTTTGGTCGCTATGCCAGGCCGAATGCTCATTCGGTGGTTGCCACGTTTTGCTTTAACATCGCCCGCGGATTGCCGATTGAAATTCATGATCCTAATCGTATTATGCACCTCTATTACATTGACGATGTTGTTAAATCCTTTCTGGCACACCTAAATGGTTGGGTCGAACCTGATGCCGATGGCTTTTATCGTCTGCCGAAAAACTTAATGTATGAGATCACTCTTGGGGCGTTAGCGGAAAATATAAAAAGTTTTAAAGAAGACTATGATCGAAATTATAAAACTATATTTTCAGATGGTTTAACAGCAAAACTTCATGCTACATTTTTAAGTTATCTTCCCTGATTTAGAGTAGAATGTTATAGTCAAAAACTGTGATTAGATAATAGCTTTATTTCCGCTGGCTTAAATATAGTTAGTGCCACTTTATCTTATCAGGGAGGGGTTATAGGCAGATGACGGCGCGCGACGATCATCTAATCGATGTTCCACCAGCTGCCATCACCACCGGCTTTAACTTTCGAAAGCTCTTTTCCGATGTGGCAATTTACAGCTCTGGTAATTTGCTGATTAAAGGTCTTTCTTTGATTTCAGCCCCGATCTTTACCCGCCTTTTTGATCCGGCCCAGTATGGTGCCTGGAGCTACATCAATGTGTTTGTAACTTTTTTAACGGGCATCCTGCTTCTGGGCGGTGATAATGCCTATACCCGCTATTACTTCCTTTGCAAAGATGATGAAGAAAAGAAGGTTCTCACGGCGACCTGGGTTTTATTCCTGGCGATTTGGGGCATTGTGGTTGTCGCTGCATTCTTACCTTTTAGCCAAATCTTAGCCGAGTGGATGCTAGGCGAGAAGGGGTACCAGGTGGTCTGGGTAATTGGCCTTATTTCTAGCCCCCTAATGATGATGAACCTGATTTTAGCTCAAGCGCTGCGTAACCGTTTTCAGGCTAAGGCTTATGCATTTTTCAATTTTGTAACAGCAGTTTTGACAATCTGCCTGGCTGTAATTTTTGTTGTTGCTTTTGAATTAGGTGTGGCCGGAGCTCTGCTAGGTGCAGCGGCTGCTTCGTTAATCATGATTCCATTCAGGCTCTGGACCATTCGCGACTTAATAAAATTCTCGTTTTCCTTTAAATTTTTAAAGCAATTGCTTTTATTCGGGCTGCCGTTAGTGCCAATGAATATCGCATTCTGGCTTTTCAGCAATGCTGACCGGCTAATGCTGGCCCGCCTGGCATCACTCGAAGCGGTAGGCCTTTATTCGATTGCCGGGTCGCTGGCGGCGGTGATCATGCTGTTGCAGAATGCCATCGGCCAGTCGTGGTTACCGCACGGG
>VGTO01000109.1 GCA_016874655.1 Bacillota bacterium | reverse complement strand
TTTAGAGCAGGTAGGGGTGAGTGACAAAAGCAGGCGCCTGCCGAACGAGCTTTCCGGCGGTGAGCAGGAAAGGGTGGCTATAGCCAGGGCAGTGGTTAATGCCCCGCCCCTGTTGCTGGCCGATGAGCCTACAGGTAGTCTTGACAGCCAAACGGCCGGAGAAATAATGGATCTTTTTAAGGAACTGAACGATTCCGGTTTAACGATCCTGATGGTGACTCACAACCCGGATAACAGTCTTTATATGGATCGAACGATCATGATGCAGGATGGAATGCTGATTAGTGGCGGACTGGAAGAGGGTTTTCCGGCAGTAATGCCGGCAGGCAGCGATCGCAGAGCGGGAGGACAGTAATGACTCTTTTTCAAATTGCGCTTAATAACCTGAGAAGAAGAAAGAAAAAGGCTCTGCTGGCCCTGGTGGCTCTCACCTTAGGCGCGGCTGCCCTGGTTGCTGTTTTCAGCCTGGTGGGGGAGATGGAAAATGAGATCAACCGGCAGCTCACTGAGCTGGGTGCTAATGTTGTCATTACGGCCGATACGGGGTCGCTGTCATTTTCCTACGGTGGCATAATCATCCCGGAACTGCACTACGATGCGGAAGAACTGACCGTGGCTGATCTTGAGCTGCTCTACGCCCTCCCTGATTGGCCGGCCGTATTAGCTGTTTCACCAAAGCTGGTCGGGATTGCAGCGGTCAACGGAGTGGATCTGGCTATCGTCGGGGGTAGCCTCGAAGCTGAATATGCGGTGAAGCCCTGGCTGCACTTGCATGTCGAAGAGGAAGAAGGAGCCGAACACGAAGAGGAGAACCCCACAGGAATGAGAAGGCCTGATGAAATAGCTCCCGATTTGAGTAACCGTGAGGTTGTCATAGGCAAGATTGCGGCTGAGCGGCTAAAGATAAAAGAAGAGGAACTGATTGATATTGGTGGGACAGAGTTTCTGGTTGTCGGCATTCTAAGCCCCAACGGTGGGTCTGAAGATAACCAGGTTTTTATGAATTACGAAGCGGCTGAGTTGCTTTTGGGCAAGGCGGGTAGCTTAACTGTGATTGAGCTGGCGGTTGATTTCAGCCGGGTAACGGAAGAGCGCATGCTCGGCCAGCTTGAAACAGCGCTGCCTCAGGCCAGGGCAACCAGTGTACGCCAGGCGATAATTGGTAGAAATGAGCTGGTCGGCACGATATCGCGTTATGGTTTTTCAGCGGCCCTGCTGATTTTTTTTAGCGGCGTTTTCCTGGTTGGCTTAAATATCTACACCGCTGTTCGTGAGCGGACGAGGGAGATTGGCATTTTCAGGGCTATCGGCTTCAGGGGGGCACATATTTTCAGGATTATCTGCACGGAGGGGCTTTTGCTGAGCGCTCTTGGCGGCTTGATCGGTTATCATGCCGGTCTGCTTGCCGCTTACCAGATCTGGCCGCTCTTTTCCGGACATGATCCTGTGGTGGTCTGGGATCCGCTGTTGTTGGCGTTGACAGTTCTGATTACAGCAATCACCGGGGTCCTGGCGACAATGCTGCCGGCCCGTTTTGCGGCAGCAATCGATCCGGCAGAAGCGCTACGTTTTTTCTAAGCCCCGGCATCTGGTTCTACCTGATATCATTCAACGTTGGGGCTAATCAGCAAGCCGATCGGGCAAATTGACAGTACAATTCAGTCGTGTTATCATTGCTCATCAAAAAATGCTGCCCCGCCGCTCCGGCAGTCAGGAGGGATGAGTCTTAGATGATCGATCAAATGGCAAACCTAAATCTATCGATGCTGGTTGAACTATCAAGGGATAACAGCGATGCCCCGGCCCAGTTTGAAAAACTAAACCAGTTTTTAATCAGGAGACGCTGCACTTTTAGCGGTGAGCCGATGCCGACCCTGTTAAAGCCGAATTTTATCTCGCCGAAACAGAACCGGATCTTGCAGCACACGGTGGAAAAAATCAGCAGCGCCCTCAACAAGCTGATTAAACTTTATCTCGAGGATCAAAAGGTGCGTTCGATCATGCGCTTCAGTAAGATAGAGGAAGAGCTGTTTAAGATTGAACCGCATTACAGCTTTGCCCTGGTGATCTCCAGGCTTGATGCCTTTATGAATGATTACGAAATAAAGTTTCTCGAGTTCAACTGCGATTCGCCTGCCGGAACCGCTTTTTCGGATGTCCTGGAAGAGGGATTCCGGGAAATCATGAACAGCTATTCTTTCCTGGGGCAGTGGAAGCTCGAATATATTAACCGCCAGGAACTTTTTTTCCAGGCGTTGCGCAGCTGCTACAAGGAGTTCCGCCAGGCACATCCCCATTTTCCTGAGAAGCCGACCATTGCGATCGTCGACTGGGACGACCTGCCTACGGCCGATGAATTTGTGCTCCTGAAGGAATTCTTCGAGGCAAAGGGCTTAAAAACTATAATCACCAGCCCCCAGCGCTTTAGAATAGAAGGCGACAACATGGTTGCTGATGGCGAGAAGGTAGACTTGATCTATCGCCGGGTGATCACCAGGGAGCTGATCGAGAAATTTGACCAGGTTCAGGATTTCGTAAACGGAGCGAAAAATCATCTTGCCTGCATGTGCAACCCTTTTCGCTCCTTTATCGTCGGCAATAAAAAAATACTGGATCTGCTTACCGACCAGCGCTTCCATCATATTTATGATCGTGATGAGCTGGAAGTAATTCGCAAAACCATCCCCTGGACCAGGGTTTTGGCCGAGGTAAAGGCAACTTATAATGGTTACCTGGTGGATCTGCATCGCTTTGTGATCGATAACAAGGATAAACTGGTTGTCAAGGCTGCTTCCTCCTACGGCGGCAAGGATGTTTTTTTGGGCTGTGAGACCGAGCAGCAGACCTGGGAAGCGGTTGTTGACAAGCATATTGCTTCAGAAGAATGGGTAGTGCAGGAGTACGTTTCTATTCCCCAGGAAATATTCCCGGAGATAGACGGAAAAGTTAACCTGAAACTGAAAAAGGTTAATATCAATCCTTTCGCCTTTAACGGCAAATACGGGGGCACAATCTCGCGGGTATCTGATAAATCAATCATCAATGTTAGTGCTGGTGGGGGTATTGTGCCAACGATGAGTGTGGTCAGGAAAAAAGACTTAGAATAAGCGGGTCTGTGCAAGGCTGGAAAGGATCGACAGAGGCAATATGAAACATTATACACTCGACGAAATCAAGGAAAAACTGCAGCAAAACGAACTGCCTTTTTCGGGGATGACTGAACTTGGTTCAGCCCGCTTTGTCTTCAGTGAACCGGCCGGCTATGCCGGAACTGCCATCCACTCCGGGGGCAGGATCCGCGATAATCTGAAAGACAAACTGCAGGTCAGTCCGGAGGATCGTTTCCGGGAAGAAGATCCGGGAACGGAGCGTTTTATTGAGGAATTGCCGATCCAAATTGTAGCTTTGGATTCTCGGTTTGAATATGATGTTAACCGCGCTGAAGAAAAAGCTATTCCGGTGACCCCCGAAATGGCCTGGGGCTTAACGGTCTGGAACAGTCCGCTGACAGCCGAAGAAATTGCTATCTCGCTGGCCAAGTACCGGGAGTTTCACCAATTGATGGATTTAGTCAGCGCCTACCTGGTTCAGCAGGCCGGCGGAAAGAATGGTAGAGGCCGGGCCTTTATTTTTGACCTGCACTCCTACTGCTACCAGCGCGAGCAGCGAGAACTTTGGTATGAGAACCCGAAACCGGTGATAAACCTGGGCACTGAAGCGATAAACGAGGTCGTTTTCCGCGATTTAATTGATGATTTTTTACAGAAGCTTAAAGTCATCAGGGCTGAAGGGCGGGTGATTACGGTCGCGGAGAATGAAGTGTTTAAAGGTGGTTACCTGGCAAGACGGCTATCTGCTCTGCACCATGACACCCTGGCGGTTTTTGCCATCGAGTTTAAAAAGATCTTTATTGACGAGTGGTCGGGTGAGTTTAACTTGCCTGTTTTTGAAGAGCTGCTTGAACAGTTTGGTAGTGCGGTTGCCGATTTTATGAAAGACAATTTATAGCAATTATTAAGCAGATGAGCGAGGGATGTTTCTTGGAACAGAAGGTCAAACTATTTTGCTGCAAAACGATGATGGATGAAGTTGAAGCGATTAGGCCGGATCAAATGGCTGTAGAATATATCGAGTATGCCCTGCATCGCAACCCCGATCAATTACGCAAAGAGCTGCAGAAGAGGATCGATGATGAGCGCGAAGCTGAAGTGCTAGTCTTTGTCTACGGCCTCTGTTCGAGGGGGCTTGACGATTTGAAGTCCGGAAGCAAGACCCTGGTGATACCGAGGGTTCATGACTGTATCAGCCTGCTTCTCGGTTCGCGGCAGAGATATGAGGAAGAATTTGGCGCTGACCCGGGGACGTATTACCTCAGTAAGGGCTGGATCGATCAAAAGGGTGATCCTTACAAAGAGTACGAAGAAAACAAGGCCAAGTACGGCGAGGAAAATGCTAAATGGATCTCTGATGAAACATATCATCACTATAAGCGGGTTGTCTTTATCGACACTCATTTGCCTGAACTTGAGGCTTACGAGGAGTATTCGCAACAGGTGGCCGGCTTTCTTAATTGTGGTTACCATAAAATAGTGGGCGAAAAGGTTTTTTTCGAACAGATTCTGGCCGGCAACTGGGGAAAAGACTTTGTCGTTGTTAAACCTGGTGAAACTTCGAAATACCAGGATTTCTTGTAAAACTTAAACCCACTAAGCAGCAAGGCCGGCTAAAATATTTTACGTCGCCCTGCCTGGTAGGCTTTAAAATCGCGCAGATGTTTTGAGACAATCACCAGGGCGATGGCTGCCCCA
>VGTO01000108.1 GCA_016874655.1 Bacillota bacterium | reverse complement strand
TTAATACTCCATATAGCCAGTTTATGAGCTGATCGAACACTATAGCTACCTCCTCCACCATGGATTCAACAGTGTTAAAGACAAATGGGGCTGATTACCTGACCTGATACAGGATAGCAGGTGGGAATCCTTCCCGCAGGGTTTCTAGGAGCAGTTGTTCAGGCCCTAAAAAACCTTTTTCCAGCTGCGTTAAGATCCGGTATCCAGACTCAAAAAACTGACTGAAAGCTGAAGGCGGCGGAAACTCGTAGCGCACGGGATTTTCAAGGCCGTTTAATTCCGCCAGATAAGCGATCGCTTCTTCAATGCCCCCCAGGCGATCAACCAGCCCTAGCTCTAAAGCCTGTGTGCCCAAGTAAAGCTGGCCGGTAGCTAAAGCACGCACTTCTTCCAGCTCCATGCCCCTGTCTACGGCCACTTCGGTAATAAACTGATCGTAAGCTGTATCGGAGATATCCTGCATAATCTGCCTCTCTTCAGCAGTTAGGGTGCGGCCGAACATATCCTTGTGTTCTCCGGACTTAAAGGTTTCAACTTCCAGACCGAGTTTTTCATAAAGTCCCTCGGTGTTGATCAAGGTGCTGATCACACCAATTGAGCCAGTCATTGTTCCGGGCTGAGCTACAATACCCTGAGCAGGGGCAGAAATATAATAACCACCCGAAGCGGCCATGTCAGCCATCGAAACCACTACCGGTTTGCTGAAGTTTCTGATCAGCGCCGCTATCTCCTGTGAAGCGGCAATCGAACCACCCGGGCTTTCCACCCTAAGGACTATCCCCTTGATTTCCGCATCAGCCTCAGCTTTTTCGAGCTGGTTCTGCACATAGCGAGGGGTTATCGCACCGGATAGAAAACCTCCACCTGACGATTCCTGGATGGCTCCGGTTAGGTAGATCACTACTATCCGGTCTTCAGCGGAACGCATCAGCTCCCGACCCAAACCGGATCCGCCCCAAAAAGGCAAAACTGCAACCGTTAACAGGGCTAGCACAATAAGAGAAATTACCACTATTTTTTTACCCGTCATTAAAAATCACCCCACATTATTGCCAATGATCATTATTATATCTTTGACAGCAAAGTTCTTTTTCCTTTATATCTTGCTAATGAAAAAAGTTTCTTAAAAATATCAGCTTGTGACGATTGCCGTTTCCTGTTATAATTAAAACAACCTCTATCGTATTAGTATAATTAGAATGCTCAACATCGCACCAGACCTGCACGGGGTTGTTTTTCGGTTTTTTATATAACCATTTTAATTAGTTATAATTAATCGACAGCTGATAAGTTTTATACGCTTATAAGATGTCGTTACACAATGGAGAGGAGTGTTCATAATCATGGCAATTACAAGTGAGCAGGATAAGAAAGTGAGGACCGCTGATAAAGCGGCGATTTCCGTGCTGAATCATGATAGCAGCGGGGTTGAAACCGCTTTTGACCGCTACCTGAAGATGCAGCCGCAATGTAACTTCGGGCGCACCGGCGTCTGCTGCCGGATCTGCCTCCAGGGGCCATGCCGGATAAGCAAGAAGGCCGATAAGGGCATCTGCGGGGCCCATGCTTACACGATAGTCGCCCGTAACCTGATCCGCGCAATTACGGCCGGTGCCAGCGCCCACGGCGATCACGGCCGTCATATAGTTCATACAGTGATGGAGATGCTGAAGGAGAAAGCTCCTGCCTATTCAATTGAAGATCCGCAGAAGCTTTACCGGGTAGCCGACCGGTTAGGCATTGCCAGAGAGGGAAAAAACGATAGAGAACTGCTGGCGGAAGTCGCAGCCTTGGCCCTCGAGGACTTTATTAAAGATTCGACTGATCCCTGCCGCTGGCTCGAAAGCACCGTGGTTGAAGAACGGATGCAAAAACTTGAAGAATGTAACATATCCCCGCGCAGCATTCACACAACAATCGCCGAAACGATGGCCCAGACCCACATGGGTATGGACGCCGACCCGGTTAACCTGATCTTCCAGGGCTTGAAAATGGCCCTATGTGATTATGTCGGCATGCATATCGCCACCGATCTTTCCGATATTCTTTTTGGCACCCCAAAGCCGGTAACCACCGAGGCCAACTTCGGGATTATGGAAGAAGACACGGTTAACATAGCCCTGCACGGACATAATCCACTTTTGAGTGAAATGATCGTGCGAGTTGCCCGTCAAATGAGTGCAGAGGCCGAAGCGGCTGGGGCCAGGGCCATAAAATGCATGGGTATCTGCTGCACCGGTAACGAAGTATTGATGCGCCAGGGTGTGCCAGTGCTGACCAACTTCCTGTCGCAGGAGCTGCCGATGATGACCGGCGCCTTAGATGCCATGGTGGTCGATGTACAATGCATTATGCCCGGGATAAAAGCAGTCTCCGAGTGTTTTAACACCAGGATTGTAACAACGATGCCGAATGCTAAGATTCCGGGGGCATACCACGTAGCGTTTGCTGAAGAAGAGGCTGAAGCCAAGGCCCGGGAAATAATCGGGCTGGCAATCGACGCCTTTAAGGAGCGGAAAGGTAAAGTGGTATCAATTCCACAGATCAAGCACAAGGTGACCGCCGGTTTTAGCATGGAGGCGCTCGATGATCTACTGGGCGCCGTCAGCCCCGATCAGCCTTTTAAGGCACTTACCGATGCCATTGACTCGGGGCAACTGCGTGGCGTGGTTTTACTGGCCGGCTGCAACAACTTAAGGGTGCTGCAGGATCACAGCCACAATGAGATCATCCGCGAACTTGCCCGCAATGATGTTTTCATGGTCATCACCGGGTGTGCCGCCGGCAGCGCCGCCAAGATGGGGTTGATGAATGATGAGGCAGTTGAAAAATACGCTGGAGAAGGATTAAAAGCCTTTATCCACAAACTAAATGAAGCGAATAAGGACAAACTGGAGGGCAACAAACTGCCCCTGCTCTTCCATATGGGTTCCTGCGTCGACAACAGCAGGGCTTACGACCTGGTCACTGTTCTGGCCAGGCAGTGGGGCATCGACAGCCCCAAGGTTCCTTTTGTAGCTTCCGCACCGGAGGCAATGAGTGAGAAAGCCGTCTCTATCGGCAGCTGGTTCGTGGCCCTTGGCATCCCGACTCATGTGGGCGTTGTACCTGAGGTTACCGGCAGCAGTTTGGTAAACGGCATCGCCCTGCAAATTGCCGAAGATGTCTACGGCGGTTACTTTATCTGGGAAGAAGATCCGGTTAAAGCGGCTCAGAAAATACTAAAGGCGCTGAACGAGCGCACTTGGAAGCTGAAGCTTCACCGTCAAATGGCTGAAAAGTACGATACGGCCCTTTCTAAGAGCTATTAAGACGGAGGAGTGGTCACATTGTGCCCAAAAGTTTTAGTACAGCCTGAAAATATATCTGTTGAAGTCCCTGCTGGCACTTCTCTGCTAAAGGCAGCGGTAATCACCGGGATCGATATTAAGGCCAATTGCGGCGGCGAAGGTACCTGCGGCCGCTGTATGGTTAAGCTGGAATCAGGTTCGGTAGCAAGCGGCGAATCGCGCACTTTAAAGAAAAACCTGCGCGATGAAGGCTACGTTCTCTCCTGCCAGGCGAAAGTAAAAGATGAAGAAGTGAGCATTTTAGTTCCTGAATCGTCAAGGGTAAAAACCCACCGCGTTTTATCAGCACAGGCGAAGCGGGAAGAAGAGATGGTCGCCAATGTTTTACTGCAGGGTTACCAACGCCAGCCGATCTGCCGCAAGGTGCGGGTGAAACTGGAGCCGCCCAGCCTGGTTGAAAATACCGCTGATTTAAGCCGCCTGCGGTTGGGCCTGAAAAAAGTGCTCAATCTTCCCCTGGAGGACGAATCAATCAGGGTCAGCATCACCGCCCTGCGCACCCTGGCGGAAATTTTAAGGGAAAGCAACTGGGATGTGGCAGTAACCATTGCTATTCTCGATTCCTTTACGGAAATAATTAGGGTTGAACCCGGCCATATTGGGGTAACTTTAGGGGTGGCTATCGATGTGGGCACCACCTCGAACGTGGTTTACCTGATCGACCTCTCCACCTTTCGCATTATCAACCGCCAGGGCGATTACAACCGGCAGTGCCGCTACGGCGACGATGTGATAAGTCGAATTATCTACTCATCGGTAGAAAAAACCGGATTAAAAACCCTGCAAAAGGCAGCTACCGATACTATAAACGACCTGATCGATAAAGCAGTTACCGAGGTTGGCTATAAAAGAGAAGATGTGGTCCAGGCTGTGATCGCCGGCAACACCACGATGACCCAACTGCTTTGGGGTGTAACCCCCAAATATATTCGCCTTGAGCCCTACATCCCCACCTTCCAGGTGGTGCCACCGGTTAAAGCAAGGCAGATCGGGCTAAAATTACACCACGAAGCGATTGCCGTATCATTCCCCCAGGTGGCCAGCTATGTGGGTGGAGATATCGTGGCCGGCGCCCTCTTTACCCGTATAGCTTACGAAGATGATCTGACCTTGTTTATTGACATCGGCACCAATGGTGAGATGGTGCTGGGCAATAAAGACTTTCTGGTCAGCTGCGCCTGCTCGGCAGGCCCTGCGTTTGAAGGTGGTGGCATCACATTCGGCATGCGTGCTACCACTGGAGCTATCGAAAGTGTGACCATCGATCCGAAAAACTTTGATGTTATTGTAGAGACTGTCCGAGGGGCCAAAGCGGTGGGCATCTGCGGTTCAGGTCTAATTGATGCGCTCTCCGCCCTGTTGGAAGCAGGGGCTATCGACCGGGCCGGAGTTTTTCAAACCGGGTTGGCGACCAATCGCCTGCGGGAAGGCGATGAAAGCAGAGAATTTGTGCTGGTCTGGCAGGAAGAATCTGGCCGGGATTCAGATATCGTCATCACGGAAGCAGATGTTAAAAACCTGCTGCGGGCTAAGGCGGCGATCTTTGCCGGAATACGCACGATGCTTCAAATGGTGGAGAT
>VGTO01000107.1 GCA_016874655.1 Bacillota bacterium | reverse complement strand
CCTTCGTGTAAAAGTTCAAAAGCGGTCAGCCGCGCACCCTGGAGCAGAGGTCTCGTTTCATCAACATAGACGTGAATCTGTTTACCCTCTTCAAAAGCAGCCCTGATCACCCCCAGAGCCGTTCCGTAGCCGCCGGTAGCCAGGGCTCCGGCATTGCAGTGGGTCAGAATGTTAGCCTGTTCCGGAACCAGTTCGGCTCCAAAACTGCCGATCAGCCGGTTATTCCGCACATCCTCTTCATAAATCTCCAGCGCTTCTTTTTCCAGCCTCTTTAACAGATCTTCTGCCTTAAGCTCCCGGTTAGCCTCAGCTAAGCGGAGCATCCGCTCAACGCCCCAGGCCAGGTTAACTGCAGTCGGTCGGGCTTTGATCAGTTCAGCACCGGCCAGCTTTAACTTAATAATCATCTTTTCCGTGCTTAAGTTTGCCTCCAGCAATGCTGCTGCTTCAATGACCAGGCCGAAAGCGGCGCTGATTCCAATTGCCGGCGCACCGCGAACGGTCATCTCTTTGATCGAGTCTGCCACATCAGAACAAGAGCGGCAGATCCGGTATTCGATCCGTCCTGGAAGATAACGCTGATCAATTAAGTATAGGTTGCGGTTTTTCCAGTACAGTGTCGGTAGATCTTTTTCCCTGGTCATCTCAAATCCCCAATGCGTTCTTAGACTTTAAAATTAAGTCCTGCCTCGTTGCAGTGGCAGCTGTGCTTGGCCTTGATCTCCAATAAACTGGTGGCCAGAAGTTGATCTAAGTGTGGTTTACCTCTTTCCATCTCTTCCAGGACCTCTTCGTGGGTCAGTGGGGTGGCCGAAATACCTGCGGCGTAATTGGTCGGTAAGGCAATTGTGGCATAGCACAGCCCCGCTTCCCTGGCCAATACCACCTCCGGCACATTGGTCATCCCCACCAGGTCGCCTCCCCATTTTTCCATCATCATAATCTCAGCCGGGGTTTCAAAACGCGGACCTTCGGCACATATATAGCAGCCGCCGTCGATGACCTCCTGGCCCAGCTTTTTTCCGGCCCTGAACACTGCTTCCCGTACTTCACTGCAGTAGGGCTCCGAGAAGTCTGTGTGCACCACATAGCCTTCTTCGCCTTCATAAAAAGTGGGCACCCGGTTTTTAGTAAAATCAATAAACTGATCGATCACTACCCGGCTGCCTGGCGGCATCGATTTACGCAGTGTTCCGACAGCAGCGGTGGCAATTACAGCATTAACCTCCAGTTTTTTAAGTGCAGTGATATTAGCCCGGTAATTAACAAGGTGCGGTGGCACCGAATGCCCTCCGCCGTGCCTTGCCATAAAATAAACTGTCCTGCCCTGATATTCACCTTGATTCATCTTAACCGTACCAAATCTCGTATCTACCGTAATCTCTTTTTCGTTTTCTAGCAAAGACTGGTTATAGACACCCGTTCCACCGATAATCGCTACCTTAATATCTGCCACTCTTGTACCTCCTAAGCGTATCTTAATATTTAATTTAGCTCTTTAAAAGATCTTCTCCAGTTTAATAAAAAATTCCTGCCCTCTGATTGTTGACGCCAATTATAAAATGGGCTATACTGTTAATGCTTCGGAAGCGGTTAACGTTTGCCGACGTAGCTCAACGGTAGAGCAGCTGATTTGTAATCAGCAGGTTGGGGGTTCGATTCCCTTCGTCGGCTCCACCGAAAGGCATGGAGAGGTACCCAAGTTGGCCAAAGGGGGCAGACTGTAAATCTGCTGGCAGCGCCTTCACTGGTTCGAATCCAGTCCTCTCCACCAAGTATGGGCCATTAGCTCAGTTGGTAGAGCACCTGACTTTTAATCAGGGTGTCGATGGTTCGAGCCCATCATGGCTCACCAGAAAAAGAAACGACAGGACAATCAGTCCTGTCGTTTCTTTTAAATAAAAATATTAGTTATCTTTTGTTCAAGTATCTCAGCTCATCGTAAATCCTAAAGAAAACAACCACAATCTCCAGGTAGATGCGCAGCAGGATTACCGCCACAAAGAAACCGACCACCACCGCGATGAGAGCCAGGATAATCGCCACCACTTCACCGGACATAATGGCCGTTACAAGACCAAATACAGCGCTGACCAGCAAGCCAAGCAGGCCGATGATGAAAATAACCCGAATGATCTTAGGGGTAATCATTTCAGTCATGCTTAAGTCAAACAGGGAAGCGAAGAAACCTTTTCCTTCTTCGTAGGCTAATGCTTCCTGCTCTTGAACCAGGCCGGGATCGCCGTTTATGAACTGTTTGCAGTGTTTACATTTGATTGCTTTCGCAAAAACTTCCTGGCCGCAATGAGGACAATTCTTCATTTCCTTTTCCTCGGTCATCTTTTTCCCTCCTCGAATAATTTCTCTCTTTTGCTATTGACAGAGTAGATTAGTAAAACATGAAACAATAATACCACATCACCCTGAACAATGTCACATAAAACCTCTTCTCAAAATAAAGGCTTACGGCTGAGAAGCTCGGCAAAGTAAGTACTACCCTGAGTGTTCTTATGATCCAGCAACGCCAGCAGGCCTTCAACATCATCCAGAGCCCGGTGTGCCTGGTCAGGTGAAATACCATGCCAGGCAAGCAGGTCCTGCAAAGCCCGACCCCCACTCCATTTGACGCCGGTCATGGAGCAATACCAGCGTTTGGTCCGCGTCTGAGGAAAGATCCGCCGCACAAAACCCTTGTCAAAAGAAGCATTATGGGCGATCAGAAAATCAGCCCTTTCGATCATCTCTGTAAGGCGAGGCAGATCAAGGCGCTGACCGGCTAAAGCTTCCATCGACAGCCCATGCACTCTTTGTGCGCCTAAGCTAATCTCGCAGTGTGGTTCCCGCAGTCCGCTGTAACTATCCACAATCTCTTTTATACCATCCTGATCGTAGCGAAAAAGGACTAGCGCCAGCTCCACTATCTCGTCCGAAAAGGCGCTTAAGCCGGTGGTCTCGACATCAATGCACCCGGCAATCCCGGTAGCCTTAACCTTAGGCTTCTTTTCTAAGCTGTAACCTTCAGTGATAAAGACTGTGTCACCGCTTTTTATCTCCAGGATGCGGTCAACTCTAAAATTGCGGGTTTCCTGCCGCATACAGCAGTGGGCCGTTAAACCAAGATAGTTTTTGCCACTATATTTCATCATCCCCACACTCACCGGCCTGATTGTCCGCTCCGTCTTCTCGTCGGTATTCTTTAAGTAGACAATCTGCAGCTCAGCCTGCTTCTCCACCGCATCCTTAATAATAGCCACCTTGTCATCAAGCGAAAGTTTTTCTTCCGAAAGAGCATACTGTCTGCCGGTAATGTGGCTAACCACCCGGTAATCAACGCGTACATCAGATTCTTTAACGGCCCGCTTCAGATAAATGCCACCTAAGCTACGGCAGCGTGAAAGAGCAACATAAAGCTGGCCGGAAGCAAAAGCACCTCTGCCCAGGTCGATCACCACGTTATCAAAAGTTTTACCCTGGCTCTTGTGGATTGTAATCGCCCAGGCCAGCCTTAGCGGATATTGCTTAAAAGAGCCAACATTATCAGCAGCAACCACCTGGGCATCCTGATCCCAGTAAAACCGAAAAACATCCCAGCGGAATGGTTTAACCTCTTCAATACTACCGTTACTCAACTGAACCTCTAAGCTCTTTTTGCCAATCTTAACAATCCGCCCGAGAGTTCCGTTGATCCAGCGCCCCTCAACATCGTTGTTTAGCAGCATAACCTGGGCATCCTCTTTTAACCGCAATAACTCTTCAGCAGGTAAACTCTTTTTATCGACCTCACCTTTTATAGCTGCTGAAAATACTGAAGCATTGCCAGGCAGTTTCAGCAACTTCTCGCTATTCAGTTCGTCGGCCATGGCGTTGGTAGTGGTCAGGTAAATGGCATCCTGCGGCAGTATAGTCTGGCTACTAATAACCTTCGTGTTGAGAAGATCCAAATCTTTTTCCATTAAAGTTTTGTTGCGGATTTTATTGAGCAGGGCAATAAAATCCTGGTCGGTCTGACGGTAAATTTTCTCCAGCTCAAGGTGATCAATATTTATTTCACTATAAACGCTGGAATCAAAAAAATACTCACTCTCGTAGTAATCTGCAAAAATTGCTTTTTCATGGCCGGTTACCACCGGCGGTATTTGGTAGAGGTCTCCGATCAGGATTAACTGTGTTCCACCAAAGGGTTCGCCAAAAGCCCTGCCCTTGATGCGCATAAACTGATCTACACAGTCGAGCAGATCGGAGCGCACCATTGATATCTCATCAATAACAATAGCATCCAAATTTTGATAGATTGTCAGGGTGCTTTTCCCGGCTTCGCGCCTTGCTTTTTCGATTGTGACGTCCGGACGAAAGCCGAAAAATGAATGGATCGTCTGACCGCTTACATTTACAGCCGCTACTCCGGTGGGGGCTAACACTACAATATTTTTTGTGGTGATCGAGCGAAAGTATTCGAGCAAAGTAGATTTTCCGGTTCCGGCTTTCCCGGTAATAAAGATGTTTCTGTTTGTTTGTTCCATCAGGTGCAGTGCTTTTTCAAACTGCGGATTTATCTCAATGTTCTTGATCAAATTAATTTCTGCTCCATCGGCAAAGATTATTGTTTCACTTAATCAACTGCTTCACTTTGTAATTGAATTTTATCATACCACTAGTTAGCTGCAGGAGGTTACATTAAAGCCTGCCGCTGATATAATCTTTGCAGGGCAAAAACCAAAAGTAATTTACACCCTGACTGGAGGTCCAGACACCAACAATGAAAAAAGTTAACGGTAGCTACACCCTTTACGGTAACCCAATCACCAGGCGACAATCAATCGCGGCTGATCGCTGGCAAGCGATGCTGGCCCGCAAATTTAACTATAACCCGGACGAAGAATATACCTTGAGCCTGCAAGACAATCCCTACTTAGGACCACTTTTCGGCGTTAAAGATATTGTGCGCGGTGATCACGGTCAGCCGCTCACCCCGGAAAACGCGGTAATCATCAGCACGATCCGCATGGGCTTTGGCCATTACCGCATCGCTATGGCCGGCATGTCCTGCGCCCG
>VGTO01000106.1 GCA_016874655.1 Bacillota bacterium | reverse complement strand
TAGTAGATTATTTCGCTGCATATTTCCATGCCCCGGATAGTCAGCAAGCCGCACGAAGGCTTTGCGACCCGTCGCGGTTCAACCGCTGAGCCGGGATTAAAGTATAGAATTCCGTCAACTCTTTTATTTACCGGTTCGTGTAAATGTCCGAAGATAATAACCGCCGGCTGATCAGGCAGGAAAAGATCTCTGACCCGGTTAAAGTGAACCGCCCGACCCCCAATGTCCCCGTGCAACAATCCAATTGCCAGAGGGCCAATTTTAATCAGCTTGACCCGTCCCAGTTTATGATCAAGATGGAGGGGATCCATGTTGCCGGCAACCGCTTCGACCGGAGCAATCACACCCAGTTCATCAATTACCGATTGATCAACAAGATCACCGGCATGCAGAATTAGTTGTACTTCTGTAAAGATCTCAAATATTTTTCTCGGAATCATAAGTGCTCTGGTCGGCAAATGAGTATCGGATATAACGCCGATCCTGGTCACCTCCGGGCTATACGAGACAATTTTAACCGTTTCGTTCACTACAAAACTCACCACTTTTTAGTTCATGTCACCATAATCCGGTGCTTTCAAATGATCGCAAGATAGAAAAGGATATCCTTTGCCACTGGCGAATACGTAACATTCGTAGTCTGTATGTGAAGGAGAGATCATTGTCAATAATTTTCTGCAGGGTTTATTAATCGGGGTAGCTTTGGTGCTGCCCGGACTCAGTGCCGGAACGGTCATTTTAATCTTCGGCTTTTACCGCCAGTTACTCGAAGATATCGCTTCCTTCAACTTCAGGCCCTACCTCCTTCACCTGGTCGGAGCCCTGGCCGGCAGCTTAGCCACCGTCTACACCATCAGTTTTCTGTTTGATCATTATAACATGCTAATCCTGGCCTTCATTTTCGGGATGTTAGTCGCCTCGATACCGGTCGTATTAAACCTGAAGCGTGGAACTGCCCTGCTAAAACCGCTTCCGCTGCTCTGTGGCGCCGGCAGTTTTTACCTGGTCTGGTTCGTAATCTGCGAACCAAGTCAAACCATAAGCGTGCTTCCTCCCGGTAGTTTTTTTCACTATTTCTTAGGGGGTGCCCTGGCCAGTGCCACGATGCTGCTGCCTGGCATATCAGGCAGCTCGATGTTGGTAATTGTTAATCTTTATGATGACGTAATCAATGCTGTCCGTTATTGGGAGTGGCCTAAACTAATTTTCCTGGCTGTCGGTTTTATGGTCGGCTTCTTTGGCATGGCCCGCCTACTTTCAGCGCTTTACCGCCGCTACCAGCTGGAAATCTCCTTCCTGCTGGCCGGCTTGATTGCCGGTTCCACCCGGGCGCTCATGCCTTTACGTTTTAGCGTTACGTTCCTGATTGCCGCCCTGGCCGGAGGCGCCCTAGTCTACCTGCTGACCAGGATGCGCCAGACTAACATTCATTAACGCTCTGCTCTGCTTTGCATACTCTCGCACATCAATTTCAGCCCTTCTTCAATTTCGATTTGCGGGCAAAACCCAAGTTCATCTTTAGCTCGCGTTGTATCAGCAAATGTGTGCAGTGGATCGCCTTCCTGCACATCCCCATATTTAACTTTAACTGGTCTACCGGTGAGATCAGCGAGTATACTGAGCACTTCATTAACCGATATCCGACTGCCGCCACCAAGATTATAGACCCGCCCTACTGCCTGCGGTCTTGAAGCAGCTGCCAGGTTGGCTGAAACAATATCGTTGACATAGGTGAAATCGCGGGTCTGATCACCGCTGCCGTAGATTACCAGCTCGCCTTCGGTCAAAATCGCCCTGATAAAGCGGCTGAAAGCCATGTCAGGCCGCTGACCGGGGCCGTAAACTGTAAAGTAACGCAAAGATACCGTGGGTACAGCGAAGTTTTTATAGTAAAGGGTGCAGAGGTTCTCGGCGGCCAGCTTTGAGACACCATATGGTGAAAGAGGCTTTAATGCATCGTCTTCATGCATCGGCAATTTCTCTACATCACCATAAACCGAAGATGACGAAGCATAAACAAACCTTTCCGGCTTGTTCATGCGGGCCCACTCCAGCAGGCGCTGGGTAGCCAGAATGTTCTGCCGGGTGTAAATTTCGAATTCCTTACCCCAGCTGGCACGCACGCCTGCCTGGGCAGCCTGGTGAAAAACCCAGTTTACCGCTTGCGGTAGGCTTTCCAGAGCCTCAATCAAATCATCTTCAATCAGATCGAATTGAGGATGCTGCAGCAGATCGGCAATGTTGTTCCATTTTATTTTCGGATCGTAATAGTCTGTAAAGGAGTCAATACCGGTGACCCGGTGTCCTGCCCCCAATAAACAACGCACCAGGTGGGACCCAATAAAGCCGGCAGCTCCGGTAACCAGACAGATCTTGTTCTTATTTTGATGATCAGCTACATTATGCAAGTAAATCCCTCCTGCCGGTTACCGACCAGCCCAATGCTCGATGATCAATTTGTTCGCTTCTTCATCAAGGGCCAAGAAATAAGTTTCACCTTCATCGGGACTGAAATATTCGCCGGTGAGCGAATAGTCCTTAATCGCATCGCTTTCCAACCGTTCACCGGCAAAAAAAGCCAGCGCCGCCACCTGGTTAAAGCTTAAATCGGTGCGGATATGTTCCCGGTAGGCTGTATAGGTGGGAATAACATAACTGAAGAGGCCCATTTCCTTGAAATACATAAAGGTTGCCAGCAGCAAATCCTTTTGCCGCTTCATCCGGTTTAAATCGTCGCGTGTATCCTCTTCCCGGTAAGTGAGGTAGGTAACATATCCTCGTCCGTCTAACTGCTGAGGGCCCGCTTTCAGTGACTCCCGGGGAGTAAAGCCGATTAGATCTTCCTCAACAGTGAAGTTAACCCCACCCATCGAATCGATCAACTCCCGTAAACCTTGCAAATCCATGGCTAAGTAATGGTGAATCTTAACACCATCAAGAATGCTGTCAAGTGTATCAAGCGCCGCCTTCAGGCCTGCTGCATGGGGATCCGCTGTTTCCTGATGGAAGCCGTAGCTATACGATTGCCTGATCCGATCACTAACTTCACTTTTGGCTAGCAGCACGTAGGAATCACGGGGTACGGCCAACAGTGCCAGCGAGTTGGTGTCAAAATTAATTGACACTACCAGGATTGTATCGACAAAATAGATTTCGCCAAAAGTGTTATCTTCATTGCGATTATGAAGACCGAGAACCGCTACATTAACTACTTTTTGCCCAAATTCTTCCTCCACCGGACTGACTTCGCTGAAATCACTATTAAAGAGAGCAGCGGGAACGAAATAAACCTGGTAAACGCCAAAAAAAATAATCGAAAAGGCAAACACCGCTATTGCGGCCGTGACAGTTAAGGCAATGTAAAATCTCGCTTTTTGCGGTACCCTATCCATCATAGATCTTCTTTCACCAGTAATAGTTACCTGCCTGCTGCCAAGCCTACTGGGCGGGAATTTCCGGTCCTAATGATACAATCAAATCGATTGCTGTACCGGTGTATACGGAACTTCCTGGTAGGGGAGAGCTAAAAACAACGAACCCGCTTTCCATATAGCTGTAATGTTTCTCCTCAATAGCTCCAATCATCAGGCCAACAGCGTTAAGGTGACTTCTTGCTTCATCGATGGTCAGGCCGGTCAGGTCCGGAACCAAAACAGTCACAGCATCACTGTTTTCTTCACCGGTTTCGTCACCTTCCACCTCTTCCTGATCATCATCAAAGGGGCTGTCATTAATTAACCCTTCTTCTTCCAGCTTTTTAAGTCGCTGCTCTTCAAGATATTCCGGACTGTCTTCTAAAATGATGGGCGGCCAGGGAGCAACATCAAGTCCGAATACCTCTTTAATAATATTTACCCTGTTTCGCTGAAATAACACCTGGTACCAGATGCCATCTTTCATCTGACCGTCGCCCTGGATCGTATAAAATTTCAGGTGATCATCGTCTATCTGGAAATCGCGGGCATAATAAGCTAAGGCGGCGATTTGGGTGTAGCTTAGATCAGTTTCAACATAATCCCTGTAGATTCTATAGGTTGCCGGAATATCAGTGATTTTGCCTTTTTCTTTGAGATAAATAAACGTATGCTTTAAAAGATCCATCTGGCGGTCGATCCGGCCATAATCCTGGTTAGACTGATCATCGCGGTACTGCAAAAAACGCAAGTAAGTTTTACCATCCATGATCTGCGGTCCTTCCGGTACCAGCACTGCCCCTACATTCCAGTGTTTGTCATAAATAGTCTCTTCGACCTCATAGTAAATGCCTCCAAAGGCATCGACCAGCTCGATGATCGAATACATATCAACCGAGATATAGTAATGAATGGGGATGTCTCCTAAAACATGGCTGATTGTTTTCAGCGTGTTTTGAATCCCTTCGGCATGATTATCTTCACTATCTCTGCTATAGCCGTAATAGTAGGAGTGATTGATTTTATCGTGAAAACCGCCGGTCCCGTGAATCGGCACATAAGAATCACGGGTTATACGTACCACAGCGATTTGGTTGGTATCAAAATTAATTGATAGAACAGCCTGCATGTCCGGCCGGAACAAAGACTGCCCTAAATTTTCCCTATTCCAACCACGGTCAAAACCAAGCAAACCAATATTTAAAATATGCTCGGAGAACTCTTCACTCACATCAAATTCTTCCTCAAAAACAACCTCATCCAGCAGAATGCGCTGCGGCTCGCGGACCTGATTAAAAAAAGCAAATACATAAGTACCCGTGATCACCAGAAGTAAGATCAGCACAAACGCAATCATCAGCAGGGCCTTTTTTGTTGTGCCCGACTCGCGCTTCTTGTTGACCGTATGCTGTTTTTCTAATCCAGGTTTTATTGAGCTCTCTTTTCGCTTTCGATCGTCCATCTAGCTTTCGCCTTCTTTTCCAGTAATGATCACATTTTATGCCAATTATAACATATCGAGCTGTTCGGTTATCCTGCTACCGCTCAAATAACTCTGATCGCTCCATAGATAATCCCAGAGGCCGAAACGGCCAACCGGGAAAATTCCACATTGACGAACAAAAGCTAGAACATGATCTCTTCGGGCAGTCATTCCTTGATCGAAAACAACATTGGCGTAAGGGAGGACGCGATAATCAGTTACTTTTACGGCACTGCGGTGGGCTAGCTTCAGCTTCTCGGCAACGCCAATAACATGCTCAACTAGAGCATCCGGTGAAGCTGGCAGTTCCCGGTGACGTGAA
>VGTO01000105.1 GCA_016874655.1 Bacillota bacterium | reverse complement strand
TGATGCTTCTGATCAGTTTATCCCGGTAGCTGATATTAATCATTCCCTTATTAGCAATATGGCGTCTCTAGTTATATGGTAGGTGTCCTTAGCGACAGATATGTGTCACTCAAAATGTTTAAAAAATTCTTATATTTTACTGACAAAAAGCGCTGGTTTTAGATATAATGATAATAACTTGCTCCGTTTGAGGACATTTCTGTAAAGAGGTGACTGATGTGGCCGTTCATCCGCGCACCGGCAAGTCTCCCGAAGTTCTGGTTAAAATTTTGATTACGATCATTGAAAAGACGCCCCACGGTGGGGCAACGATGGAAGATCTGAAAGAGGCCTACTGCGATGTTAAGGACACACTGCCGGACGATCGCACCATTTACCGCAATATCCGCCGGATCAACGAACTCTTTAATCCACAGGCCTACAGCTCAGAAAGCCAGGAGTCCAGGGCGGGTGCTAAGGCGACGCGCAGCAAGGCAGCAGACCCAAGGGCCCTGACCATCTCATCTAAAAGCGACAGTTGTGGGGTAACGCGCTATCTTTACACCGGCAGAAAATTGGTGAGCAAGTACGAGTCTAACCAGGTGCTGCTGATCATCTTAGGTCTCTACAGCCAGCAGCGCTCAATCCTAAAAGATCACTTTGAGAAGGTAATGTCCACCATTATGGCCGATGTGCTCCACCGGCAGAAGGATGGGGAGAGTTTTTTTGCCGAAATTGACGAACATGTTCATGTTTCGGGCCAGGGCACGATCGATTCGAAAAAGCTGTTAAGAAAAATAGCGGAGATCATCAGGGCCATTGACGAATGCAAGGTGGTTAAGATCGATTACGTGAGGACTTATGACGGGGAGAGACGCACCAGGGAAGTAGAGCCTTACGGTCTGGTTTGCCGCCATGGGAACTGGTATCTTTACGGCCTCTGCCGTGAGCATCAGCAGAATCGCATCTACCTGCTGGGCCAGATCCAGTGGCTTAAAGTGGTGGAGAGCAGCTCTTTTACACGGCCGGCCGCTTTTAAGATGAAGGATGTTTTTGGTTCAGCCTGGGGCATCATGGTTGTGGGTGATGCGCAGCAGGCCAGGGTGGAGACGGTGCGCCTGCGGGTGAAGAAGGGGATTGCCGAGCGTTTTAAGGCGGTGAGTTTTCACGATTCGCAGCAGGTAAGGTGCCTGCCGCAGGATGAAGCCGAGGTTTGTTTTGAAGTTGCAGGCGCTGCTGAGATGATCCCCTGGCTGGTCAGCTGGGGGGCAACGGTCGAGGTGCTGGAGCCGCAGTGGTTAAAAGATCAGCTATTAGAGTACGTGCAGGATATTGTGAGCGTTTATCAGTGATGCGAGTTAGAGGCGCAGTTGTGGTGAGGTTGCTGAAAAGAATAATGGTGCTTTACCAACTGTAATCCCGGAGCGCTAAGAGGAGTTGCTGATGGCGACCATGGTCCCGGGTTTCTACCCCGGCTTGATCGAAAATCGGCATCAGGGGCGCGCAGCCAGGCCTGACACCGGCCAATCATTTGGGCCGGGTGTGGTTTAGTTAATTCGCCAGCATAATGATAGTATAGTGCATGGTATAATTACACCAAGCAGTCTCTGCGGCATTTCCAATTTGTGTTATTGTTTCTGTTGAAGGAGGCTTTTACCTTGCGACCAAATGACATTATAAAAGAGGTCGACAAGCTGGAACTGTCGGAACAGATAATGCTCGTTGCGGATATATGGGATTCTATTGCCAGGAGACAATCTAAGTTACCTTTGCCGGGATGGCAGAAAAGTGAATTGGATAAAAGGTATGAAGAATACAAGAGCGGCAAACTTGGCTTGCATGATTGGAGAGAAGTTCACTCGGTAGTAAGTGAAAGAAACCAATGAGGCTATTTTATACAGATAGAACTATTGATGATATCGAGATTGCTTTTAGCTGGTACGAAAAACAAAGGAAAGGCTTGGGACATGAATTTATAGATTACGTCGAGCAGTCAGTGAAAAATATTTGTTCTGCACCAGAAATGTATCAAGTAGTTTAGGTAGAATTTCGCACGAGGAGGCAGGGTTAATGATTAAAAGTGAAAACCAGACAAAAGCGGACCCTGAAATTTTAAAGATTGCATCGGAATATGTAAGGAGGCTGGAGGAAAAACAAGTGCCTTTGACCCAGGTGATTCTTTATGGCTCTCAGGCCAGGGGATCTGCGGTTATAGATTCAGATATTGACATCCTGGTAGTAGTTGATTTTTTGGATAAATGGGTTTATAAGGCCATTGTGGATGAGGCATTCGAGGTAAATCTGCACTTTGGCGTCGATCTCATAGCTGTTCCCTGTGATCGGCAAGAATATGAATTACCTTTATTTCGGGCAGATCATTTTTATAAGAATATAAATCTTGATGGAATCATACTACGATGAGCAATGACTTGACGAGTGTTCTTATCCGCGTAAAAATGGAGAAAGCCAGAGAAGCTATGGGTGAAGCGACTTGGTGTTTTGATGGTGAAAAGTACCCTGCAGCAGTTAACCGGCTTTATTATGCTATATATAGAGCCTGCTTAGCATTGCTTGCAGGAGAAGATAGAATTCCTGTAAAACACACAGCAGTAATTGGCTTGGTTAATAAATAATTTATTAAAGAGGGTTTGCTTTCGAAGGATGTTGGTCGATATTTGCACAGGATACAGACTGCCAGAGTTGAAGGTGATTACAAAGAAAAAGTTTTTAACCGGGAAGAGGTTAAAAATTTGATTGAAGATGGCAGAGAAGCCTTGGTGGCCATTGAAAAGTTTCTAAACCTCCACGAATAAAACCAATTGGATAGAATCTATCAATAAAATGTAGAGTAAACTTACGAATTGGCGGATCATGATCCATCGTATAAATCAGCTTAAAAGATTTATACATTTAGCCATCAACTCTACTATTTTATAACTTGACTTAGAAAATAATCGTGCTAAACTTAAATCATGATCAAAAGAACGCTTTTAAAAGAGTTGCAGGAACATCTCGGGAAAAAAGAGATTACCATGCTGGTTGGCCCCCGCCAGGCCGGTAAAACTACCTTGATGCGTATTTTAGGCGAGCAATTGGCTGCAGAGGGAGAAAAAACGCTTTTTTTAAATCTTGATTTCGAAGAAGATAAAACCTATTTTGAATCTCAGCTTAAACTGCTGGCGAAAATTGAGCTTGAACTTGGTAAGGACAAGGGTTTTGTTTTTATTGATGAAATTCAGCGCAAAGAAAATGCAGGTCTTTTCCTTAAAGGCTTGTACGACCGTAACATTGCATGCAAGCTTGTTGTCTCCGGATCCGGCAGCATTGAACTTAAAGAAAAGCTTCACGAATCACTTGCCGGCAGAAAGCGGATCTTTGAGCTAACAACAGTAAATTTCTTTGAGTCTGTTAATTATATGACAGCTTATAAGTACGAAAACAGTTTGTCACAATATTTTGAGGTGGAGCAGGAAAAATCAGCGATTTTGCTGGAGCAGTATTTAAATTTTGGCGGCTACCCCCGCGTGGTTCTCGAAAACGAGATAAGAGAGAAACGCCAGGTTATTGATGAAATATACCAAAGCTTTGTTAGCAGGGATATTGCGGCTCTGCTAAAAGTGGTCAAGCTTGATGCCTTTACAAAACTGCTGAGTCTGCTTTCCGCCCAGTCAGGTTCCATCGTCAACCACAGCGAATTGGCCAATACACTTGGCCTTTCACTGCCAACTGTCACTAATTACCTTTGGTATGCAGAAAAGACATTTGTAATTCAAAAGCTGCTGCCTTTTTTTAAAAACAGGCGAAAGGAAATCACCAAGGCACCGGTTTATTATTTTACTGATCCGGGCCTGAGAAACTATATCAACGGCCGTTTTGGAGCCCTTAAAAATAGCGATGATTTTGGGTTTCCATTTCAGGCGATGGTGCTCAATATGGTTAAAGAATTAACGAGGCATAGTGGTGCTAAAATTAATTATTGGCGAACCAAGGGCGGCGCAGAAGTTGATTTGATTATAGATTACACGCAGCGGCAGATTCCGCTCGAGGTTAAATACAGAAAAATGACAAAGCCGGAAGTATCACGGGCATTCTTGAGCTTTTTAAATGACTACCAACCGGAAGCGGCAGTTATTGTCAACCTGTCCCTGGAAGAGGTAAAAAAGATCGGCAAAACCACAGTCTATTTCCTGCCCTACTACAAGCTACCAGTTCACATTTTGTTCAGCTAACCGGCAGCATGGTTAAATCGAAACCTCTCAAATGTTTTCAGCATCGGCCAGGTCTTGCAGCCTGCCGGTGGCAAGTTTGTTCTTCTTTAGGCCACGGCGTAACCACCTACAACCAGATATTTAACGTCATGTTTGTTTAATAATGCGATAAACTCTTTGAAGTCTTTGCTCAGCATTATAGCGCCACAAATCATACTCTCCGCGGATTTCTTCCAGCGCAGCGAGTCTCTCCTGATAAGATTTGTCCTGCCAGAATAATGATTCTTTTGGTTGCTCTCCAACCTTGTGTTTACGGACTATTTTTACCAAGCTCATAAGCATTCATCCTTTTTAGGGCCTATACTTAATTATATAAATAATTTGAACTGCTGTCAAAATTAAGCAGTGAAAGATCAACGTTATGTTGATTGAGTAAAATGCTTTAGAAAAACTTGAAGTGCTGACATCCGGAATAGAAGAATCGCTACCGGGAAGGCTTGATCAGTATTTTTTCCAGCATGGGCTTCAGGTCAGCAGGTATAGCAGCAATCTTAACCTGCCGGTTATTTTGAATTGATTTACCGACCATGATTAGGCCTTTACTCCAAAGTCTGCCGGTCGTAGAAAGCGGTTCCTCCTCTTCCCAGAAAAAACCATCGCCTTCCATTTTGCCGAATTTCCGGCTGACAGAGCTTAAAAGCGCCCAACCGCCCTTACTGAGAAGATAAAGAAGCAGTTCCTGTTCATCTGCGAAGAGTTCCTGCACAGCTCGTTTAAGATGGGCGGGATTGGTCAGGTGAGAAACGATCTCCTTTTCTCTTTGAGGGCGCAGACGGCAAGGATCAATATCATGAATTTCACACATCATAAGCAGCCATTCGTTAGGCATATTTTTAAGCCCCCGGCTAAGGGTCGACTCAGGGGTATACTTCTTTTCCTCTATTTCGCCTCTTAAACCTTCTTCAACTTCATCCATATAATCTTCGTAATCATCTGCTGAGTGGTCGGCATATTCACCAGGGATAAGGCGCTGCTCGGCCATTTTGCGT
>VGTO01000104.1 GCA_016874655.1 Bacillota bacterium | reverse complement strand
ACTTTTACTCTCTCTGCCATTTTAAGCGCTGCGCTTAACCCTTCCCGCAGCTGAAAAGTCAACATGCCGCCAAAACCTTTCATCTGCCGCGCTGCCAGTGCATGGTGCGGGTGATCGGGCAGCCCGGGGTACAAAACCCTTTCCACCGCCGGGTGAGATGCCAAATAGCGGGCAATGGCCAGGGCATTGACGCAGTGTTTCTCCATCCTCAGCGGCAGGGTAACTGCACCGCGGGAAATCAGCCAGGCGTTGAAGGGGCTGGCCGCCCCGCCTAAGTGAACGAGCATTTTTTTACGCAGTTCTTTGATTTCAGTCTGTGAGCCGATCACCACTCCGCCCAGGACGTCACCATGCCCGTTGATAAACTTAGTCAGGCTGTGGATCACCAGATCGGCGCCCAGCTGCAGCGGCAGTTGCAGACAAGGGGTGGCGTAAGTTGAATCAACTACCAGCTTACTCCCGGCTTGCCGGGCGATATCGGCCAGAGCTTTAATATCGCTGATGCGCAAGACCGGGTTGGCTGGTGTTTCACAATAGATTATTTTCGTGTTGGGTTTCAGGGCCGCTTTGACCTGCTCTAAGTTGCTAGTATCGACCAGAGTAGCCTCAATCCCGTAGTTTTGCAGGTGCTCACCGAACAGTTCCTGAGCTCCGACGTAACATAATTCCTGGGCCAGCAGATGATCGCCCTTTTTTAAAGTACCGAATAGTACAGCAGAGATAGCCGCCATCCCGGTAGCGGTAACCATGGCCGCCTCACCACCTTCAAGCGCTGCCAGTTTATCCTCGAGTGATCTTACAGACGGATTGCTCCAGCGACTATACGCATGGGGCGGGCGGTCTGATTCAAGCAGCAGGGCATCAAAAAGTTCCGGACCAAATTCGGGCAGAGCAAAGGATGCGCTCAGCTGTACCGGTCTGACCAGGGCTGGGCTGCCCTCTTCCGGACCTGCCCCGGCATGAATAGCAATTGTTTCGATCTGTAGCTGCTTATCCTTATCACTCATCATTTTTCTCCCCACAGTTTATTCTTCTACCCGGCCTCCGGCCAGCTCATCGCAAATCAGCTGATGCTTCTCCCTGGTCAGTGGGTAGCGCCAGGCAAACAATACAGCGACAATTAACAGAACCGCAGGCACCGGCCCCATAAAGATCCTGATCGCCTGTACTGCTTCAACCGGCTGGAGAGGCAAGGGATCAGCCGCCGATGGAGTAATGTAGTTGGCAAAAGCAAGAGCCTGCCCCATGGCCCAGATCGCTATCCCGGCTGCCATTTTTTGAAAGAACGAGGCAAAAGCGTAATAGGAACCTTCACGCCGTTCTCCGGTTCTTAGCTGATCAAATTCGACCACATCGGGAATCATCGACCAGGGTAAAACATAAGCGCAGGCAATACCGGCACCCGATAAAGCCGCAAGCAGGTAAGCCAAACCCACCTGATGTGAGCCAAGACTGGAGATCGAGAGCAAAATAACCAGCCAGCTTAAGGAGCCGATGATGAAAGCCCGGCTTTTATCCAGTTTTTTAGAGGCCCAAACCCACAGCGGAACAAAGAGCAAAGCCGAACCCTGGGCAGCAAGGACAAAATAGTTGGCCTGATCAGGTACACGCAGGTAGTAGTTAGCGAAGTAGACCAGGGCAGCAGCGATAACGCTGACTGTTGTCCAGCTCATAGTATAAAGACCAATTAACCTCCAGAACGGTTTATTGGATAAAGTGGCCCGAATCGATTCGGCCATGCTTAAATCTGAAGCTGTTGTCTCTGAGAGTTTTCCCTTGGTCAGGAAAAATACCAGGAGCGGCGGTAGGATAACCAGAAGGCCAAGACTAATCCCGATAATCATAAAGAGCTGAACAGGATCAGGGAAAAACCCGCGCAGCAAGGTGATCAGAATAATAGCACCCAGCGAACCACTGATTGAATAAGCCATCAGGTAGCCATTGATGGAGATCCGCTCATCATAGTCGCTGGTCAGTTCCGGAACCATCGCATAATAGCCAATGCGGATAAAGGTAAAGGCCGTGTTGAAAATAATGAATGTTAAAGTGTAGTAAGCAGCAAGCCCCAGCGGATCGAATGGGGGCACCTGCCACATCAGGGCAAAACCAACCCCAATTGGCACAGCTCCAAAGAGCATAATCGTCCGGCGCCGGCCCCAACGAGACTTGATCCGGTCAGATAAAATGCCAAACCAGGGATCGTTTACGGCATCCCAGAGGCGCCCGATCATCACCGCCCAGGCGGCGTAGTCGGGACGCAACCCGGCAATATCAGTCATAAAGAAAAGCTGAAAAAACATTAGAATCGCCAGCGGAACACTGATTGAGATATCTCCGGCGCTAAATAAGATTTTCCATCCGGCAGAAAAACGCACTTTACCGGCAAGGCCGGTTTCTTCTTTCAATACTGCCACCACCTTTTAGCTGAGTTGTTTTCATGTTACAGGTTATCAAAATCCTGGTTCTCTTCCTGCTCAGCCAGATAAAACTGTTCCAGTTCACGGGCAGCAACTTTCTTACGGTAAGCATCCAGCGCCTTCTCAATTTGCGGATCGATGTTGACAGGCTGGTGATTTTCGAGAATTTCGCGAACCCGCTCTTTAGCTTTCTCCATCACATTTTTCGATCCCTCTTTAACCCAGGTGGCATGAGGCTCGCGCACAAGCAGGGAGGGCATGTAGTGCTCCCGCTTAAAGTGGCTGACCGTGTGCTCTTCAGCCAGGTAATGCCCGCTGAAACCTTTTTCTTTGATTAAATCGAGGGCTAAGGTATCGTTATTGACAGTGATCCCTTCCCGGATCCGGGCCACAGCCCCACACCATTCATCATCTAAAAGCAGTAAGGGCTCACTCTCCAGCATGGTGCTGTCAAGGGTCCCGGCGCAGGTAATATAGTTTACGCCAGCCAGGGCTGCCTGCATCAGGGTGCCGCAGCGCTCCAAGCCGGCCTGGATATCCTCAACCTTGGCCTCAGTCACTCCGCCCACCGAGCGGATCGGCAGGCCATAATGGCGGGCCAGCTGGGCCGAAGCGGCCGAGATCAGGCCGGTTTCAACCGCACCAAGTGCCACGGTGCCCAGCTTCATATTGGCAATGGTTGAAACTGTACCATAGAGGACAGGCGTTCTTGGCCTAAAAATCTGGGCCAGCGTTATGTGAGCCAAAATAGCAGCATTTTCCTGAACCAGCAATCCGGCCAGGGTGACCGGCGCCGTAGCCCCGGCGATCGCCTCGGGCGACATCGCCAAAGGCTGGCCGTAATCAGCACAGATCAGCAGGCCTTCAAGCTGCTCTTTACTCATCTGCAGCGGGCTGACTACTGAGCAGATGCTAAAAAAACGCGGGCGGCGGCGCAGCTCTTCCTTGCCGCCAACTGCAATGGCCATCATTTTCATCATATCGAGGGTCGGCAAGTAGCCGTAACAGCCCATGCCAAAAGGTTTGCGGCTGTGATAGGCCCAGGCCCAAATCGCCTCAGCGTGGATGGTGGTCATCGGGACATCATTCGGCCAGACATCCATCTGGGTACTATTGATATACTGACAGGCGTTGATCAGCTTGATATGCCGTACCAGATCGTCTAAAGTAGAGGGGCGGTATGCTCCGCTTTCGGTATCTAAAATTGCTGTCGGCGTGCCAAGCCCGGCAAAATTCAGGTGATCCCCGCCAATTTCCAATTTAAAATCCGGATCGTTTCCATAGAGAGTAAAAGATGAAGGGGCCTGTTCAACAGCCCAGCGCACCAGCTTTTTCGGGATTAATACCTTTTTTTCACTTTCATCTACCTGGCAGCCGGCCTCTTTAAAGAGCTGCAGAGCTTTTTTAAGTTCTACCTTCAAACCGGTTTCGGCTAAAACCGCCATCGAGGCAGCATCAATCTGTTTAATCTCTGCCGCGGACAAAACTTCAAATTTTCCTTTCATTTTCTGCCTCCTTCGCATTAATGTTACAGTGAACTATTTTATCCGGTAATAGACTTAAAAGATGGCCCCTCCGGCGAAGAAGCCGATGATTGAGAGAACGCCGCACAAAACAGAACCCCAGATCAAGTCGGCAATCGTTACTTTTAGGGGCCAGTTTTTCAGGGTGGCCAGGTTGGTTAAATCGTAGGTGGCGTAACAGATTAGACCAAAGAAAGCGCCGTTTAAGAAAGCGTTGAACCAGCAATCCTGTCCGAGGGCGGGGCGGATTACAAAATAAACGAGACCGGCGATGAAGAGCAAGTAAAATATTATGGCCGCCGGCCATTTTACCTTGTCAACCATGATAAAACCAAGCTGTTCGCGGTAAAACTTGCGGGCCACCAGGCCCAGCCAGATCATATCGATCAGAAAGAATGCAGCAAAAACAACCAGGTAAAGCAAGATATAATTAACCATTAATTGTGCCTCCTTTTTTTAGGTTATCCCTTTTTCGGAAACCAGGGGAAAAACTTATTTGTTACCTTCGCATAAGCCTGGAATTCCTCATTATCTTTGTATTTTCTTTCCAGCATCGGCACACCTGAAACATAGAGCAGCATCAGGGTAATCGTCAAGGGGCTGATCACCGCTGTCCAGCCAGAGGGAACCGAGAGAGCAATCAAAAAGATGCCCCACCACATGGTTGCCTCACCGAAATAGTTGGGATGCCGGGTATATTTCCAGAGTCCGCTCTTAATCACGTGCCCCTTATTAGCTGGATCTTCTTTAAAGTCGGCCAGCTGCCTGTCGCCCACCGCCTCAAAATAGAAGCCAATAAGCCAGACCAACAGTCCCAGGTAATCCGGTGGGGTTAACCCCGGCTGCGAGGAGGCATTGACTAAGATGATCGGGTAACCGATGATTAACAGCAGTAAACCCTGGAGCATGAATACCTGTAAGAAAGCCCGCGGCACCAGCCAGCGACCCCATTCCTGGCGCCATTTGGCATAGCGAAAATCCTCCGGTTTGCCCCAGTTACGTCTCAGAATATGGTAGGTTAAGCGACCGCCCCAGATCAGAATCAAAAGCGTCAGCAACAGGTTGCGCTCAGCGAACGCCCCGGTATAAAGAAGGGTAGCCAGGGCGACAACCACAAACCCAAAGCCCCAACCCATATCAACAATGGAGTTATTGCGAATCACCTGGGCGACAATAAAGAAAACCAAGAAGTATACAAAGATCAGCAGAGCTGAAAGAGAGAGAAGGTTACTCAAAAATAACACCTCATTTCCAATTATCTTTAATAATTATTCGCTACAAGAGAGTTCTTAACCTGCTGACTAAAAGAGAAGAATTGCGGTGTCTGCTATACATAAAACTAGATAGTTTATTAGTCAGTGTTTTTTGCTTTTATGCTTGA
>VGTO01000103.1 GCA_016874655.1 Bacillota bacterium | reverse complement strand
CTGCAAGTGGAAAAGAAAAAAACTGATGGTAAGTTAAAAAGTGAAGGTTTTGTCAAAAAGGCACCACCGGAAGTTATAGCCAAGGAAGCAGCACGTCGTGAAGAGCAGACTGCTCGTTTAACTATGATTGAACAGAGGATCCGGGAGCTGAAGTAAAAGTTGCAGCAGGAAAAAGCTTACAATAAGGCCCTGGAGTGGATCCACGGTCTGGGGCGTTTCGGGATTAAACCAGGTTTAGAAAGGGTTACAGCAATGCTTGAGCTGCTCGGCAACCCTCATCATGGCATTCGTTTTGTCCATGTCGCGGGCACCAACGGAAAAGGCTCAACAGCAGCAATGCTAGCTTCAATCCTGCGGGCAGCCGGCTACACAGTCGGTCTTTATACCTCACCATACCTGCTCTCCTTTACCAACCGAATGTCAGTAAATAACACCGATATCGAACACGGCGAGTTGGTCAGACTGGTAGACCGGATCAAACCCATTGTTGAGCAGCTGCAGAATGATCCGGAGCTGGGTCACCCTACCGAGTTTGAAGTGGTCACGGTGCTGGCCCTGGCTTTTTTTGCCGCCAGTGGTGTGGACCTGGTGGTCATGGAAGTAGGTCTTGGCGGACGTCTTGATGCCACCAATATTGTCACTCCCCTGATCAGCATTATCACCAACATCAGTCTCGAACATACAGATGTCTTAGGCAACACCATTGAAGAGATTGCCTTTGAGAAAGCCGGTATTATCAAACAGGGAAAACCACTCATTACTGCTGCTGAAGATCAAAGGGCGCTTTGTGTTTTTATAAAGCGCTGTCAAGATCTTGATTGTCTGTATTATCGGGTTTACCCCCCGCGTGAAGCTACTGAACAACCGATTGATCAGCGCCCGGTTTCGATTATTAAGCAAATTACCGAAGACGGTCAGTTTTTTAATTACCACGGTTTTAATCAAGAGCACTGTGATCTATTTATAGCTCTGCGTGGTAAATACCAGCTACTTAATGCGGCAACGGCGCTTGCCGCTGTTGAGCTGCTCGAAAATTATGGTTTTACCGTCAGTCGTGCAGCGATTTTGAAGGGGTTGGCTGAAACATCCTGGCCGGGACGCCTTGAGCTGCTACAAAAAGAACCGCTCGTTATATTGGACGGCGCCCATAATCCGGCGGCAATGGAGAAACTGGCTGAAGCAGTGCCCCTTTATTTTAAATATAAGCGCCTGGTTTTAGTAATCGGGATGCTCGCTGATAAAGACACGGCAGCTATGCTTAAATTTATTTTGCCCCTGTCAGACTTGGTTGTTTTTACCCGTCCTCTGCTACCGCGGGCAGCGGACCCGCAAACTATTGCTGATTTTGCTCTAAACCATTTTAAATTAGTGAAAGACTATTATGTCATAAAAGATCATCAGGAGGCTCTCGACAAAGCATTTGAACTGGCTGAACCAGAAGATGCCATTCTGGTTACCGGCTCACTTTATACGGTCAGTGATATCCGGGCGTACTACTTAATTAATGTGGAATCGGAGCAGGTTTGAGTCGTGGGTTATCATTAATTATCATTTTTTGCAGGACTTTAAGAGTAAGTCACGAAGTTTTACAGGCATTTGTTGTGATGTTCTTACGGTTCATGCAGTTACAATCCGTTCGGTAAACGGCTGAAAAAAATACAGATTTTTGCTACTAAACATCAGTATAAGGAAAGGGTGAACAGGCAAGATGAACATTACGGTTTTCAAAGGAGGCGTTCATCCGGACTACCATAAAGAGGTAACAGCGACTATGGCAGTTACCCCGATGAAAGCCCCCCTCACGGTGGTGATTCCCCTGCAACAACATATTGGCGCACCCTGTGAGCCACTGGAAGGAATAGAAGTCGGGGCCCAGGTGAAAATGGGCCAAAAGATTGCCGACAGCAGCGGTTTTGTTTCTGCTCCGATCCATGCCTCAGTTTCAGGGACGATCAAAGAAATCGGGCCTTACAACCATCCCCTGGGTCGCCCGGTTCAGTCCATTACCATAGAATCCGATGGTGAGGAAAAATGGGATGAGCAGATTAAACCAGCCGGAAATTTAGATGATCTTTCTGCCGAGGATATTCGCAAACTGGTTCGGGAAGCAGGAATTGTCGGCCTCGGTGGTGCAACTTTCCCGGCCCATGTTAAGCTTTCTCCTCCTCCTGAAAAAAAGATTGATATCGTTGTCATCAATGGTGCAGAATGTGAACCGTACCTGTCTGCTGATCACCGCGTGATGCTCGAAAAACCGGAAGAGATAGTCTTCGGTTTAAAAGCGATGATCAAGGCTTTGGGTGCTGAAAAGGCAGTGATCGGGATTGAGGATAATAAAAGCGACGCGATCCGGGTGCTGGAGCAGGTAACCGCTGAAGATGAGAATATCAGCGTTGCCAAACTGCATACCAAATATCCACAGGGTGCAGAAAAAATGCTCATCCAGGTGACTACCGGACGCAAAGTTCCGTCAGGCGGGCTGCCCCTCGATGTCGGCATTGTTAATCACAATGTGGGGACTGCTGTTGCCGTCAGTAAGGCGATTAAAGAAGGCAAACCTTTAATCGAGCGGGTTGTCACTGTAACCGGTTCGGGCATTAACCGGCCGGCTAACCTGTTGGTTAGGATTGGAACACTGGTCAGTGAAGTTATCGATCACTGCGGGGGTTTAAAGGATAATACACTTAAGTTAATCGTCGGCGGTCCGATGATGGGGCTGGCACAACCCAATGCAAATCTTCCAATTATTAAAGGTACTTCAGGAATCCTGGCCCTGACCGATGAAGATGTTTATCTTGCCGAAAGAGCCCCCTGTATCCGCTGCGCCAAGTGTGTTGAAGCCTGTCCGGTAACATTGATGCCGACTATGATCGCGCAGGCTGCAGAACATACACTATATTCAAGGGCGGAGAAGCTGCATGCTCTCGATTGCTTTGAATGCGGTTGCTGCTCTTACTCCTGCCCTTCGAAAATACCGCTGACCCAATTAATCAGGATTGCCAAGGCGGAAATTATGAAAGCGAAAAAGAAATAGCAATTTTCGCGAAGGAGGGAAGTGATCGAAATGGATAAAAAACTGGTTGTTTCTTCGTCGCCGCACATCCGAACCATTGATTCTGTACAAAGCGTCATGACTGATGTCTTGATTGCTCTTTTCCCGGCAGCCCTGATGGCAGTTCTGTTGTTTGGCTATAAAGCATTGCTGACCATGCTAATTTCTGTGGTTACAGCCATGGTCGTGGAAGCGTTATGGCTACGCAAACGTGATCTTTTCAGCGATGGAAGCGCTGCCGTTACCGGATTATTATTCGCCATGGTTCTGCCGCCCGCTCCTCCTTGGTGGCTGGTGGTCATCGGCGCTGCTTCATCGATCATTATTGGTAAGCAAGTGTACGGCGGTATCGGTTATAATATCTTTAACCCGGCCCTGGTCGGCCGTGCCATTGTTGTGATGTCCTGGGGCACCCGGATGGTTGGTCCAATCTGGCCTCAACCACAGCCGTTTGCTTTTACAACTGACATCTCTGCTGTTACGATGGCGACAGCGCTTGCCGGTCAGCAGGAGGCCCTTTCTTATAGCTATGCTAATTATTTTATCGGCACTATACCCGGCTGCCTGGGAGAAACTTCGGCCCTTGCCCTGTTGCTTGGTGGCGCTTGGCTCTATTATAAAGGCCACATTGATTGGCGTATTCCGGGTGGCTTTATCGGGACGGTTTTTCTCTTTGGCTTACTTTTTGGTGGTGGTTTCTACGGAGGTTCATTCGGAACCGGCCTGTTCCACGTTTTAGCCGGAGGGGTAATGATCGGTGCAATTTATATGGCGACGGATATGGTTACAACTCCGGTTACTACAACCGGTAAGCTAATCTTCGGCATCGGCTGCGGCCTGATAACGATGCTGATCAGGCTTTGGGGCTCCATGCCCGAAGGAGTTACCTTTGCCATCCTAATCATGAATGGGCTTACCCCAATTATCGATAACTTTACTATTCCACAGCAATTTGGGGGGGTGAAGAAGAGTGCGTGAGATCTTGAAACTTTCTATCACGCTGACCATTGTCGGTTTGGTTTCCGCTGCTCTCTTGACCGGGGTCAATAATATAACGGCTCCGATTATTGCCGATCGGCAGGAGGCGGAATACCGTGAAGCTCTGGAGCTTTACTTCCCGGAGGTTGTCAGCTTTGAAAACCAGCGACTCGAAGATGATTATTTCGATCTAATCTTTGATAGCTCAGATCGTCTGATCGGTGTGATGGCGACGATTGAACAGCAGGGTTACGATGGAACCATTACCTACAACCTGGCACTTGATGGTGAAGGAAAAGTGGTCGGTATGCTTATTATTTCGCACACAGAAACACCCGGAATTGGTGATGTGATCACTACTGCTGATTTTCAGGAGCAATTTATTGGCAAGAGCCTTAAAGATCCGCTGCTACCAGGTGAAGATGTGGATATCGTTACCGGGGCGACAATCAGCACCTCTGCCATGATTACTTCAATCCGCAGGGTGGTCAGTGTCGTTGCCGAAAGCTTTCTTGGTCACGAGACCGGAGCAGTTGATATAACAGCCGTGCCTGATGGCATATACCAGGGTTCTGCTCCCGGTCTCTCCGGACCGATTCTTGTAGAGGTTGAAGTTTCCGGTGGTGTGGTTACCAGGATTGATGTTTTGGATCACGATGAGACTCCGACTTATTTTATCGAGTCCTATCCGCTTATACCGGAGCTAATTATTGCCGAGCAGAGTTTTGATGTAGATACAAAAACCGGAGCCACCCTGAGCGCCAAAGGCATTGTTGAAGCGGTGCAGGCAGCTCTGGCCGCTGCTTTGGAAGCTAATGGCGGAGGTGAATAAAAGTTGAAAGCTAATCCTTCTTATTTGCAGGAATTTACCAAGGGCATTCTCAAGGAGAACCCTGTTTTGGTGACAATGCTGGGCATGTGCCCGGTGCTTGGTGTCACTGCGTTTATCGTCAATGGTGTTGGAATGGGTTTGGCAGCGACAGCTGTTTTAATCGCCTCCAACCTGGTCATTTCACTACTCAGGAATTTCATCCCACCACAGGTGCGCATACCCTGCTTTATTGTCGTGATTGCCACTTTTGTGACGATCATCGAGATGTTATTAAAGGCATTTCAGCCCGTGCTGTACGAAGCGCTTGGTGTTTTTGTACCCCTGATCGTGGTTAACTGCATTATCCTGGGCCGGGCTGAGGCTTTTGCCAGTAAAAATAATCCGCTTCGTTCAGTGCTGGATGGTGTTGGCAGCGGTATTGGTTTTACTTTGGCCTTGCTACTGCTTTCCTCGGTGCGGGAGATCATTGGTCAGGGCACTATTCTGGGTCCGGATCCGGATACTGTTATTCATCTTTTTGGTGCAAATTTTGAACCGATGACCCTTTTTGCACAGCCTTCCGGAGCCTT
>VGTO01000102.1 GCA_016874655.1 Bacillota bacterium | reverse complement strand
TAAAACCTTTGAAGATACACTGGAGGATGCCCAACAGCAAAAGATTGATCTCATCCTGCGCAAGCTGCAGCTGAAAGAAGGAGAAACCCTGCTTGATATCGGCAGCGGCTGGGGCTGCCTGGTGATCAGGGCGGCAAAAGAGTACGGAGTTAAAGCGCTCGGGATTACCTTAAGCGAACAGCAGGAGCAAGATACCCGTAAGCGGATCGAAGAAGAAGGCCTGGTTGGCCAGGTTGAGGTGCGAGTTGCCGATTACCGTGACCTTGCGGTTGAGGGGCAGGTCTTTGATAAGATTGTCAGCGTCGGCATGTTTAAGTATGTGGGCCGCGAAAATATTGAATGGTATTTTAACTGTCTAAAAAAGATGCTCCGCCCCGGTGGCCTGTCGCTGATGCACACCATCAACCGGCCTTCTGAAGGGCCGCTCAGCCCCTGGCTTAAAAGGCATGTCATCCCCTGGGGCTATGTTCCTTCCCTGCGCGAGATTATCTGGTCCCTGCCGGAGCATTCTTTTCACCTGATCGACGCTGAAAGCCTGCGCTTGCACTATGCCATGACCACTGCCTGCTGGGCGGAAAATTTTGAAAAAGTGGCTGACCAGATCAGGGAAAAATACGGGGAACGATTTGTAAGAATGTGGCGCCTCTACCTGGTTGGCTGCAGCGCCTCCTTTATCAGCAGTGGCCTTGATGTTCACCAGTTGCTGTTTAGCAGGGGGCTCCGCGCCGACCTGCCGCTAACCAGGGACTATCTTTACCGGTAAGAATTGAATAAGCTTAAGGGGATGAATTTATTAATGCTGTCTAGCTATTAAGCTGCTACTTAGTGCAATCCCTATTAAACCTGCACTTTGTTTTAAGACATGTTACAATAGATTAGAATTATCAAATGGATAGGAGGGAATTACTATGGATATTGTTAATCTACTTACCAAGCAGTTGAACGACCCGAAAGTGCTTGAACAACTGGGAAAATCAGTCGGCGTTGATCCGAAACAAACCCAGCAGCTGGCCCAGGTGGCGCTACCGGCTTTGATGGGCGCTCTTCAGAAAAATGCCGCCAGCCCGGAAGGGGCTAAATCCCTTGATAAGGCCTTAGAAAAACATAAGGATGATCCGGTGGATGATATTTTAGGGTTTTTGAAGAATGTCGACACCCAAGACGGGGCTAAAATGCTGCAGCACATTTTCGGCGGCAAAAAAGATGCTGTCCAGTCCGATCTGGCCGAAAAAGCCGGGCTGCAGAGCAACCAGGCCTCAGATCTTTTAACCCAGTTGGCCCCTCTGGTTCTAGGCGCCCTTGGCAACCAGAAAAAGGAGAGCGGCCAGAGCGACCTGACCAATTTAATTGGCGGTGTAATCGGCAGCTTCTTTAAGAAGTAAGTATTGCGCTGAATTTATTAGGGTAAAAAATATAAAGCGGCGAGTGCCTTTAGAGTATTATGGCAATTACCGCTTTTTTATTGTGTCCCAAACTGCCGTTATTTAAATCCTGCTATACCCATTTTTCTGGCGGGCCACAATCCATCCAAGAAAGAAGAGAATGGCTGCTGCTGCCAACCAGGAAAATACTGTAAGAACAACCGGGCCGGAGGCATGTCTGACCCCAATGCCGATCAGGGCCCAGACAAAGACTGCTGCAAAAATGTAATCCTGGCGCAGGTAAAAAACGGCCAGTGCCACCAGGCTGGCGATAATAATCATCAGGATCGTGAAGATGACCCCGCCGGTACCAATGCCAAGCCAGCCAATGTTATAAAGCATGGCGTTAAAATTAACGATGGTTGCCGCTGTAATCCAGCCGAGATAGAGGCTGAAAGTATATTTAACGATGATCCGGTCATAGATGGTTTTCTCAGCGGTAACCGCGCCGATTCTTAAGTAGATGGTAATCAGCGTGGCCAATATCAGCAGCATTACGATCATCGACCAGCCTATTTTCTGGTAGTGCCAGACAAAAAGCCAGATTATGTTAAAAAGGGAACTGACGGCAAAAAGAATGCCCACCGCTTTGACCAGGGGATGCTCGCGAAAAGCAGGTATTGCCTGATAGATAATAAAGGCTAGCAGAAAGAGGTAAATCAGACCCCAGATTGAGAACACATAGGTAGCCGGGGTGATTAAAACCGGGTAAAGTTCGGATAAGTCGCCCTGGGTCAGGCCGTTAAAGGGGATGGCATTTGATAAGAAGTTAAAAAGCAAAACCAAAACAAAGGCGCCGATGTTAATATAAGCTCTGATGTCGCTGCGAATCATATAAATCACTCTCCTTCAGAATACTAATTACATTGTATCATACCTTTAGCGGGGCAGAGGGAAATCTCATTGTTGCAAAATAGTCATCAATTGTTTCTGCCCGGCGAATTAGCTGAACCGTGCCACCCTCGCGCAGCAGCAGCTCGGCCGAACGCAGCTTGGCATTGTAGTTAAAGCCCATCGCATAACCGTGTGCCCCTGTATCGTGGATCACAATTAAATCACCAGGCTCTATCCGGGGCAACCGGCGATCGATGGCAAATTTATCGCTGTTTTCACAGAGCGAGCCAGTTACATCGTAGAGCTGATCGGCAGGCAGGTCTTCCTTGCCGGGAACGGTAATGTGGTGGTAGGCCCCGTAGATGCCCGGGCGCATCAGGTTAGCCATGCAGGAGTCAAGCCCGACATAGGTTTTATATTTTTTAGCCACATGGCGCACCCGGCTGACCAGGTAGCCATAAGGGCCGGTTACCAGGCGGCCGCATTCGAAGACGATGCGTAAGGGGTGCAACCCGGCAGGGACAATCAGCTGGCCGTAAAGTTCTTTAATCCCGGAAGAAATCAGCTCCAAGTCAACCGCTTTTTCTTCTGGCCGGTAAGGTATACCAACTCCGCCGCCCATGTTAACCAGCTCAATTTCAACTCCACTCTCTTCTTTAACCATAACGGCCAGTTCAAAAAGCATCCTTGCCGTTTCAATAAAATAGCTGTTTTCGAGTTCGTTGGAGGCCACCATGGTATGCAGGCCGAAGCGTTTTACCCCCTTATTTTTCATAATCCGGTAGGCATCTACAACCTGGTCCCTGGTCACACCGTACTTGGCCTCAAGGGGCAGGCCAATTAAGACATTGCCGGTGCGGGCATCCCCGGGGTTGTAGCGAAAAGAGATTAGCTCCGGAATAGCGATACTTTTTTCGAGAAGTTCAATATGGCCGATGTCGTCTAAGTTAATCACCGCGCCAAGGCGGGCCGCTTCGATGAACTCTTCGGCCGGGGTGTCGTTGGAGGTTAAAACGATATTTTCGCCGCGGAAACCGACTTTTTCCGACAGGATCAGCTCCGGCAGGGAGCTGCAGTCAACACCCATTTTTTCTTCCAATAGTATAGATAGGATGGTCGGGTTGGGACAGGCTTTAACGGCGTAGTGGTTTTTGAAGCCTTCTACCCAGGAGAAAGCCTGATAGAATTGACGGGCATTTTCGCGGATTGCTTTTTCGTCATAGAGATGGAAAGGGGTTGGATAGTCTTCGGCAATCTTTTCCAGTTGTGCTTTCGACAGGGGGATTCTTTTTTCGTTCATTGGTGCCGCCTCCAGTAAAAAGTCTAGATTTTAAGCTTAGCTATGATTTGCGCAACGGCGGCCTCGATATCGGCGCGGTGGCCGAAGGCGCTGAGGCGGAAATAGCCTTCGCCGGCCGGGCCAAAGCCGGAGCCCGGGGTGCCTACTACCTGCGTTTCACTCAGCAATTGATCAAAAAACTCCCAGGAGGTTAAACTACCCGGTGTTTTTAACCAGAGGTACGGCGCATTGACACCGCCGTAGATGGTTAAACCGATCTGCTGCAACCCTTCACGGATCAGGCGGGCATTCTCCATGTAGAGGTTGATCACCGCTTTGCACTCAACCTGCCCTTCAGGTGACAGCACGGCCAACCCGCCACGCTGGGCGATATTGGAGGCGCCGTTAAAAAAAGTCGTCTGACGGCGTAGCCAAAGCCGGTTCAGTTCGCCCGGCTCACTGTCTTCAACGCTTAAGGCTTGCGGAACAACTGCCCAGCCGAGCCTGACCCCGGTGAAACCTGCCGATTTTGAAAAACTGTTGATTTCTATAGCGCACTCAAAGGCCCCGTCTACTTCGTAGATCGAGCGGGGCAAAGCTGGATCGGTAATAAAATCGGCGTAAGCAGCATCAAAAATGATCACCGCCCGGTATTTACGGGCATAGTCGACAAACTTTTTAAGTTGCTGATGGCTGGCCACGGCACCGGTCGGGTTATTGGGGCTGCAGAGATAAATCAGGTCTGCTTTCTCGGCCGGTGGTTCGGGGATAAAGCCATTCTCCTCGCTGCACCGCATGTAAACAAAACCGGCATAAGAGCAGCTTTCGCTGTTGTAGCTGTCCGAGCGGCCGGCAATAACGTTTGAATCGACATAAACCGGGTAGGCGGGATCCTGAAAAGCAACCAGATTGTCCACTCCAAAGATCGACTGGATATTGCCGGAATCGGGCTTGGCGCCGTCGCTGATAAATAACTCACCGGGTCTCAGAGTTACCCCCCGTTTAAGGTAAAGAGCAGCCAGTGATTCGCGCAGTGCAAGCTCGCCCTGTTCGTCGCCGTAACCGCTATAGGTCTTAAGAGAAGCAAGCCTCTCCACGCCATTCTTTAGTCCGTTAATCACCGCCGGCGGCAGTGGTTCGGTAGTGTTGCCGATTCCCAGGCGGTAAATTTTAGCTTGCGGGTTTTCCTTTTGAAAAGCGGCAACCCGGCGGCTGATTTCTGGAAAAAGATACCCGGCGCTAAGTTTGCGGTAATGAGGATTGATTTTAGCCATCGGTCCTTAAAACTCCTTAGATATTTACTTTGCGACTGCTGGCTTCCTGAATATCAAGAGCCTCCATCGCCTCGCGGATTACTGTATAGTGTTCATCTCTGGAGAGCGAGCACATCGGCAGGCGAAATTCTTCCTTGCACCACTTTTTCATCGCCATCGCCGTTTTGATCGGTATCGGGTTGGTTTCAATAAAGCAGGCTTTGAAGAAGGGCATCAGCTGAGTCTCAATCTCCCGCGCCCGGACCAGGTTGCCATCAAGCGCGCTGTGAACCATCGCTTTCATCTGGCGCGGGATCAGGTTTGCTGCCACCGAAACGACCCCATTGCCCCCTGCCTCGATTAGATCAACCGTCATATTGTCATCGCCGCAGAGTACCACGAACTGCTCCCGGCGCAAACCAAGCAGGTTCTTCATCTGCTCCAGGCTGCCAGAGGCTTCCTTTACCCCGACAATATTGGGGTTCTCGTTCATCAGGCGCATGAGCGTTTCATTTTCTACGTTTACCCCGGTTCGCCCCTGAATGTTGTAAACGATACAGGGGATTGAGATCGATTCGGCAACCGCCTTAAAGTGCAGGTAAAGGCCTTTCTGCGTCGGTTTGACATAGTAAGGATTAACCACCAATACGGCATCTACCCCGGATTGCTCGGCGTGCTGTGACAGCTGAATTGCTT
>VGTO01000101.1 GCA_016874655.1 Bacillota bacterium | reverse complement strand
AGTCCTCGGTTACTCCTGTTTCTAAACGGTCTTGCTCTGAGAGCTGGCGGTGTGTAGTCGACGCCGGGTGAATAATTAACGATTTGGCATCACCGATATTGGCCAGGTGAGAGATCAATTCTACCGAATTGATCAAATCAACCGCCGCCCCGTAACCGCCCCTGACCCCAAAACCGACGATGGCACCGGCCCCATCGGGCAGATATGTATCGGCTATCTTGTTATCCGGGTGGCTCGTTAATCCGGGATAGTTAACCCAGGAGATGGCCGACTGCTCTTCGAGCCACCTGGCAACAGCCAGGGCATTTTCTGAGTGGCGTTTCATCCTCAGCGGCAGGGTTTCCAAACCCTGCAGGAAGAGAAAAGCATTCTGCGGCGCCAGGCAGGGTCCGAGATCGCGCAGCAACTGAACCCGCGCTTTGACCGAAAAAGCAACCCCGGCCGAGTTTGCTGCCGCTTCAGGTCCGGCAAACTGCTCCCAGTAAGTTATCCCGTGGTATGACGGATCGGGCTCGGTAAAATCGGGGAAGTTGCCATTACCCCAGTTAAATGAGCCCTTTTCGATGATTGCCCCGCCAATCGCTGTTCCGTGCCCACCGATAAACTTGGTCAGGGAATGGACAATAAGATCTGCCCCCTTTTCAAATGGGCGCAGCAGGTAAGGGGTGGTAACTGTATTGTCAACAACCAGCGGTAAACCGTGCCGGTGGGCCAACATAGCCAGCTTTTCCAGATCAGTTACTCTGTTTCGGGGGTTGCCGATTGATTCTACGTATATTGCCCGGGTCTGATCATCGATTAAGGCCTCCATTGCAGCCGGGTCGGCCGGATCGGTAAAACGGGCCTGTAGACCGAGTCGGGGAAAAGTGTAAGCAAATAAATTATAGGTCCCGCCGTAGAGATGACTGCTGCTGACAATGTTTTGCCCGGCCCCGGCCAGGTTCAGGATAGCGATAGTAATCGCTGCCTGGCCTGAAGATAGAGCGAGGGCAGCGCTGCCCCCTTCAAGGGCGGCCAGGCGCTGTTCGAGAACGTCAACCGTGGGGTTCATAATCCGCGAGTAAATATTGCCTGATTCTTTTAAATCAAAAAGGTTGGCGGCATGCTCAACTGAATCAAAAACATAAGAGGTGGTCTGGTAAATCGGAACTGCCCGCGATTTTGTGGTAGGATCCGGCCTTTGACCGGCATGCAAACATAGAGTGTGAAATTTATCTTTCATCAGAATAGCCTCCTCAGTAATCTAATCTAAGTTATTGCTTAACAGATCAGTGAGGGGCACATGGAGGAAAGACCACCGCGATTGGTAAAACGGTAGGGGGAAGAACTCGGATTAGGACAGATTATTGATACCAGCATCGCAGCAGCCTCGCTTACAATATTATTCCTATCTATTTACTATCAATTATCTATAGGTGTAATCTTACCCCCTGGTTAGGGGGATGTCAACCTTTTCTTCGAATTGTTATTGTGGTTTTTCGTGGTTTTTCGATAAAATAAAAAGGGCAGCCGGCTTATCCAATGCTGCCCCTTTATCTTCGCTTTGAACCTGATCACTCAAACAGTTTCAGGTATTCGCTGTAACCCTCTTCCTCCAGTTGGTCTTTCGGTACAAAACGCAGGGCCGCCGAGTTGATACAGTAACGCATGCCGGTCGGCTGGGGGCCATCGGGGAAAAGGTGCCCCAGGTGCGAATCCGCTTCTTTGCTGCGCACCTCGGTCCGTACCATTCCCAGACTGGAGTCTTTATGTTCAACGATGTTATCTTCAGCGAGCGGGCGGGTAAAACTGGGCCAGCCGCTGCCTGAATCATACTTGTCGGTTGAGCTGAATAAAGGTTCACCTGAAACGATGTCAACATAGATACCCTCTTCTTTGTAATCCCAGTATTCGTTGTTAAACGGCGGTTCCGTTGCATCTTTCTGGGTTACCGCAAACTGCATCGCCGTTAAACTGTTGCGGAGCTCTTCCATCTTTTGATCCTCCTCTTCCTCTAAAGCCGGCTTTGCTGTTAACGCTTCCCCCGAATCACTATTTTGAACTGCACAGCCGGCAATGGCAAATACTAAAGATAAAGCAATTACAAAAACTGTAACTTCTAGATTGCGTAAACTATAGTTATTCTTCAATCGTTACACCCTTCCAGAAAGCAACGTGGTCCTTGATCTGAAGTGCTTATTCTTTAGGCTGCGGATAGGACCAGGCCGCATTTTCATTTTTTTCCCCGTTGATCAGGATATGGTAGTAATATGCTTCACCTTTCCAGGGGCAGGTCGAACGATGATCACTTTCGACCAGGTACTCTTTCCTGACATCCTGAGGGGGAAAATAATGATTACCTTCAATCATAATCGTATTTTGACTCTCTGCAATAACCTCATCTTTCCAGGTTGCTTTTGCCATCTTAAGCCCTCCTCGTATTAATACTATATTGTTTTATTATAATACATTGATATTATAGCTATTTTTGCTATTTATGTCAACCGAGGCGTAACTCGTGCTTAACAAGGCAGCACTGGTGCAGTTTGGATTACAGTAGAAAGTTTTGTGTTAACTATGCTTGATTCTGGCCAGCATATAGAAAGTGATCACCAGAATGATCGGAGTAAAAACCTGCACCGCCGTGAAAAGCCCCACACCCCATGCTTCGTTGACATAGCCCCATAAAACCAGGGGGTTTTCCCGGAAGGTTTCTTCGAATATGCCTCGAAGCAGAGTATAGCCAAGAACAAAATTCCAGAAAAGATAACCCGGTTTCAGATCTGGTCTACGGGCTAAATAATTATGGATAATTAAGAGCACGACGCCTATTAATGATCCATAGATCTGGGTTGGATGCCGCTCAAAAGAAAAGAACAGCGCTTCGCGGCCCAGAATCTCCTGGTTAAAGATATTAGCGATCCTCACCAATGCTATGCCAACAGCAATACCGGGCACCGCCAAATCGGCCAGGATATGCCAGTTGGCTTTTTTGATACGACAATAGAACCAACTGCTAAGGATCCCGCCAAGCAGGCCGCCGTGAAAGGCTAGACCACCTCTGTCAATTCGAATGATCAACTCCGGGTTTTCTGCAAAATAGGAGAGGTTGGCAGCCACATAAACTGCTCTTGCGCCAATGATGATCGATATGATCAGGATAATAAAAAAGTTGAAAAGAAAATCCTCATTTAAACCTTTTTCACTTCCATATTTGCGAATATAGTGAAACCCGGTCAATACAGAGATTGCAAACATTAATCCATAGATGCGCACTGCTAATGGACCGATGGTGAAAATCACCGAGCTGATATCTTCAATATACACCTGTTACTACCTCCTGGCTATAAAACCCACTGGTTATTATGACACTACGCCGCCTATCGTAAGCGACCACGAATTATTTGTCAATTGACCTTATGTCGGCAATATATTATTATTGTATTATCTTTATATTATGTTATAATGGTATACGAATTAAGTAAAAATGTAAAGGAGACTGATAGCAATGTCAAAAAAAGTTGTAATCATTGGCGGTGTAGCTGGAGGCGCATCCACTGCTGCCCGCCTGCGCCGATTGAGCGAAGAAGATCAGATCATTCTTCTGGAACGGGGAGAATATATTTCGTACGCAAACTGTGGGCTGCCTTATTATATTGGCGGAACGATTGACGAGCGGGAAAAACTTTTTGTAATGACTCCTGAAAAATTTAAGGCCTGGCTGAATATTGATGTCCGGACTAAAAATGAAGCTCTTGCCATTAACAGGGTAAAGAAAGAGATCGAAGTTAAGAACCACCTGACAGGGAATATTTACCATGAAAACTATGATTACCTGGTTTTATCGCCCGGAGCTGAACCTTTAAGGCCTCCGCTACCCGGTATTGACAGCGAGGGCATTTTTAGCCTGCGTACCGTTAACGACACTGACCGTATCTATGATTATATACAAAGTCGCTGCCCGAAGAATGCTGTAGTTGTCGGGGCTGGTTATATCGGGCTGGAAATGGCAGAGAACCTTCATCACCGCGGCCTGGATGTTGTTGTTGTAGAACTGGCACCCCAGGTCATGCCGCCGATTGATGCTGATATGGCCGCCCTCGTTCAGCAATATTTAAGAGCAATCGGAGTAAAAATGCGACTGGGTAACGGGGTTAAAGAGTTCCATAAAACTGACGGGAGCGCCCTTAAGGTGGAACTGGCTGACGGGGAAACTCTTACCACCGATCTGGTCATTCTTTCAATAGGCGTAAAGCCGGAAGTTAAACTGGCGGCTGAAGCTGGTCTTGAAGTAGACCGCGGTATCCTGGTAAACGATAAAATGCAAACAACCGATTCGGCAATCTATGCCCTGGGCGACGCAGTAGTGGTAAACAACCTGGTTACCGGCAAACCTGCAGTAATTCCTCTCGCCGGACCAGCCAACAAGCAGGGACGGATCGTTGCCAATAACATCGCCGGCAGGGAAGAAAGGTATAACGGTACGCAAGGCACCTCGGTATTAAAAATATTTGATATGACCGTAGCGACTACCGGTGTTAATGAGCGGATCCTAAAGGATGCCGGCATTAAGCACCATAATATTATCATCCATCCCAACAGCCACGCCGGTTACTACCCGGGTGCCAACCCGCTTTCCTTAAAAGTACTATTTAGTTCGGAGGGAAAGATTCTCGGTGCTCAGGCAGTTGGCTACAGTGGCGTAGAAAAGCGGATCGATGTTCTGGCTACCGCCCTGCGTTCCCAGCTCAAGGTGGCCGATCTGCAGGAGTTGGAGCTGGCTTATGCTCCGCCATTTTCATCGGCAAAAGACCCTGTAAACATGGCCGGTTTCGTGGCTTCTAACCTCTTAAACGGCGACTACAAAACAATTGAAGCTGCTTCATTGATCAGTAACCCTCCGGACAACCGTCTCGTGCTCGATGTTCGCGAACCCGAAGAAACTGAACTGGGCGGAATTCCAGGTGCGATCAACATACCTTTGGGCGAGCTGCGCTCACGGTTGGGTGAACTGGATCGCACAAAGGAAATCGTCACTTATTGCAGCGTGGGCTTGCGTTCTTACTTAGCTTACCGCATCCTCACCTTAAACGGTTTTACGCAAGTGCTCAATTTAAACGGCGGTTACCGGATGTTCTCAGCATTAAATAACGAGACAAATGATAAAGGAGCAAATCACTTAATGGCCAGCAACTCTCAAACTACGACAGCTATACCAGCCAGTCCGGATGGCGCAGTTAAACTTGATCTCTGCGGTTTGCAATGCCCTGGTCCGATTATGCAGGTCTTTAGAAAAATGAATGAACTGTCGGAAGGGGCAGTTCTTGATGTATGCGCTACAGATCCCGGCTTCGCTTCTGATATCGCCTCCTGGTGCCAACGGACCGGAAACACCTTACTAAACAGGGGACACGATGGAAAAGGTTTTACGGCCCAGATCCGCAAAGGGAACGGTCAGACTTTAAACCCTATGGATCAGGGTTCGGCCGTCCGACCACTCGCAGTGGAAAATGACAAAACCATAGTTGTCTTCAGTGGTGATCTCGACCGTGCCCTGGCTGCCCTGATCATCGCCAACGGGGCTGCCGCCATGGGCCGTAAGGTTACGCTTTTCTTCACCTTCTGGGGCTTAAACATTCTACGGAAAAACGAAAACGTGAAAGTGAAAAAACCTTTGATGGATGGCATGTTTAGCAAGATGATGCCACGGGGCAGTTCAAAACTGGGGCTTTCGCGGATGAACATGGCCGGGATGGGGCCAAAAATGATTCGCATGGTCATGAAGAATAAAAATGTTGACTCACTGGAGACGCTGCTGCAGGAGGCGCTAAAATCGGGAGTACGCCTGGTTGCCTGCCAAATGTCGATGGACATCATGGG
>VGTO01000100.1 GCA_016874655.1 Bacillota bacterium | reverse complement strand
TTTTCTTTTTACTCTATGCCTTTGTCAAAGATCGTGCTCTTTTATGAGCCTAAAGTTAGCTTAAACCCTATGGTAACAATCAAATTATGTCGTTAGCAGTTTTTCCAGTTACTTTTCGAGTGCCTTCGATATGTAATAAGTCATGGACTAAGCCAACTTATAGATTGCCGGATAGTGTTACAGGCGATCGAAAAACGCACCGCAAAATTAGTAAGCGTTTGCTTCCCATACATGCATGTAGCGCATTCAAAAATTTCATCGTAGTTAATTCCGGTGATAAACCCCACCAGGGTGGCAAAATGTGTACCTCAACTTCTATGATACACAGCATTACAGCTAAGTTAAAATATTAAGAATTCAGAAGATGCAGCAGGTCACTGTAGACCCCGTAGGCAGTTTGCCTTATCTCCGGATTATTCTCAACAATGCAGATCTCACCCATCATCTCAGTTTGCAGGCAAATAACTGATGATGACGCATTAACAGCACAGAATAGTTCAGCAACATCGAGGACTTGAGGACTTACCCTGCCGTAAATCCCGTTATCTTTCCGGTAACCTTCACAAACCAGTTTATAGCGTTTATTTGCCTTGAGCGCTGCTTGAACCTGGTCCAGTGTGAGGCCATCGATCCCTTCTCTATCGATGTCCATGGGGGTAACGTTTCCATCCATTAAAACGTTAATCAACACTGCGGTCTTGGCCGCTGCATCCCACCCCTTAGTGTCAAGGTCAGAGTCTGCTTCGACAAAATCTTGATCCTTAGCATGTTGAAGAGCGCCTTCATATGGCAAACCGCTTTCCATTTTGCCCAGTATATAATTGGTAGTAGAGTTCAAAATGCCTCTAAACCCCTCAACCCGGCAATCGAGCAAAGCTCTCTTAACCAGGTTAAAAACAGGGGTCCCGTCCAACACTGTTGATTCAAACAAAAGTTGCAGCCCTTTTTGATCAGCTTTTTCCTTTAATCGTTTATAGCCCCAGGCGATAGGCCCTTTGTTGGCAGTAATGATCTGCATGCCTTGATCCAGCGCAGTTTCAATATGGGTTAATGCAGGCTGCCCATCTTTGATCGACAGGGTGCTTAGTTCAATCAGGACATCAGCTCCGGATTCTTTTATAAGATCAACCGTATCAATCCGAACGAGACTTGGGTGGTCATGGAATCCGCTTTTGCTTTCAGCCAGTTTCAGTAATTCTTTTAAATCAAGGCCACTATGATCTACAAGGTTGCCCCGACTTTTAGTCGCAACCGCAACGACCTCCACTTTATTACCAGTTAGTGATGTAATTCTTTCTTTTCGTTCAAGTAATATCCGGCACAGCTCCTGGCCTGAACTGCCAAAGCCGATTAAGCACACCTTAAATATTTTTCCCTTCACGTTTCCACCCCATTGCGGGCTTAATGTATTTACTATTCAGTATAAAAATACGGGAAAACAGTGATTAAATCAGCGATCGAAGAAAATGCTTTTGCCGGTTGCCGCTAGAGGTACACCGATGGCAATTTCACTTTCGATCATTTTAGTTCTCAACGCTGCCACACCAATCCGGTACATAATTCGATTGTCAACGTTAAATAGTGAGGCAGTTTTTACAGCTGAGCCTAAAGCTATACCAAAATCAACGATCCGCCATGTGCATAATGGACCGCTAAACTCAAGCCCTGCCTTCAAATTATTACTCATCTCACTGCAGGTTTCAAAACCGCAAGCTCCACAATTTAGTCCCAGGGGAACTGGATTCTTTAACCCAAGGAGTAGAACTGCCTGAGAATCCTTAACATTAGCACCATCACGATCATAGTTTGGTCTGCCGCTTTCTTCTCCGTAGCGGATCATTTCAGCAGCCAGCTTGGCAACATTATCACCTTCGATTACTTTAATCTCCAGATAATCTTTACCAATCGCTTTTGGGGCAGTCCGGGCTGCCAAAGCCATCATTTTTGCAACTGTATTTATTGCCTCCTGCATAAAAGACACCTCCTAAAGTTTTATTGCTATAAAATGCTTTATTAGATCATTTCCATCAGATACTATTTATGTTTTCATTATAAATGTGAGTAGCTTTCGCGGCAACAAAATCATAGGGGAAAGCATTAGCCCACCTGCGAAAATTTGTCAATAACACTGTCCTTTAATTCAATCCGAGCGATGAAATTCGTGTGCTTTACTTAATTACAAATGTGTGTTACAATTATAACCATAAATAACCATATATTGTAAGGGGGATAGAGAATATTGAAGGCAATAACCAATAATGGTAAAGTTTTACATATGCTGATGGGAGGACTACTGGTCCTAACCCTGGCGGGTTGCGGCAGCACTTATGTTGACGCTTTCAACCCGGCGATTGACGAGTTCAATGACGCGCTCAATAATTTTAATACTCAGATCGATGTTGTGAACGACGACAATTCCATGTTCACTGATCCACAATGGGTTGCCGAGACTGAGACAACCCTGTCTGTCCTGCACGGTTCAGCCCAAGCCCTTAGCACTCTGCCCGAACCGGATTCTGATGAATATAGCAAACTGGCCGATCTAACAAAGCAACTGGCTGACACGACCCTGGAAGCTGCTGATGCCTTTCGAGCGGCCATCGATTCTGGTGATATTAATCAGATAGACAACGCCGACCCCTTCTTTGACCAGATTAACTCACTTCTACCACAAATCAACGCCGAAGTTGGACGTATGAACGAGTAAAGGGAAGAATCTGAAAGGCAAACCGGCCTGGGTATTCAGGCCGGTTTTTTTATTGTTCGCCAAGCGGCATCTTTTTAAGCCTTTCATTTGGCACAATCCCGCATGTAATGATCAATATTAATGGTGGAAAGATGGCGGGAGTAGATGGGAATCGAACCCACCACAGGGGGCTGCCCTGCCACAGGATTTGAAGTCCAGGAACGCCACCAGGCCGCTAACTACTCCCGTTTAAATAGTTTACCCAGATAGATTACACGATATCAGACATACTTGTCAAAATAAAAATAACCTATCATCATAGTGATTGCTTTAATCGGTCAGCATAAACCGGTGCACTACCTGACTTTTCAGGAAAACATAGTTGCCCCTTCCTGATCTTAGCGTTCGAGTAGAACAACCTGTAAGACCACGTTCCCAGGCAGGAATTGAAACAGATCATCAGCACTGTTATTGTTAGTAGCAACATCAAGCCCCATTTTAACAAAGAAATGATCATCGCCGGCAGCTACTGCCCGACGAACCTGGGTAATCAAAGAACCTTGAACCGACAAACCACTGTTAAATGATTCTGCCCGCTGCTTGTAAAAACGAGTTCCTCCAACAGCAAAATCTCGTGCATCTAAATCCGGTCCGTAGTCATATTCTTTAAAATCAACCCAGGTGGCAAAAGTCTCCGGACGTCCTGATTTATTGATATGATCAAAGCGAATTCGTGTTGATATAATACTGTCAGGGTGCACTTCCCTCAGCGTTGCTAAGCTAAAAGCTAAATAGCCCTTGATCGATTCATTCGATGAGTTATCACCAATCAAAACCACACCTGTCCGAACTTGACCAGCTGATGTAACATAACCACTTAAATCGGCGACGGCAACTGTATTTAGGGTTACTTCAGCCGCGACAGGATCATCTGCACCATCATCACCAACTACCGGCAAAAGAGCAACAGCAATCACTTGGCGGTCAGCCGCACCGGCAGGATCTGATGCTGTGACAGCAATTGATACGTTAAGCGCCTCTAAGTTTCCGGCAGGGTTGGCCGGAGATAGCCAGGTGAAAGCGACGCTATCAACAGCTACACGTGTGATATCAACCAGACTGCCATGACTGGCCTCAATATCAAACTCAACGGCGTCATCATCGCGATCTGTCGCTATGACTACAAAATTGTGCCGCCCTTCGGCATACCTGACCGGTAAAGATTCACCGCGAAAGATCAGGTCGCTGATATCATCGTCTTCGTATATAATGGCTTCTATCTCCGGGGCATTGTTGCCATCCGGATCGGCAGGGCCGGCTTCCGGATCATCTTCCGTGTCTTCTCCTTCATCGTCATCTGCATCGGGGTCAGTTGCACCGGGGCCTCCTTCTGCATCGGGGCTGTCCGCGTCAACACCAACAGCAATCCCGGGAAAGAGTTCAAGTGCCGCTTCGGCCGATCCTTCCGCATTGGTGGCCACTGCAGTCAGTAGAAAAGTTTCTTCTTCGGCAAGCAGCACCAGGCTGAAGTTAGGTTCTACCTGGCCGATGCCCTCATTGCGGTTAAACTGTACCTGCGGCTCTGGGTTTCCTTCCACTATTGCTTCAACCAGAATCCGGTACGTGCCTGGATCTTCTGCGGATGCTGCGCTTTCAACTACAACCAGGGTCAGTTGCGGTATTTCAGCCACGGGAAAAATAAGATTCTTAAGAGGACTGATTAGGAACAACATTATTAAGATCAGACAAAGGAGAACAGCAATAATTGCAATATACAAATTTGACTTGCCCTTTGGTTTAACCGCTTGCTCGCCTTCCATCGCACCAACCTCTTTTCTAGTAATTTTGATCGCTTGCTATATGTCTTATTATTCAGCCATTTTTCTGTATTATACTACTTCTACCTATTTGCCAATAGTAATATTTTGTTACTAGGATTATGTGATCCTAAATTTTTCAATTGAATTGACAGCTGTCCGGACTCTCTGATAATATTTTCGCATCACGCAAAGCGAAACGGGGGATATGATGAGCACCACTATTTACCGCCAGATGCAGGAAAGACTTGATAGTTACTCAGTAGGTTTCCCGGCCACCGAGTCGGGCGTCGAGATCGAGATTTTAAAAAAACTGTTCAGCGAAGATGAAGCTGAGCTTTTTTTAGTGCTCAGCCCTTCGCTCGAAAAACCGGAAGATATTGCCGCCAGGTTAGACCGGCCGGTAGAGGAATTAGCAAAAAAACTTGAAGATATGGCCTCGCGGGGTCTTCTTTTTCGCCTGAATAAAAACGGTGAAAATAAATACGGCGCCACCGCCTTTATTCACGGTATTTTTGAGTTTCAGCTGCCGCACATCGATCGCGAACTGGTGGAACTGGTCAACCGCTACCTGGATGAGGGAATGGACCAGTCGATGATCGGGGTTAAGGGTACTTTTTTACGCACCATTCCGATTGCCCAGTCAATACCGGCGCAGCATCACGTAGCTTCTTTTGACGATGCCGCTGAAATTTTGCGGGGCGCCGGCAAGATTGTAGTTGCCGACTGCATCTGTCGCAAGAGCAAAGAGCTGGTTAATAATTCGTGCGGCGCACCGCTTGAAGTTTGTTTTCTCTTTGGCTCAATGGGTCAGTACTATCTTGACAATAAAATGGGCCGGGAAATTGATGTCGATGAGGCCATAAAAATCGTGGGCAAAGCCCAGGAAGCCGGCCTGGTAACCCAACCTGCCACCTCGGCCAACCCCAGCGGAATGTGTAACTGCTGTGGTGATTGTTGCGGAGTGCTTGCTTCAATTAAAAGGGCAGAAAATCCGGGTGATTTGGTTTATTCGAATAACTTCACCCGGGTGGATGTTGACCAGTGTGTAGAGTGCGGAGAATGTGTGACCCATTGCCATATGGCGGCGATCGAAATGTCAGATAAAGGACCGGCGGTGATCCTGGAGCATCGCTGTATCGGCTGTGGAGTCTGCGTCCCCCGGTGCCCATCGGAGGCGATCAGCCTGCAGTTGAAACCGGAAGAAAAACGCCACGCCCTACCAGAGAACAGCTTTGAACAAATGATGAAAATGATGGAGATCAGAAGCCTGTAAAAAAGGCAACAATTAATTCAGATGAAAATAGAAGCGGTAACTGCTAAGCAGTTGTCGCTTCTATTTGATCACTTAACCAGCTAGACCACTCATCCAAACCTGCCCCTGTTTTGCAGGAGGTAACAAAGATGCGGATTGAGGGGTTAAGCCGGCGCACCCTTTCAACCAGCAGTTCCGGATCAAAGTCGGAAAGCTCCAGGTAATCGGCCTTGCTGATCACCAATACGTCGCAGACTGAAAAGATCAGCGGGTATTTAAGAG
>VGTO01000099.1 GCA_016874655.1 Bacillota bacterium | reverse complement strand
TAACCCTTGCTGCAGGCGGCTCGCTGCGCTGGTTCCGGGACACGCTGGCAACCGAAATTATAAAAGAGGCCAAAGTTACCGGAAAGGATCCTTACTTGCTGATAACAAAAGAAGCCGAGCGCGTGGCACCGGGCTCGGAGGGGTTGCTTTTTCTACCCTATCTCGCCGGCGAAAGAACTCCTTACGCCGACCCCAATGCCCGCGGCGCCTTCATCGGCCTCTCCCTGAGACACACCCGCCGGCATTTAGCCAGGGCTGTCCTGGAGGGGATAACGATGAGCATCAGAGACTGCTTTGAGCTGGGCAAAGAGAGCGGGCTGGAAACAGGCAGTGTTTTCATCTCAGGCGGTGGAGCCCGCAGTAAGTTCTGGAATCAGATGGTGGCTGATATGCTGGGCCGGGAAATTATTCTGCCTGCTGCAGACGAGGGCCCTGCTTACGGAGCGGCCATCATCGCCGGTTCGGGAGCCGGATTACTGGGCCCCGTCGAAGAAGCCGCAGCCGCTTTCCGGAAAATATCGGCTCGCTACAAACCCAATCCCGAACTTAAATCTCTCTATGATGAGCTATACAATCTCTATGAACAGCTTTATGGCAATCTCAGGGGCTTCTATGATGAAAGTGCGGCATTTGTCAGCAAATACACTAATAGCTGAGCTGATTAAGCCCCCTGCAACTTGAGGAGCGCTAATGATTGTTTCATGTATTGCGGATCCGGGAGCAGGATATCAAAAAGAATGTTTGTATCTACTGCAAGTGTCATTGATCTCGCAAATCCCTGATGATTTCGTCACTTTTTGTTTCACGATTTAGGAAGCCGATATATTTATCAAACCGCTTTTCATCCAGTTCTTTTTCGATTAAAGTTTTGGGAATGGTTAATTGACCCTTGGCGGTTACTTTGGCTCTGATCATATTTCTTACCTCCTTGCATAGTAAAAAGCATTTAAACCAGATCTGGGTGACCGATAAGCACTTCGCGGATGATCTGCTCAAGACACTTTGAAAATTTTTGGTCTTCTGCTTCTGTGCGTTTCTTAGGCCCTTTTGTCCGTCCACCGCTGCGACGGAATTTAGCTTTTAGCTCTCTTTCTTCAAGCATGAATTCAATTGTTTCCGGCCGGAACTCTCTGCCGTCAGGATTAAGTGATCTGACCTTTTTACCCAGTAGCATCGCTGCCAGCCCCCAATCCTGGGTTACAGCTAAATCGCCTTTATCAGCGAGATTAATCACCTTCAGATCGGCTTCCTGGGAGGCGCTGCCAACGATGGTGTGATGATCCGATTTAATGTTATGGTTAAAACTGGCAACCGTCCATACCCGAATCCCATATTGATGGCCCAGCTTAAGACAGATGGTGAGGACTGTTTTTGGACAAGCATCGGCATCAATGATAATTTTCATGATTAATTAAAAACTTCGCGCATGGCTTGTTGGCAGGTAGCTGTGATGGATCTGGCAGTGTTCTTAAAGTTGTCAGTTCTAAGGCCTGTGGTTTCATCCATATAGAGTTTACGGTTAACTTCAACCATTATTGACTGCACTTTGGCTTCCTTGGCTGCGTAAAATTTATAGGGAACCAGGGCGCCGGCAAAGGGCTCATTAACGGACACTTTGAAGCCGGATTCTTTAAAGGCTGTAACGAAACTGTTTTTAAGGCGCTCGGATGTATGGCAATCATCGGTGCCGACACAGATATCCGGCCGGTCGGAGCTTTGATTTAGTTCAAAGGGCAGGGGCTTTGAGGGGAAACTGTGACAGTCGATTATGATGCAGTGATCGTATTTTTTGAGGACTTCTTCTACCTGTTGTTCTAAAGCTTCATGGTGTGGATAGTAATACTCTTTTAAGAGATCGTTGCGCTCGTCGGTAGTTAGTTCTTTACGCAACGGTTGATTGTGTGCGGTTCTGGTATAGATAACACCCATCCCTACTGAAGCCATTTTTTCCTGGTTATCATCTGTAAAGCGTTCGACATCGACAACCAGGCGGCTGACTGTTGCCTGAACCAGGCGGGCGTTTTCGCAGCGGTAGTTAAAGAGCTCTCTGCACCCTTCATCGGTCATCAGAATCAGTTCCCGGGTTAGTTGGTCATCGGTTAGAAGAAATTGCCCTCTTAATGCGGGAGGAATCTGCTTTGAGTGGTGAGGTACATGCAGGATAACCCAGTTTGGATAGCTTACCATTTTAATCTTACCTCGTTCCTAACGGCCAGGCTTATTTTGAGTGCTTATCGCAAGAACTTTAATCTGATTGTTTCGAGCTGATGCTCATCTAATTATACCCGATATCTAAAAATTATGCTGCCGGAGCATTGCTTGGATTGCTCTGTATTGATGAAGTTTTAATCAGAGATTATAATTGATCAGAATTAAACCTAAAAAATAACAACAAAAAAGCAGGTGGATGTGGATTATGATCGCGATACGTAAATTTCAGGAACTGGACTGGACCGCTACTTGGAAAATTATTGAGCCGGTTTTTAGGGCCGGTGAAACTTATGCCTTTTCTCCGGATATTAATGCAGAAGAAGCCCACAAGGTGTGGATAGAGACCCCGGCCGTAACATTCGTAGCGGTTGACTCAAACAACACCATCTTAGGGACTTATTACATAAAACCAAACCAACCAGCTTTAGGCGCGCACGTGTGCAATTGTGGCTACATAGTTGCTGAAAATGCCCGAAACCAGGGTCTGGCCTCCCTGATGTGTGATCATTCACAGGCGCAGGCTATTGCCATGGGGTTTTTAGCGATGCAGTATAACCTGGTTGTTTCAACAAATGAAAGCGCAGTGCGCCTTTGGAAGACGAAGGGTTTTGAGATCATCGGCACGCTGCCTAAATCATTCCGGCACAGCCGTTTCGGGCTGGTTGACGCGCATGTAATGTATAAATTGCTTACATAAACCGACGGAACTAACACTGAAAAGTCAGCGAAACCTCATCGCAAATGACCTCAGACTGGCACGATTCTTAGGTCCTGAAATATATAGACCTGGTAATTATGAATATTGCAACTTACAGAGCAATGCCGGACGAATCCGGGCATTATTTACGATGGTTGCATGACACCTGAGAATACCAGCCAGGCAAGGACACTTTTTGCCACCAGGCTTAAGATGATGTAACCTCTTTCGCCGTAGAGGTAGTCGGCCCATTTGCCCACTTTCTTGTATTGCAGAATCATGTTGATCGGGAAAAGATTAAAGAATACAAAGTACGATCCGATGATGGCGTAAACAAACCAGGGCACCTCAGCGGGATCGGCATTACCCAGAGCGTGCATGATGATGACAACCCAGGGACCGATACCAGCGATGCTACCGAAGACAAACGGCGACCAGCTGACCTTCTCAGTATACTGGTTTACTTTTTCCATCAGCAGGCCAAACCAGTTCATCGAAGCGTTGAGAATAAAAATGGTGATCAGGGCCCCGATATCATAAACTCCAAATAGCATAGCGATCAGGATAATCATCAGTGAAGAGCTAAGGGAGTACTCATACCAGCGAAAGATGTTAATGCCCTTCTGCAGATCGCGGTTGTAGATGGAGTTGGTTTTTGGCATGACGATGATAAAGTGAGCAAGCGCCGAGAGAAACAGAAAAAACGAAACGAACAGACCAAAAGGCACTTCGCCAATCTGCTCAGGTTTGGTTACCAGGCGCATAATATCGGTATTGAATTCGAGAAAGTATGACCAGACCGGGGTTTTAAAAGCTTTGATTTGATCGATGGAGAGGGCAAAGTAGAGCATTAAAGAGCCCTGGATAAAGTGCAGCAGGCCCATAACCAGGTTAAAACGCTTTAGGTATGCAAACGTGATTTGGCGAGCACCCTTCTTCTGCCTGCCTCCTTCCAGCTCCGCAATCTTTTGCTGGAGTTCCCAGTTTGTTCGCTCCAGTTCCGCGCAGCTGTCCACCTTTTCTGTTGTCTGCTCATGCCGGCCCTCATAGCGACCTTCAAGCCAGGTTCCGGAGAGCGTGGTTCCATCTGCATAAGTCAGCATCCCATTGCCGTTGCGTTTGCCACCCTTCCATTCACCTTTAAAATAGGTGCCATCGGCCATGGTTAGCATGCCTGACCCATGGGGCAAATCATCAACCCACTCACCGGCGTATTTAGTTCCATCAGGTCTGATCCAGGTGCCGTAACCATGCCTTTTTTCATTTTTCCAATCACCTTCATACCATGATCCATCCGCATTAGTATGGCGCTGTTTGCTCATAAGACCACTCCTCAAAATCATTATGATTATCTGTTCAATTAACATTCTATATTATTCTTCATCTTTGCGCCACTTATTTAGTTCAGGTATAATACAGCAGGAAAGCCCCGTTTGATCTGTTTAGGTAGAATATAATAACCTTAAACTGCCTGGTTATGGCTGAAATGAAAAGCAGCATTGATCAAAAAGGCCTGGTGAAAGATGTCGTTGAAGAATAATAATGGTTTAGAAACGACTCTATTAAGAATAATGCTTGCTCTTTATATTGTAATGGCTTTTGTTTTAGCGGGGCTAAATTTCGGCTATGCTGATCAAGCCCCGGCGCATATTGCCGCCCTGATCAAGACAGCCTGGCATTTTTACGAAAACGAGCTGAAAACTGTATTTATTGGTGTGGGCGGTTACCTAACCTTACGGTTAGCTGTAAAAAACACTCGCACCGGGATGCGCAGGAATAATCTTATCGGTTTTTTCTGTGCAGCCCTGGTGGTTCACATTATTGGTCCCTACCTTTTCAACTATCCCGACTTGTACTTCTTTGCCATGCCGCTGCCCTGGACTAATCAACCGCTACAGCTGCTGGTGGCGGGCAGCGATTTTTATGTAAACTTCTTAGCCGATCAAGGAGAACGGGCTTTAAGGGCAGTGCTGATCTTTTACTTTTCGGTGACCGCTGTGGTCTTCATCGGAACGATTTTCCGGGGCAGAAGGTGGCAGTGCTCGACTCTTTGCCTTTTTAGCGGCTTTATCTCTGAGGTTTTTGCCCCTGCCTTTCCCCTGATCGGGAAGAAGAAAAAGGCCGGCTCCGGGTTGATTAAACTCTTTATGGTTTTAAGGTGGTTTTTCTTTTTGGTTGCCCTTTTCTTCAGTGGGTTCTGGTTGCTTCAGGTAGCAGGCCTTAACCTGCCGGGGAACTTAAACCTCTTTTCTCAGATCGAAATCTACAAGTATTTGTTTTTTGACCTGTTTGCTGCCCTGTTAATCTGGAGTTTCTTTACCGGACGCGGTTACTGCTATTACTGCCCGCTCGGCACCGTCACCGCCCTGCTTGGCCGGGCTGGCGGCCAGCAGATCAAAACAGACCTTACAGAATGCATAAAATGCGGAAAGTGCAACCAGGCCTGCCCTATGGCTATTGATATTTTAAGCTGCGCCAGGGAAGGCAAACCGGTGATAGACTTAAACTGCGTGGGCTGCGGTCACTGTGTCGACAGCTGCCCCGAAGAAACCCTTGCTTATGTAACATATCTTTGCCGGAAATGAGCGTTAGCGGGTGTTTACTAAAAAAGATCATGTAAGCTTTATTGCAGTAAGTTATAGCGATATAATAAACCGGCAGAATGTATTTATGGGAAAGTGAGGCCGATTTGATGGTAGATGATCTATCTGCTGTAGAGATTAGGCACCTTCGCTTTTTACTGATTTGCTGTTTTTTGCTGGGGCTTTTCGGCAATATTTTGTTTTTCGGTAAGCAGCTGGGTATTTCATACCCATTATTTGCAGGGGTTTTCCTGATCATCTTCTTCGCCTATCTTAAAAGCTTAAATCTAAAATGGCAGAACCCAGGCCTTTGGTTACTCATACCCTTGCTGGCCCTGAGTGCCTCGTTTGCCTTGCAGACCAATGTTACTTTGTTAATTCTCAACTTCCTGGTTATTCCCTTTTTGCTGGTTGCCCAAACGCTTTTAACCGCTGGCGCGAGCCGGTATCTCTGGTTTGATATCCGCTTTATTTTAGATATTTTGGAAGGCGCTTTTGGGCGCACTTTGGGTAATGCTGCTACCTCATATAAGGTGGTAAAAGATTTAGGTAAAGGGCGACCCGACCAGCAACGTTTTGAAGTGCTGAAGCGTGTTTTGACCG
>VGTO01000098.1 GCA_016874655.1 Bacillota bacterium | reverse complement strand
CAATGAACCAGCCGATCCGGCTTTCGGATCAGCAGCGCCAAAAACCAGGCGCTTAATCCGAGCCTGGACCAGCGCCCCGGCACACATCGGGCAGGGTTCCAGGGTAACATAAATGGTAGCATTGCTGAGGCGCCAGCCGCCAAGAAGTGCGCAAGCCTGACGGATAGCCAGCATTTCGGCGTGGGCAGTGGCGTCGCCAAGCTCTTCACGCCGGTTATAGGCTTCGGCTATAACTTGGTCATCTTGTACCAGAACAGCTCCGACTGGCACCTCGCCGCAGTCTGCTGCTTTTCTGGCAAGCGCGATCGCTGTACACATATATTTCTCGTCTAGTAGATCTCTGTCCACTTTTGATTCTCCTGGCTCATTATAGCATGGTATCCTGCCCTTATCGAAAAAAAGCGCCTCAACAAGAGGCGCTCGCATTGTAAAAACTATTTAGAATACTTAACGTTCAAAGCGAAAATCCGCGATCTCATCCCGGAATTCTCCATCAGTAATGCGCTTCATAGCGATAACAACGCCATCCCAGGTGTCGGTCACGATCAACGTTTCGTCTTCGCTTATTTCGAGCTCTGCTGTTCTTTCCCACTCTCCTAAGCCGCGATGATAAATTTCGAGGAAATTGGCTTGATCGGTCCTGACTATACGGTACTGAGTCCGGAACCAATAATTTTCCTCCGCTACGGCAATATTAACCATCTCGTTAGGCAAGAACTGAAAGTAGACACTGCTTTCTTCACTACCACCTTGCCAGGCCCCAACTAAGGCGCTGTCGATTGCCTCTACTGCAGCAGGACTGCCATCATCACGGACTAACAGCCAATAACCGGCGCCAATAGCAGCAATTAAAAGCGCTGCCAGGATTATGACGACCGGCACCAGATTGTTTTTCGCCTTAGGCTGACCATAGGCTGATACCCCAGGGACACCCTGCTGGATTACCGGTTTTCTGCGCGTTTTCCCTTTTGCTCCGGGTTCTCCTTCGATCCCTTCCCTGACAATAATCGTTTCTACAACTTCAAGAACCGACTCACAATGCCGGCATTTAATCGCCCTGGCCGGTACCTCTTCGAGGCAGTATGGACAGGTTTTATAATCATCTGACATTTTTTTACCTCCCAGGCATTAATAAAAAGAAACAAACAACCCGGCTAATAATTTAAGATTTGCCGGACTGCAGGTTACATTATAACATAATGGGTCAACCCCTTGCACCTTGACTTGCATCATTTTATTTTTTCAAGTATAATCAGGAGCATCAAGCCCGTTGCTAAATAAAGGAACTTTTAGCGGGCTTTATTTGTCGAAAAGTTTAAAGGAGGAGATTTTATGAAAAGGATTAAAACCTTGCTTATATTTAGTATGGTAATTGCTTTGTCATTTTCACTGTTTGGCTGTAAATTGCTGCCCTGGGGTGATTCCGCCGCAGAGGAAACAGCCGTGATAGCTGAGCTGCCGCAGTGGTTAACCCTGGCGCACCGCGCCGAGGCAGCTGAAGAACCGGAAATGGAAGAAGAGGAAGTAGCGGAAGAGGAAGAAGAGGCGTCAGAAGCGCCGGCCCCCGCAGCCACAACGCAACCAGCGACGACTCAGCCTGCAACAACCCAGCCGGCACAGACCAGCGGAACGCCTAAATGGCAACAACCAGGCACGATGGAGTATATTGGCAAGTTGGAGCTTGACAGGTTGGTTGAGGAATACAAGTCTTTACTGAGTGTCGTTAAAAAAGGCGATACAGATGCAAATGCTGCTCGTTTGGCAGAACTAAAACTGTCAATTCCTAAAATTGCTGCTGGTTTAGCCATCCACGCCGATACTTTTAAGCAAATCTATGGCATTACTGCACCATACACTGCAACAGGGGAAACGGCTAATAATGATTGGTTCCACGAATGGGATGAATCGCCATCAGGTTTTGGCGGAGATTTTTAGTAATTAATAATCGCTGATTCATAATATATTTTTCAATAACCTCGATCTTCAAAGATCGGGGTTATTGATCTGTTAAAAACAAGCTAATTCAAAATGCCGTTTGTTTTAACAGCTGATCTACTTTTATCAAGGAGGAATTAGATCCATGAAGATTAAGACTATATTAGTATATATTATAACTTTAGCATTATCCTTATCGTTAGTTGGTTGTGGCTTATTTGGTTCTTTAAGGGCAACTAGAACAGAGATCAGCAACAATTTTGAAGAAGAGCTTCCTGAATGGTTAACTGTTGCTCACCGGGTTCAAGCTGCTGAACGACCTGATACAGATACAGGTACAGAGGAAAGCAAAGAAGATGATAATACAACGCTGCCAGTTGTAAACCAACCGGTTGCAACACAACCCGGATCAACTCAGCCGGTCCAAATAGATGAACAGCAAACTCCGGCCACTGGAACACCACGGTGGAAGCAACCTGGAACAATGGAATACATTGCCAAGCAGCAACTCGATCAGTTGGTATATACCTACAAAAAACTGAACTCTGATCTAGCTGATTTAGAAAGCGAAAAGAATAAGGATGAAGAAAAGTTAAAAGCTTTGAAAAAAGATCGAGAAGAACGCTATGAAACAATGGGTGAAATAGCAGGCAGCATCGGTTTGAGTCTTGATCGTGAATACGGCATCAAGCCTCCACCAGTTGAAACAGAAGAAACTACCACAGACTCTACTTGGTTTCACAACTGGGAGCAGTCGCCATCAGGATTTGGCAACTAAGTAGATATATCTTTCAGATTTTGCTTTTCCCTAATCAGTTACTTCTATTACCCCACAAACTAAAATTGTGGGGTTTCCCTTTTCTTTCTCTCTAAGTTCCCACAATTGCATTTGGAACATCAGACGTATAAAATGTAAGAAAGCATCACAAGAGCGCCCCGTAAACTAGATAAGCACGACTGCTCTAAGAGAATAGTTCTAATTGGGGAGGAGCCAGATGCCCCGTTACAAGCTGATCTTGATTCTAATATTGGTCTTTTCACTACTCTTCTTCCTAATCAATTCTGATCAATTAACAAACTATGTAAAATCAACTATAAATAATCAGAATCATACTACCCCGCTACCGGGCTGGCTAACCCTCTCCCATCGCTTGTCGGGCCCTTATGCTTTCGACTACATTCCGCTGGATTTTGACGACCTGGCCTTAGCTAATGGAGATAATGACATACAGAACTCTGTTACACCAGCCGGCAGTACCTATATCAATCCCAGCGGCAGCCCTTATCCACCCGGCACCCTGGCCGACATGATCTGGCAACAGAAACAGCAGGATCAGCGCTATGGAAACTAAAGCTGCAGGAATGATCTGTCAGCCAACAAGAAGGGAGTAAATGCAGTGAAAAAAATACTGGTTACCGGAGCGATGGGCCAGATCGGAACCGAGCTGGTTCCTTACCTGCGCAGCCTTTACAGCGTTGATCAAGTTGTTGCCTCCGGCAGAAGAATCCACGAGGAATGTCTTTTCCTTACTGCGGGTCCATTTGAACTGCTTGACATTACCAAGTCTGAGGCGATTGCTGCTATTATAAAAAAGTATAACATCGGGACAATCTACCATCTGGCTTCATTGCTCTCGGCAACTGGCGAACAGGATCCGCAGCTGCTCTGGAAAATTAACATGAACGGCCTGGTTAATATTCTGGAAGCAGCAAGAGAAGCCGACTGCTCAGTATTCTTTCCCAGTTCAATAGCCGTCTTCGGCCCGGATGCCCCACGGATAAAAACACCACAGGATGCTTTAACCCGTCCCACCTCGATCTACGGAGTATCGAAAGTAGCGGGAGAACTGCTCTGTGATTACTATCACTTAAAATATGGCCTTGATATCCGCGGCCTGCGTTACCCCGGAGTCATTTCAAATGCCGCTCTGCCGGGCGGTGGTACCACCGATTACGCCGTCCATATATTTTATGCTGCCCTTAAAAGTGGTCACTACACCTGCTTTCTGAAAGAAGACAGTTCAATTGACATGATCTACATGCCCGACGTGCTTAAGGGAGCATTAAAGCTGATGGAAGCGGATCCGGGCAAGCTTAAGCACCGCAACGCTTTTAATGTTTCGTCAATCACCGTAACCCCGCGGCAGCTGGCTGCAGAAATCAGGAAACAGATTCCCGATTTCACAATCGACTATGAAATCGATCCGGTGCGTCAGGCAATCGCCGACAGTTGGCCCGATTCCCTTGACGACAGCGTCGCCCGCGAAGAATGGGGCTGGAACCCTAATTACGATCTGGTAGCGATGACCAGAGATATGCTTGATGTTTTATCGAAAAAGCTTCAGCAAGAATAAGGTGCCTCATTGCTTTTTAGGCCAGGAGGTAAAGAAATGTCCAGAATGATTTTTAATGACCTGAATACACAGTTTGGCGAACTGCGAAAAGAAGGACTTTATAAGCAGGAAAGGGTGATCGCCAGCCCCCAAGCCGCAGAGATCAGGGTTTCCAGCGGGGAAGAAGTTTTAAATTTCTGCGCTAACAACTACCTGGGGCTATCCAGCCACCCTGAGGTGATCCGGGCCGCCCAGGAAATCATGGACCAGTGGGGCTACGGTCTCTCCTCGGTGCGCTTTATCTGCGGCACCCTGCAGATCCATAAAGAGCTGGAACAGAAGGTCTCTGAATTTCTGCATACCGAAGATACAATCCTTTATGCCGCCTGCTTCGACGCCAACGGCGGAGTCTTTGAACCGCTTTTGGGCGAAGATAGCGCCATTATCTCTGATGAACTGAATCATGCCTCAATTATCGATGGGGTGAGACTCTGCAAAGCAAAAAGGCTCCGCTACCGGCACTCCAACATGGATGAACTAGAACAATGCCTCCTGGAAGCAAAAGATGCCCGTTACCGCCTGGTTGCTACAGACGGTGTATTTTCGATGGATGGTGACATCGCCAGACTGCCGGATATCTGCGCTCTGGCTGACCAGTATGATGCCCTGGTGATGGTTGATGACAGCCATGCTACCGGTTATATCGGAAAAACAGGTCGCGGCACCTTTGAACACTATGGGCTGGAAGGCAAAATTGACCTGATCACCACCACCTTCGGCAAGGCGCTGGGAGGAGCGATGGGCGGCTGCACCTCCGGGCGCGGCGAGCTAATCGAAATGCTGCGCCAGCGCTCGCGCCCCTACCTTTTTTCCAACTCACTGGCCCCGGCGATAGTCGGCGGCACCCTTAAAGTTTTGGAGATGCTCTCCGAATCGACATACCTGCAGCAGAAAGTAAGGGAAAACGCAGCTTACTTCCGGAAGAAAATGATTGAGGCAGGCTTTACAATCGTACCCGGTGATACGGCAATCGTGCCGGTGATGCTCTATGATGAACCGCTGGCCCTGAAAATGGCCGACCTGATGTTGGAGGAAGGCATTTATGTCATCGGCTTCGCCTACCCGGTCGTGCCAAAAGGAAAGGCGCGAATCCGGGTGCAGCTATCAGCCGCCCACCGTATGGAAGATCTGGAGCAGGCTATCGCCGCCTTTATTAAGGTGGGTAAAAAACTTGCGGTTATCTAACTTAATGGTTATCTAACCGGTTTGAAAGGTGTGCGGCAAGAATGCCCTATTCCATTGTAGATGGCCACTGTGATACTGTAAGGCTGTTTGCATTAAAAAGGCAAGCTTACAACTTCAAGAAACTGAATAAAACTGGACATATCGATCTGCCCCGCTTGCGGGCAGGGGGAGTTAAGCTGCAGGTTTTTGCGCTCTACATCGAAGAGCAGCATAAACCGGTCGGTTCGCTGAAACGCTCGCTGCAGCTTCTTGATCTGCTTTACAAAAATATGGAACACTGCCGAAAAGATATTGCCTTCATCTGTAACCGCTCGGATTTGGATGAACTTGAAAATAACAATAAAGTAGGAGCACTGATCTGTATCGAGGGCGGAGAAGCCCTGGAAGGGGAGACTGCTGTTTTAAGAATGCTTTTCCTGCTTGGGGTGCGCGGTTTGGGGTTAACCTGGAACCAGGAAAATCAGCTGGCCACAGGGGTGGGCAACGGAGTTGGGGGAAGAGGGCTGACCAGATTAGGGCGCAGGATGATTAAGGAAATGAATAGGTTGGGAATGCTCGTCGACCTAGCCCATATCAATGAAAAAGGTTATTTTGATGCTCTGGAAACCAGCAGTAAGCCGGTGATCGTCTCCCATGCCAATTCCCGCGCTCTTTGCCCTCACGAGCGGAATCTTTCTGATGATCAGCTTAAGGCCCTCGCCGCTGCCGGTGGAG
>VGTO01000097.1 GCA_016874655.1 Bacillota bacterium | reverse complement strand
ATTCAGGCTCTGGACTATTCGCGACTTAATAAAATTCTCGTTTTCCTATAAATATTTAAAGCAATTGCTTTTATTCGGGCTGCCGTTAGTGCCAATGAATATCGCATTCTGGCTTTTCAGCAATGCCGATCGGCTAATGCTGGCCCGCCTGGCATCACTCGAAGCGGTAGGCCTTTATTCGATTGCCGGGTCGCTGGCGGCGGTGATCATGCTGTTGCAGAATGCCATCGGCCAGTCGTGGTTACCGCACGGGATTAAAGTTTTTGAAGAAGATAAACAACTGGCTTCCTCGATCTTTGCCCGCACCATGGTCTTCTTTCTTGCTGCAATGGGCTTGTTGATCACCGGTTTTGTGGCTCTGGCCCAGGAAGTGATCTTTATCCTTGTGCCGCCTGTCTATTATGATGCTTTTACGGTAATTCCGTTTCTCGCTGCCGGGTTTATTTTTTTTACCAGCGCTCACGTATCAGTGGTGGCAATAATGGCCAAAAACAAAACTATTTTCATTATGGTGGCCTGCTGGCTGGTTGCCGTCATTAATATCGGTTTAAATTATCTGCTGATACCAACTTTCGGCATAAACGGCGCTGGTGCGGCTACCGGCTTCTCCTACCTGCTTTTTGCTCTCAGCTATGCCCTGGTTTCAAAACGGCTTTGGCCGGTCGACTACCCACGGAAGGCGATTGCCGGCTTAATAGCCATCCCCCTGGCGGCAGTATTTATTATTTACATGATTGCACTTTTGGGCCCCGGAGTGATCATCAACCTTTTGCTTAAATTAGTGATAGTTTTACTGACTGCGGCCGGTTTAGTCATTGTTGTTCTGCGTTTTGAAAAGATTTCTCTGCAGGAATTACCGAAGCTGGTTGCTCAACTGATCCAAAAACGTGATTAAGTATAAAGCGGCGAACCTTGCTTCAGTTGTAAACCAAACATAAGTAATGTGCAATGTAATTGGTAATAACGGTTTATAATAGTTGACAATAGACGGCATAGGTGCTCTAATAGATTTAAAGGAAGGGGGTGGTATTGTGTTAAAGAGCAAAGAATTGATTACTGCCCTCCGGTTGGCGGAAGAACTCGATCTTTCTGTTGACACGATCTGGCGCTATACGCGGGATAAGAAAATTCCTTTTGTAGAGATCGGCAACAAACAATACCGCTATAATTTGGAACTTGTATTGTCGGCGCTGGCAAGTAACAAAACCGCGAAAATGAGAATTGATTTCGAAAGCTACTGCCGGATTCCATGGGACCCGGGTTACCGTTTAGAGGTGCTTGACGGTGAATTAATAAAGGATCCTATACCCAATGTCAATCACCAACGAATATTATTGACTTTAGCAGGGATCTTGAGAAACTATTTTAAAGCTGTTGATACTGATGGCGAACTGTTTATTGCTCCTTTAGATGTTAAGCTCGATCAATACACAGTTGTGCAACCGGATCTCTTCTATCTGACCGGGGAGCAAAAAGAGCTGATCAAAGAATCTTACATTAACGGAGCGCCATATTTGGTGGTAGAGGTGCTTTCACCTTATAACCGCAGTAAGGACCGGTTACAGAAGCTGCAGCTCTACCAAAAAGCAAAAGTACTACAGTACTGGATTGTCGATCCTGAAGATAAAACTATCGAGTGTTACCAGCTAATAGAGGGGCTATATAGCCTGATCACCTATGGTATGGATAATGACCTTCTCAAGCACCAGAATTTTGAAGGCCTGAGGATCGAGTTGGATCAGTTGTGGCCTGATCGTTACTAAAATAGGAGACTCACCTGGGATATGAAGATCCTCTTTGCCGAATCACATAATCTGGACCGGCCAGACCCGCTTGGCTCACACCACTATATCCGCCTCTTTCAGCAGGATGGGCATGAATGCTGTTGGCTGGGACCGGCGATAAGCCCGCTGCATATATTTAAACCGGATAATCTTAACCGCCATCGCTTCAAAGTATGGAAAGAAGGGGGGCGTGAGTTTCAGGGTGTCAAATGGAAGGTACCTTTCACCCTGGCTTTTTACTACAACCTGCCACTAATGCGTGCGCTTACAGTTGGCCGCAATCAATACCGTTTTTGCCTGCCGCCGTTAAAAAAGAGCCTGCGCCATATTGGCTTTGATCAGGTTGACCTGCTTTGGTGTGCAGGTCCGGTAGCCTATAGCCTGCTTGATTTAATTCCGCACCGGATCAGCTGTTACCGGGTTGCCGATCGCCTCGACCAGTTTAAGAACATTCCGCCATCTGTCGTAGCACTGCAAAAAGATCTAATCCGGCGCGTTGATTTCGTAGTGGCCACATCGCAATCGCTGTTCGATTGGGTGTGCCAGGTGCGACGGCATGATGTTTATTACCTGCCTAATGGGGTAGGCGACATCTTCTTTCAGCCAAAACTTTCCCGACCTGTTGATTTTCCGGATACAGGGCTCCCGGTAGCTATCTATCTTGGAACAATCGATACCCGTTTTGATCTGGGTGTAATCGAGCAGGCGGTTAAACGCAGCGGAAGTTTTCATTTTCTTTTGGTTGGTCCGATTACCGAGGAAACGCTGCTGTTTAAGGTGAAGCGGTTGCAGCAGGAGTACAACTTCAGCTGGCTGGGACCGAAAAAACAAAGCGAGGCCATCTCCTACCTGCAGCATAGCGAAATCGGGATTATCCCGTTCTATTTGAATGATTTGACTGAAGCGGTAAACCCGATAAAATACTATGAATATCTAGCCTGTGGCCTACCGGTTGTTGCACCGCCGCTGCGTGAACTCTCTTACATGAAGGGGCCGATTCATTTTTACCACGATCATGATTCTTTTCTTGATATCCTTGAGCAGGCAAAGCGAGAGCGAACTGAAAATCAGGAGCAGTACACACGCTTCGCAGATGAAAACAGCTGGCACAGGCGCTATGAAAAAGTTAAGGGGATCGCTAAAAAGATAGCCGCTACAAAAGAGTTACCGGATCTAGAGAATAGCGAAATATGGCTTTCAGTGGTGGTTATTGGCCGAAACGAGGCAAAAAACCTGCCGCAGCTCTTTGATTCACTGCCCGCAGGAAGCGATCTGGAGTGGCTCTATATTGACTCAGGCTCGACAGATGGCAGCCCTGAGACAGCTTTAAAAAGAGGGGCCAGGGTCATAGTACTCAACGAGCAGTCCGTATATGCTCCGGCAACAGGGCGTTTCGTGGGAACACTGGAGGCAAAAGGCCGGTGGGTGCTTTATCTAGACGGGGACATGTTATTAAGTATGCAATTTAAAGCTTTTCTGAAAAAGATACGACAGAGGGAATCCGCTATTCCTGCTGCCACAGCCGGTTTTGTTGGCTATACTACCAACTGCTATCTGGATGAAGGAGGAAACGCAGTTGGTAGGCGTGAGCATGTGGTATTTGGCCAGAAGGAAGCAGGCTCAGCTGATATTTGGGGCAAACCGGTCGGTTATCACGGCGGGGCTGTATTATACTTACGTAAAGCAGTGCTCGAGGCCGGCAATTGGAATCCGGCTCTCAGCCAGTTGGAAGAAATTGAACTATTAAGCCGGATCAAAGCAAAAGGTAAAGAAGTGAGGGCAGTTGATCTGCCTATGGTTGAACATCACACTCCTTATTTAAGCTTGCGTCAGAAATTACTGCTCAATTTTCTGCCCACCTGGAGAGGCAAAAACCTCTGTGGTGCTGGGCAGGTTGTTGCCGCCCGCCTTCGGGAAGGCAACCTTTTCGGTTTTATCCGAATTTATCCCTATCCCTTCCTGATATTTTTCGGTTTAGCTACTGCTCCGGCTCTTTATTTTTTATGGCCGCCCTTACCCTTGCTTGTTAATCTGCTAATAGCGCTCTGGATTGCTTTTCATAAGCGCTGGTACTTTTACCTCGTCTACTTAGGCAACATTATCCAGATCTGTTACGGTCTTACTCGTTATCGCCCTTTTAAGCCAGGCTATCGAGAATGCCAAACAGATAGCAGAAATCTGTAAAAAACTATAAATATACTTCAGGCCGATCAAGCTGTTAGTTAGAGTAGTATAATAATGCAGGATATTAGTCTTTAGAAAACGAAAAACAGATGCAGCATACATTTTGAAATTATCGCAGCGGAGTGCAGGTTAATGTCAGAGAATAATAATGGCTATCTACAGAAAGCTATCTCACTGCCAAAGTGGCTGATTGGCCTGGTTGATATCTCTCTAGTCAATTTGGGGCTCTATTTAAGCTTTATGTTTACCGGCAGCGAGCTACAGGGTTACCAGGTTGGGCCCCTATTATTACTTTTACCCTCCATTTCGGTTTTTACCGTCCTTCTGTTTAACAACCTCGGCCTCTATAGTCATCAGCGCAGCGATTTTATGGTTGTCTTCCGGGCACTGCTGACCGGTGTTATCGGTCTGGCCCTCTTCAGTATTCTGTTTGCCTTCATGACCAGGGCATTTTTATTTCAACGTTTGGTTTTCGTTGCTGCTACCATGATCCAACTTATTTTGCTGCTCGGTTGGCGCATCCTCTACTGGCGTCTTGAATACTGGATCCAGGGTCAAAAGAGACTTTTACTGATCGGCAGCGGCGAAGATGCTGATCTGGCCCTTGAGAAAATAAGAAAAATGCCGCGCGGCCTCTTTAAGGTTATCAAAACAGTTGACCCGCAGAATCTGGATACTTTGGCAGACAGCCTTAATCAGGTTGATGCGGTGATGATTGCCGGCAATCTTGACCTCGAATTAAAAAGCTGGATTATCCGGTTAAGCTTTAGCCGGACTCGCGAAGTATTCATTATTCCTGAGCTATACGAGATTATTCTCACCCGGGCGTCAATGACCCAGCTTCATGATACTCCGGTTATTGAATGCCGGGAGATGCGGCTCAGTTTTGTCCAACTTTTCTTTAAGCGGCTGATGGATCTTTCAATCGCTTTGCTGATGACTATACCAGCCCTGATCGTGTTGGTTCCTCTAATTATAGCAGTTAAAATAACCTCACCCGGCCCGGTGATTTTTGCCCAGGAGCGGGTGGGAATGCATAACCGGCCTTTTATCCTCTATAAGCTGCGCAGCATGATTGCCGAGGCCGAAGATCAGAGTGGGCCGGTTTTTGCAACTGAGGAAGACGACCGGGTAACTGCAGTCGGTCGGTTTTTACGAAAAACCAGGCTGGATGAACTGCCCCAACTTTTTAATGTGCTGCGCGGTGACCTGAGCATTGTCGGCCCCCGCCCGGAGCGCCCCTTTTTTGTAAAGCAGTTCAGCGAGCAGATGCCTGATTATGAGCTGCGCCATCTTGTTAAACCGGGCATTACCGGACTGGCCCAGGTTGCCGGCTATTACGCAACTAACACCCATGACAAGCTGCGCTACGATCTTTATTATGTTACCGATTATTCGTTTTTTCTTGACTTAAGGATTCTGCTGCTGACCATTCCCACCTTATTAAACAGTGAAGCGGCAAAAGGGGTAAGTAAAAATTAACCGGGAGGTTAAGCCAGGATGGCTGAAATAGTGGTAATTGGCGCCGGGGTGGCCGGATTGGCAGCTGCTTACCATGCCAAACAGGCCGGTCATGAAGTTAAAGTTCTCGAGACCAGGGATCGCTGGGGTGGGTTGCTTGACCATTTTATGGTCGGGGATTTTCGTTTTGACAGCGGTGTTCATTTTGCCTTTAGCAGCAACGACCAGTTTAAAGAGCTGCTCAAGCAAACTGATTACCTGTCACACAAACCTGAACCATACAATTATGAGCAGGGCTTATGGCTAAAACACCCGGTACAGAACAATCTTTACCCGCTTCCGGTTGCCGATAAGATTGAAGCGATTAAATCCTTCGTGGAAAGACCGGCCCAAACCGAAAAACATGATCATTATTACCAGTGGCTCGATCAGCAGTTTGGAGAGGTAATCGCCGGCCGCTATCCAGCGCGTTATACAGAAAAATACTGGACTGTAAAAGCAGAAAGCTTAAGCACAGAATGGGTGGGAAACAGGCTTTACCGTCCTTCGCTTGATGAGGTGCTTTTGGGGGCGTTAAGTGATCAAACTCCGCAAACCTATTATTTAAAGGAGATGCTCTATCCCCGCCGGGGAGGGTTTAGAGCTTTTCTTGACCCCTTAATCCCCGGCCTTGATCTGCAGCTAAACAGTAAAGTTGTAAGAATTGATACCGATAAGCGGTACGTGGAAATGGCTAACGGCAATAGTGAACACTATCAGCTACTGGTCAGCAGTGCGCCGCTGCCTGAGCTGATTTTGATGCTGGATTCTGTCCCGCATTCAGTCCGCGAGGCGGCGGAGTCGCTCTGGGCAACTTCGGCAGCCCTGGTTTCGCTCGGTTTCGATTTGCCTCAGGCAGGGCAGCATCTCTGGTTTTATATCTATGACCGCGACATCTATCCTTCCCGCGTCCATGCCCCCTACCGTAAAGCGCCGGAAAATGCCCCGTCAGGCCACAGCTCCCTGCAATTCGAAATCTACTTTTCACGTCACCGGGAACTGCCGGCTTCACCGGATGCTCTAGTTGAGCATGTTATTGGCGTTGCCGAGAAGCTGAAGCTAGCCCCCCGCAGTGCCGTAAAAGTAACCGATTATCGCGTCCTCCCTTATGCCAATGTTGTATTCGATCTGGGTATGGTCGCAAGAAGAGATCTTGTTTTAGATTATATCCGTCAGTGCCATATTTTTCCCATAGGCCGTTTCGGTCTCTGGGATTATCTATGGAGCGATCAGAGTTATTTAAGCGGTAGCAGGATAACCGAA
>VGTO01000096.1 GCA_016874655.1 Bacillota bacterium | reverse complement strand
TAAGCAAAATAGTTTAGCTTAATAACTTTATGGGGCTCCTTAAGCAGGAGCCCCTTTCATTCCAGTAGCATATATTTCTGTTATAAGGAAGTACATATAGCAAGCATCGCTCGCTGATCGCTACGTCTGAAATACATAAGGGCGCTTTTTAATGGCGCCCCTGGCATAGATTGCCTCTGAGGCTAGATTTCAAGAACGATCTCGTCCCTTTTAAGGCGGGGGCGGGGTGGCGGGTCCTGGGCCGGATAACCGACCGGCAGAAGCACTACCGGCAAAATATTCGCGGGTAAATTAAGGGCCTGGTGCAAACCCTGCTGATCGAAAAGCCGGACCCAGCAGCTGCCCAAACCGAGAGCAGTAGCCATCAGAGCCATATTCTGAATGGTGATGCCCAGATCAAGATAGCCGGAATCGGGAATAATCACTTCTTCCGTTTTCTCAGGCATCTTACGCTGATATATATATTGGGCTGCTTCCCTGGTGATTACCTCAGCCTCAACCAGCTCGTTCATGCGCTTCTCAACCGTAACGCGCACAAAAGCCTCGCGATCGAGGCAGCAAACAAATACCGCCGGCGCTTCGCAAACGAATGGCTGCATCACCGAACCGGCAATTCTCTGGCGCTCTTCCGGTGTCGCCAGCAGCACTAAGCGCCAGGGCTGACGGTTGGTGCCCGATGGGGCCAGCCGAGCCGCCTCGATAATCTGCTCCAGTATTTCCGGAGCAACAGCCTTATCCTCAAATTGTCTGATACTGCGGCGTTTTTCAATCGCTTCTTTACAATTTAACATCAGTTTATAAGACCTCTCTTTAACGTTTTTTTCTTCTTTTAAGCCACTTCGTAAAGCGGTTGCTGCTTTTTTTCAGATTAACATCACCAAGGGCGGCTGCAGCTGCTTTGTAACCCTCCCGGATCAGCTGTTTGCTTTTTCCCGTATCCCAAAAGCTGTAATCGCCGAGATTTGGTTCAATCAGGATATCAGCATGTTGATAGGACGGTATGTCACGCTGGTGAAGTAGAATGTAGTACGACTGGACCAAAACCTCGAAGATATTTTCGGGCTCCTTTTTTAGGGGCCGCTGAGCCGTAACATTGACCGCTATAACATAATCAATCTCTTTATTACCCATGTGCGCCGAAGGCACATTATCGAGCAAACCGCCATCAACAAGTAAGCGCTTATCCAAACGGACAGGACTAAAAATGCCTGGAATCGCACAGCTGGCAGTAACCGCATCAACCACCGGACCCGTTTCAAACACAACCTCTTTCCCTTCCAGCAGATCAACAGCATTGATCAACAGCGGGATCTTAAGCTCTTCAAAGGTAATGTCGCCAATGTATTCCTCTAAACTCTTGTGCAGCAGTGATGATTTTATCAAACCTTTGCGTGGTATAGCAAAGCGAATCAGTTTTTTCCAGGACATGACTGAGGCAATGTGGATTAACTCTTCAACGGACTTACCTGAGCAGTAGAGTGCTCCAACAATACTGCCGGCACTGGTACCGGCAATACAGCAGGGCTTAACCCCCCGCTCTTCAAGATATTGCAGAACACCAATATGGGCGATACCCCTGGCCGCTCCGCCACTAAGAGCCAAACCAATATTCATAACCCTTCCTCCTGCCACGATCCGGTTAACGATTAAGTTCGGTGATAATTCTCAAGCCTTCGAGGGTTAAAAGTGAATTTACTTTATCGATCGTTTCTGATTCGCTGGCGATCAGATTGGCAAAGCCGCCAGTGGCTACAACTAAAGGTTCTGTATCAAACTCAGCCTTCATCCGCCGAACAATACCATCAACCTGCCCGACAAATCCAAAAACAATGCCTGATTGCATGCTGCTGATGGTATCTTTGCCGATAACCTGTTTTGGCCTGATTATTTCAACCCGCGGAAGCTTGGCAGCCCGATCAAAGAGCGCCTCCATTGAGATGCCGATCCCCGGCGCAATTGCCCCACCTAAATAATCACCTTTTTCGGAAATGGCACAAAATGTGGTGGCTGTTCCAAAATCAACAATTATCAGAGGTCCACCGTAAAGATCAAGGGCAGCAACGGCATTAACAATTCGGTCGGCGCCCACTTCACGGGGATTTTCAGTGACGATGTTTAAACCGGTTTTTATCCCGGGGCTGACGATCAGCGGCTCAACATTAAAGTATTTCTGGCCCATATGTTGCAGAGAATACATTAGTTGAGGCACAACTGACGAGATAGCGATGGAATGAATATCTTCGGGTTGTAATTGGCTATTATTCAAAAGGTTTTTGACGAGCATGCCAAGTTCATCCTCGGTGCGATCGCGTCTGGTGGCCAGACGCCAATAAATTAAAATCTCCCTTTCTTTGTAAACACCCAGCATGATATGAGTATTGCCAACATCTACAGCAAGTATCAAATTATAACCCCCGGTCAAGTAAACTAAGCTGGCTAAAGGCACCTTTTACTATAGCAGAATATGCTTTTTTTGAAAAGATAACCATTTGGCGGCTGTGTTTGGCGGCGCGGTTGAATTAGTTTTGATTTAAGAGTAAGATATTGTTCGTTGACTAGAAAAGATCTTTATCAAGCCGTAATGGGCAATGAGGAGACATAGAATTTGCGCCTTAAAAAAATTGCCGGCAGAAACTATTTTATAGCACTGATGATTTTAATGCTTGTAATTAGCGTCCTGGTTATAGCGTTGTTTGTGGCAACCTCAATTTTACCCAATGCACTGGGAAATGAGCCCTACAATTATGAAATCAGCTCGATCTCGTATTTTGAGCCCTGGAATTTCGAAGCTGAAGATTTATCTGCAGGATTTCCCCGGGGTGGAATAATCCTTGTCATCAACGAAACTGATCGTTTTAAAACCGTAATTTTGATGGGTGAAGGAAACTTCGTCAAAGGCGGCATAACCTACACGAATGAACAAACCAGCGGTCTGTTGATGATGATTGAACATGAGCTTTTTGATCAGATCAGAGGCAGTAACATTTTCATGCCGATCGAAGACCAGTCGCTGCTCTTTCTGGTCTCCTTTGTTTTTAAAAATACCAGTGGTGTGCCGAATATCTGGAAGGATCGTATACCCCTTGCTTTTCATGGCAGGCAGGGCCTTGCTTTTTATTACCTGCTCGACCCGGAAGGAAAACCGATTCTTCCTCCGGCTACAAACCTGACTGGGAACGAGCTGTACGGTACTTTTCTGATCTATCTATTGTTCATCCTGATCACGATCATGATCATTATGATCTTTACTCTCGATCACCGTTATTCGCGGTACTGGTACCACCTGGCCGGTGCTCCACCTAGCCGGTTTGCTCAATATTCGCTGATTGCTCTCATGCCTCTTTTAGCCTTGAGTGACATTGTTCCTATACTGCTTGAGCAATCCAGTTTATTTGCTTTTGGTGGTTATGCTCTGATTCTAATTTGCCTGATTATTGCTGAAAAATATGGTAAGATTGATTATCTTGACTTAGGATTACGACGTGACCGGTTGCGCTTCGGCTATGGCCTGGCTCTGGTCACAGCTACCATCATCATCATTTCGGCGTACGGGCTGCCCGCGGGCTTTTCGATCGGTGGAATAAAACCAATGCTTTCTTTACCTGTTATTTTTCTGTTAACAGGGCTGCCGAAAGAGATGATATGGCGTGGCTACATTCAGGCAGTCCTGACTCGTCAGTTTGGCGTCAACCAGGGTTTGTTGATGATGGTTCTGATGGCTGCGGTAGTGCGATTTATCTATCTGATTGCTACTGAGCCATGGATGTTAACTTATCCTTTTACTTATCTTGAAGTGTTAATTCTGGCTCCGGGTCTGGCCGCAATCCTGGGTTATTTGTACCTGCGCACCGAAAATATTTTGGCCTGTGCCCTTTTACACAGCTTGATTATCTGGTTACCGGCTGTCGTTATTTATTAACCGAAAGGCGGTTAGATTATGGACAAGGAAAAAATAGTTAAAGGTGTGGAAATGATCCTGGAAGCGGTTGGTGAAGATTTAAACCGGGAGGGGCTGATGGGCACACCAAGTCGGGTAGCCAAAGCATATGCTGAACTGTTCAGCGGAATCAATCAGGATCCCCGTGATCATTTAAAAACTTGTTTTGTAGAAGACGGGCATGATGAAATTGTATTGGTTAAAGATATCTCTTTTTATTCAATGTGCGAACACCATCTATTGCCATTTTATGGTAAGGCACACATAGCCTACCTCCCCTCAGAAGGGCGTATTGTGGGATTAAGCAAACTGGTCAGGGTCATTGAAACCATCGCCAGAAGACCGCAGTTGCAGGAGCGCCTAACCAGCCAGGTTGCTGATACTATAACCGAAGTCCTTAAACCTAAAGGTGTTGTGGTCGTGATTGAAGCTGAACATCTCTGTATGAGCATCCGCGGGGTTGCAAAACCGGGGTCAAAGACGGTAACTTCGGCAGTGCGCGGCCTTTTCAGGAGCAACTCCAGCTCACGTCTTGAGGTTTTCAGTCTGATTCAGGGGAGCAATTAAAAATAGTGATCAGGGTTGAGCAGGTTCTCCAAAATCCCTCTTACCAGGATTACCTGCGCCAAAATGAAATCGCCGAAAAGGAACGTATTTTCTGCGGCCACCATTTTGATCACCTGCTTACTGTTGCCCGCCTGACCTATATTTTTCTACTTGAAGATGGCAATCCTTTTATTACCCGGGAAATAGCTTACGCTGCTGCCCTGCTTCATGATATCGGGCGCTGGCAGGAATACAGCTCCGGCCTTGACCATGCCGAAGTCAGCGCTGAACTTGCCGGGCCAATCCTGGCAACTGCTGGTTTTGACCGGGGCGAAACAGCCTTTATAATCAAAGCCATTCGCCAGCACCGGCTCGATGAAGCAGTTACCGTTCATCGTTCGCCTTTAAGCCAGGCTCTAAAAAAAGCAGATCGTTATGCGAGGTTATGCTTTAACTGCGAAGCCCGCGACCAGTGTAACAAAGTTGAGGAGCAACCTCATAGAAACAGCCTCATTTACTAATGAGCGGAGATGGTTTGATGCAAGTTTTAGTGCTAAATCAAGATTCAATAGTTTACGAACTAAAAAGAATGGGTTGTGAGCCGGCAAAAGCAGAAGCTTTTATCCGGAATGAAATGCGGATCTGCCTAAAATTATCCTTTATCCCTGAAGAACAAACCGCTTCGGTTGACAGTGTTTTAAAGTCAGCCGGTATTGCTGTTATAAAGATTCCCGGTAAGAATGGGAAAGAAGACGGCAGCTCCGTGATTCTGGCGGGCAGCGAAGCAGAAATAAGCCTTGCCGCCCAGGAACTTTTAAGTAAAAACAATAGTCTTACCCCAGTTGGGAAAATGATAACCACGAGACTTACCGCGATAAAAAAAACTCGACACAAAGATCTTGCCGTTGGAAACCGGATTTTTGAGCTGGGCAAAAGGACTTACCTGATGGGCATCTTAAATGTTACACCGGACTCCTTTTCTGACGGCGGCCAGTATAATCTCCTGGAAAAAGCAATCGAACACGCCTGGCAAATGGCAGATGAAGGCGCTGACATTATTGACATCGGGGGAGAATCCACCAGACCGGGACACCACCAGGTATCAGCCGAGGAAGAACTAAAACGAGTACTGCCAATCATTAATGCTCTTAAAAAAGAACAGTCATTTAAGTTGCCGCTATCAATCGATACTTATAAGGCAAAAGTTGCAGAAGCGGCACTGGATGCCGGGGTTGAGATGCTTAATGATGTCTGGGGGCTAAAAGCCGATTCTGCTCTTGCCACCACGGCCGCCCGTTACCGCGTTCCAGTCTGCCTGATGCATAATCGCAGTAACACTGATTACAAAGATCTTTTAACCGAGGTTATAGCAGAGTTGGAGGAATCTGTTATTCTTGCCTTGAAGGCCGGCATTAACGAAGAGCTAATCATCATCGATCCCGGCATCGGTTTTGGAAAAAATTTAGAACAAAATTTAGAAGTAATGCTTCACCTGAAAGACTTTAACCAACTTGGTTGCCCACTGCTACTTGGGACATCGCGTAAATCAATGATCGGCAAAACCCTTGACCTACCAGTAGAAGAGAGGCTCGAGGGAACCGCAGCCACAGTTGCTTACGGGATCAGCGCCGGAGCAGACATGATACGCGTACACGATATTAAGGAAATGAAGCGGGTAATCGATATGACTGATGCAATGATTCGGAGGTGAGTTTTAATTGGACAGAATAATTGTTGAGAGGATTGTCTGTTACGCTTATCATGGCGTACTGCTGGAAGAGCAGTCACTGGGCCAGGAGTTTCAGGTGAGCCTTGAGCTGGGGATCGATCTGTCTGGTCACACCAGTGATCAGATTGATGATGTTGTGGACTACCGGGCAGCTATCTCCATTGTGGAAGAAATTATGTATGGCTCTTCCTGCCGCCTGATTGAAACTCTGGCCTGCCGTATTGCTGACAAGCTGATGACTTTAGATGGTGTAATTGAAGCAGCGGTGGAGGTCCGTAAGCCAAACCCGCCGATTCCCGGAGTGCAGGGCGGGGTAAGTGTTATGGTCAGTCGGGGCAGGTAGGAATATGAGCAATGCCTGCATCGCGCTTGGCTCCAACTTAGGAGACCGGGCCAAAAACTTAAAAACGGCTCTGGCAATGCTGACTCAAACTGAGCGGATTAGAATCACTGCCTTATCTGCCGTTTACGAAACTGCCCCTGTTGGCGGGCCGGAGCAAGGGCCTTACTTAAATGCCTGTGCAGCTATTGCCACGGAGCTTTCGCCAACACTACTGCTGCGTACAATGCTTGACATCGAAGAAAAGATGGGGCGGGTCAGGGAAGTACACTGGGGGCCGCGCATCATCGACCTTGACCTGCTGC
>VGTO01000095.1 GCA_016874655.1 Bacillota bacterium | reverse complement strand
TCAGCTGTTTTTACCGGGGCCGGAGTAAATGTTTTACCGTTTGGCTCAGCAAGCAGTGAGCCTGCCCCTTTTAGCAACATTACGCCTTTTGGCGTTTGTGCTTCAAGGATTAGATTCCCACGCTGCGGATCAAGGTGGGCCATGACATCCGCGCCGGGGGCACCAAGGGGATCAACGCCCATCACGCCACAAAAACAGAACGGATCGGGTGCAGTACAACCAAGGGCAACAACCGTTGTTTTTTCACGCCTGCTCTGATAGAGCTCATCTGGCGGATCCTGGTTTATGTAAACCCGATCAAGCATCTCGATCGCTTTCAGGTCGCAGGGATGAACTCCAAAGGCAGTTACCGGTCCTAACTCTTCACCTGCGCTAAGCTCTGTCGTCTGACCTCTGCATTGATAGCGCATGTAGGTTTCTTCCCGCGGGAAGAAGATGTCTTTAGGCGATACAGCGCTGGTTGGAGCATCAAGGGTCACTTCGTCTCCCTCGGTCCACTCCTTAAACAGTACCGTCAGTCCTGCTTTGACCGGCAAAAAGAGCTTGCCCTGACCGGCCAGATGAGACCAAAAAGCAGGCAGTTTATCCACTGCTATCAATTTTTTCACCATGACCACCTCACTTTTCAGAAAAAGCTGCCGGATCATCCGGTTTGTAGGTCAAAAGCGGCGGCTCTAAATCTGCATTCAAGCCGGCTTCAAACTGACCATACAGCTCATTGATATCTTTGATTAATTTACGGTTAAGCTCCTGCAGTGGAATATTAACCGGACAAGCCCGCTGACATTCGCCACAATCAATACAGCGACCGGCTCCATGATAAGCCCGAACCAGGTGAAAGAGAAAGTTTTCGCTTTCCTGGTAAGCACGGCCCTGCCAGCGCGGTTTATCCTGCTCGACAAAGCATTCACGGCAGCTGCAGTAAGGGCAAGCCTGGCGGCAGGCATAACAACGCAGACAACGGGAAAGCTCTTTTTCCCAGTGGGTGTAGCGTTCATCGGCCGGCATCTCTTCCAGTTTGGTTACGCTCTTGTAGCGCTCAGGGGCCTCCTTTTCACCCCGGGGGGCAAGGAGCAGTTGATCGTAAACTACCGGATCGGGATAGCGGCAGTCACGGCATTTATAGAGCAGCAGTTGCTCCCGCTCAACCGTTTTCTCCCCGGCGGCAGATCTAAGCACAACAATACCATTCTGCTCGGCAATGCTTTCCAATTCTGCTTCGGCGGTGGCCGTAAGCAGCTCGTAATCCAGCATTCCCGGGCAAGGCAAGCCGTAGAGAACCACCCGCTGCCGGGCCACCATATTATCCTGCAGCAGTCGGTTAAAGGAGCGGGAATCACAGCCCTTAACCAGCACGCCGATTTTCTGGTAGTCCTTTAGTTCTTCCAGCAGGTAGCGGCTTAGATTAACAGCACAGAATGAATCCCAGGTAAGCCTTTCCAAATCTTGTTCATTCTCCGCAAAGAGCGGTCGGGATTGCCACCAGTAATGTCCTTTTTCCCAACCGAGAAGCAAATTAATGCGACCGCCCAACAGATCCTGTTTGACCGCGTCATGGATTTTGGTTAACTCTTCTAAGTAACGTTCTGCCACCGGGCATCCCTCATCTTTCTGTTCGGCCCGAGGGCCTTAATTTTACCGGTGATCGCTTCCATCTCTTCGGCAAACTTGTCGCCTTCCGAACTGGAGATCCAACGCACCTCAAAGCGTTCGGGCTCAAAGCCGGCAAATTCGACCAGGCGTTTGAAGGAGGAGAGGCGACGGCGACTATGGTAGTTGCCGGTGCTGTAGTGGCAGTCTCCCGGGTGGCATCCGGCCACTAGCACCCCGTCTGCCCCGCGCTGAAAGGCACGCAGGACAAACATGGGGTTAAGACGCCCGGAGCAGGGTACGCGAATTACCTTTACATTAGCCGGGTAGCTCATGCGGCTGGTGCCGGCTAAATCTCCACCGGCATAACTGCACCAGTTGCAGCAAAAAGCGACAATCAGGGGATCCCAGCCGTCTGCATTATTATTTAGCGCTGTAGACATATCGCATCCACCTCCGCCAGAATCTGTTCGTTGGTAAAGCCTTTGAGGTTAATCGAACCGGAGCGGCAGGCCACAGAACAGGAACCGCAGCCCTGGCAGAGAGAGGGGTTAACCTCAGCCACCGTGCGCTTGTGCATCTCTTCATGATAGCGCTCTTCGATCTCGATGTGGTTGATGGCATTATAGGGGCAGACCGCCTCACAGTAAAGACAACCCGAACATTCAGCCTGGTTGACAATAGCAGTGCAGGCTTCGCCTTTTAGCACATCCTTTGAAAGCAAACCGATCGCCTTGACCGCTGCGGCACCGGCCTGGGCCACCGTATCGGGAATATCTTTCGGCGCCTGACAGGCTCCAGCGATAAAAACGCCGGCCGTATGAGTTTCTACCGGCTTCAGCTTCGGATGCGCTTCGTTGAAGAAGTGATAACTGTCGCTGTTGATGCCGACGATGCGGCCAACTTCAGGCGCATCAGCGCGGGCAATCGAGGCGGCGGCCAGCACGACCATGTCAGCCTTGATGTCAACGACCTTGCCGCTTAGCGAATCGACGCCATGAACAACCAGGTGGTCTCCTTCGGGGAAGATCTTGCCCACCTGGCCGCGCAGGTATGCGACATCATATTCTTCAGCCGCCCGCCGCTGGAACTCTTCGTAACCCTTGCCGGCGGTGCGCACATCGATATAGAAAACATAGCTCTTGGCATCGGGTACTTTTTCTTTCAGCAAAATAGCCTGCTTGGCGGTGAACATACAGCAGATCTTGGAGCAATAGTTCATACCACGAGCCTTGTCGCGGGAGCCAATGCACTGAATAAAGACTACTTTTTTCGGCGGTTTGCCGTCGGAGAGACGCACCACCTTGCCGCCGGTCGGTCCGGAAGCATTAAAGAGTCGCTCAAATTCGAGAGCAGTCAGGATATCCGGATGCTGGCCGTAGCCGTACTCACCATAGGATGAGGGATCGAGCTGGTCGAAACCGGTAGCAACAATTATTGCACCGTATCGACGCTCGATAATCTGATCCTGCTGCTCATAATCAACCGCCTGGGGTGGGCATTCCTTGGCGCAAATCTGGCAGCGCCCCTTTTTAAAGTAGAGACAGTTTTCCCGGTCGATTACCGGCACGTTAGGCACTGCCTGTGGAAATGGCACGTAAATCGCCTTGCGCTTGGTCATACCCATTTCAAACTCGGATGGCGCCTTGGCAGGGCATTTTTCGTAACAGACTCCGCAGCCGGTACATTTGACCGGATCAATACTGCGGGCTTTCATCTTAATTTTTACGTCAAACTGCCCGACAAAGCCTTTTACCTCTTCCACCTCGGAATAAGTGATCAGGTTAATGTTCGGATGCTGGGCTGCCTCGACCATTTTAGGCGTCAGGATACAGGCCGAACAGTCTAAAGTAGGAAAGGTTTTTTCTAGCTGGGCCATCCTCCCACCGATACTCGGCTCACGCTCCACTACATCAACCACGTAACCCGCTTCAGCAATATCGATCGCCGCCTGAATGCCGGCGATACCGCCGCCGATTACCAGGGCCCGCTTTTCAACTTCCAACTCTGGTGAATCAAGCGGGTCGTTTAAGGCCACCTTAGCTGCTGCGGCACGTAGCAGAGCGATCGCTTTCGGGGTGCCTTCTTCAATGTCGCGGTGCACCCAGGAACAGTGTTCCCTGATATTGGCCACTTCCAGCATATAAGGGTTAAGGCCGGCTTCAGCTGCTGCCTTGCGGAAAGTACCTTCATGCATCCGCGGCGAGCAGGTGCCAACTACAACCCGGTCCAGGTTGTTCTCGTTTATGGCATTCTTAATCAGATCCTGCCCCATTTCGGAGCAGAGATAACGGTATTCATCAGCATGCACCACACCGGGGAAGTTGCGGGAAGCATCAATAGCCCTGGCAATATCCACGGTGCCGGCGATATTAGTACCACAGTGGCAGATAAAAACTCCGGTTCTTGGCATAGTCCCGAACCTCCCTTATTTATTGTATTTGCGGAATCCGCTGACCAAAGCCTGCTGGGGCAGCTTGGCGAGCTGCTCCGGGGTTAAGTCAGCCGGTCCGAATTTATTGCCTTCACGGCGGCGCAACATCACCAACCGCACCCCCTCCATCATCCTTGCTAAGTCCAGGTCGCGCGGGCAGCGGGCGGCACAGGTAAAACAGGAAGCACAGACCCAGGGTGTTTTGCTGTTGGCCAGCTCTTCTTCCAATCCAAGCTGCAGATAGCGGATCACCTGGTGCGGCAAAAGGTCCATCGCCGCTGTTACCGGGCAGGCGGCACTGCACTTGGCACACTGAAAACAGCCGTTGGGATCCTGACCGCTTTGTTTCTGCATCTCTTCCACCAGGCGGGTTTTACTGCTGGTTGCCATTTTTACCGCGCCTCCTTTCCAGAGCTTTCGACATTAGCTGATCAAACTGAAGTCCCATCGCTTCAGCCAAAAGCTCGCTGAAGTAATATACTTTAACCGGTTCTTTGCCGTCCTGGTCAACACAATTCTCCAGGTTGTAGCGACAGAGCGGGCAGGCGGTGATCAGCGCTTCCGCTCCCGCTTCGCGGGCAGAATTAATGATCTTGCTGACCGTATCGCGGGCTACTGCTTCTTCGCTAACTGAAAGGTAAGCCCCGCAACACTCAGTCCGGTACGGGCTTTTTACCACCTCGGCTCCGAGAGCCTTAATCAGATCTTCCATGATGGTCGGGTTTTCTGGATCATCAAATTGCATGACCTTGGAAGGCCTGAGAAGCAGGCAGCCATAATAGGCGGCAATTTTTCGCCCTTCCAGCGGCTTTTTAATCATTTCTTTCAGCTTGTCGAAGCCGAGGTCGTCGCGCAACACTTCCAGAAAATGCAGCACGCGGCCCTCACCCTTGTAGTCGACTTCGAGGTAATCGGTTACTTTATGGCGGGCATCTTCATTACGCTGCATCAACTCTTGGGCTCGTTTAAGCACGTGGTGGCAAGCTGCACAGAGCGATACCAGCGGTTCGCCTTCCGCCGCAGCCAGGGTGCGGACCGGCGAAAGCAGTGAGATTAATTCATCTTCATAGAGCGGGTAAACAGCGCCACAGCACTGCCACTGATCAAGCTCAACCAGTTCAATGCCTAAGGCATGGGCAGCGGCCATTGTGGTATTCTCCATGTTTTTCGCCTGGCCTTTAAGAGTGCAGCCGGGAAAATAACGATAGCGCACTTAGAGCGCACCTCCTATTCTGAGGGTTTTTAGAAACGCTAACATAGGTGATTCGACATCAAGCGGCGAACCCCTTTTTAATATTTAAAATAATTGTTATAAATTTTAGAAACGCTATTGATTAGGCCAGAAGGGGCTGTCAATTAAGGCAGAGCGGCACTTCTCAAGCAGGTCAGGGTAGCGGCCTTTAAGCTCATTCAACAAGCCTGCCATCTCACTACGCTTGGTCTTTCCGCTCACCGGACAAGGGTTTTTAAAGAGTGGTAAGTTTTCGCGACGGGTCAGCGCGGCCAAAATACTCTCCGGCAGCTGGATCAGGGGGCGAATCAGATAAAGATCGCTACGGTCAAGATAAGTAACCGGCTTGAAGGTATCAAAGTGCCCTGTATAGATCAGGTTCAGCATCATCGTCTGCACGGCGTCATCAAGATGGTGACCCAGGGCAACCCGGCTGCAGCCGAGGCTTTTAGCCGCCTGGTGCAGAGCTCCGCGACGCAGGTTGGCACAAAGGGCACAGGGGTTCTTCTCCTGGCGCCTTTCAAAAACCACTTTAGCAATAGACGTTTTTTCGATATACAGTTCAAGGCCGAGTCCCTCTACAAGTTCGTGCAGCGGAGCAGGATCAGAAGGCCAGCCCAGGTCGACGTAAACAGCAACCAGGTCAAAATTGATCGGCGAATGTTTCTGGAACAGTTTCATGATGTAGAGCAAAGCGGCGCTGTCCTTACCGCCGGAAATACCAACAGCCACCCGGTCGCCATCGGCAATCATCTTATAGTAATAAATTGTTCGCTTAACTCTGGTCAGATACCATTTACCGTCACTGCTGCGCAATTAACTTCCGCTCCCAAATAAATTGATTATTTTAGTGCTAATAATCATAACACATCCTTAAGCTGCACTTAATTGTAACCCTAAATATCCCGGCTTGATTGAAGGTACCGCAGTGTTTCCTCGCAGTGTTTCCGGCTTTAATAATATATTCCCTGCCGGTTAGAAATGTTATAATAAATGGTGCTATAATAAGTTCTATTATGAGGTTTGGGAGGCCGATCCTTGAGGCAACATTATAAAAAAAAGAGGAACAGGGGAAAGTTATGGATAACCCTGATGATTGTCGCGGTAGTAGCCTTTATATTAGGTTACTGGTATTCCGCCGGTTTTCTTAGCTCTTAACCAAATCATTAACTATTGAAACACATTAAGGGGCGGTATAATACCGCCCTTTAATAATTATCACTGTAAATAAAGCCTATAGATTAAAAAGGGAAGAGTACTGACCGATCAGCGGTAGTTCACCCGCCTGGCCGCTAAGAGCATTGACCAGACCCATGATAAAACAAACAAAAAGGAATATTGATCCGATTATTCCAATAATCCAACCTAAAAATGGGATCACCGCCACCGCACCGATGATGACCCAGGCAATAAGCAGGACCAGGCCCTGCTTGGCATGAAACTGGCAGAAGGGACTATCCTTTTTGGCCAGCAGTGGTACCAACACCAGCAACCCCAGATAGGACAAAGCGGCGATCACCTTGTTATCCTTAACATCATTTTCATCAAAAACAACATGTTCAACCATCCTTAAACCCCCTTTAATTTTGATTCAAGATTTAAGTTGCCCGTTACAGTATGATCATAAAGGATAATTTCCTATTTTTCAAGTATTTCCAGTGCTTTTTCGACTAAGGCATCAGTAGTGATCCCCA
>VGTO01000094.1 GCA_016874655.1 Bacillota bacterium | reverse complement strand
GAAAGGACTTTTTCTTCTACAACGCGAACTAATTCCATGAGGAACCTCTGCCTCCTTTAGTGGGGGTTGTTCTTACGGTGAACTATGAGGTTCCTCTTTCTATCTTAGAAAATCCATCACCTGTCGGATCCCTACAATAACTTTACACTATGAATAGCGCTAGCGGTATATTCAATATATCACCACAATCGAAGATCGGTTTGCTGTCGTGTATTTTAGCTAAATTTCTTGACGGACCGGTTGCTAACCCTTATAATCGTAGTGGAAAAAATATCATGTCGGGGTGGCGGAATAGGCAGACGCGCACGTTTGAGGGGCGTGTGGTAAATACCGTGGGGGTTCAAGTCCCCCTCCCGACACCAGAAAAGAAGAAGCGTTGAGAGTAATCTTTACGCTTTTTCTTTTTGTGATAACATAATATAATGGTCTGGATACTTCCCCATGGTGGTGGCAATAACCTTTAGAAGCAGACTGATCCTGGCCAAAGTATTATTTCCATGAAGAACGAGACATCAGAATGTAAGACAAGAAAGGATAATTATTGTATACTATATCGGAAACCCCAATCGCCCGGATGATTACTCTCGACAAAGATGAAATTATCGGAAAGATCATTAGAAGCCAAACTCACTTTGGCCTGGATCAAGTTATCCGGGCTAAGCAATTCATTTTATCGCATAATAGGGACTGGATTCCCAATCACTTCATTGATATTGGCGCAAATATCGGTACTCATCTGGTTGCTGCTCTTTTAGGAGCTGGATTCTCTGAAGCGACAGCTTTTGAGCCGGTACCGGAGCTTTTTAAAGTGCTGCAAGAAAATATCAGCATTAATCACCTCACCCAGAAGTCAGCCCTTTTTAACCTGGCCTTATCAAATAAAAATACCATACTTCAAATTGAACTATCGCCTCATAACATGGGCGACAACAGAATCGTTAAATCTAACCGTCTATCCAAGCACAATGAAGATCTTTGGGAGAAAACACCCATATTTACAGCTACCCTGGACAGTATCACGATCCTTAAAAAACAACAACTTTACTTCCTGTCAAGTGATGATCTTAAGTCAGCCTTACAATCAGATGCATGCTATATGGTAGGCTATAATCAATCTACACCTGTACAGTCTCAATTAATTGAAGGGTTAAATAAAAACAACACACTTGCGTGGATAGATACACAGGGTCATGAACCGGATATATTTAAAGGGGCAAAAAAATTGCTCAAATCAAGAATACCTCTGGTAACTGAATTCTGGCCATACGGGCTGGCCAGAGCCGGGTTTTCTTTCAACTCCTACTGGAAATACCTTAAAAACAGGAACATCTATATCCTATCCGAGCAGCCACAATCTTTTTCCAGGCAGGACGCGTTAACCTTTTTTAAATCAGCTGTCCAGCAAGAAACAGAAAGCTATTCTCCCCATTTGGATTTACTGGTTATCTAAGCCCTACGTAAGTAGTTAAGGGGAAAATAGAAGAAGCCCTGCCATAAACAGAGCTTCTCCCACCATTTCTACACAGAGTGGTTTAACATCACCGTAATTATTTTTTGTTACTAATCGAAACTGAGAGTACTGACTATTTCGGTAAAGAGGGTTTCGTCAAACTTGGCAATTAAGCCCAGGGTAGCCACGTTTACTATAATCCACTTGCCGTCTTTTTGTGCTCCCAAAGCCATTGCATCAAGAGCCAGGGGTGCTGCCGGGTTCTTAAATTTAAAAATGGCCTTAGTGGCATTTATGCCGCCTGCCAGTTTGATCTCTTCCTGTGAATCAATCTCAACATCTGAGCTTTCTGCAGCAAGAATTGCTCCATTAAGGGCCTCTTCAAAGGTTGCTGCTTCGTTAACGTTAACAAACATCAGCGGCACCTTGTCTTCGGAAACGACATAGAGGACAATTGTTGATCCTTCAGTAACTGGATTTTCTACCCACTCAGCCGGGTACTGAACTGAAAAGCCGAATTCGGAATTGACATATTTACTGGCCTCGAAAGAGGGCACTACCGGCTCCGGTTCTGCTTCTTCCTCTGCCGGTGCCTCAGCATCCTCGGCCGGTGCCTCAGGCTCTGTTACAGGTGTTTCGGAAGCACAACCGGCAAGTGCTAACATGATAATAAGAGACATAAAAATAAGAACAAAAACTGCTAATCTTGATTTTGTCATCATACGTACCTCCTCATGGTTTTTACGTGCACATACTATGCCATTTAGTATTTTATGATCTTTTCTTTTTCCAATGACCCCCTTTGCTGGCCTTGAAAAGCCAGGCTTTCTTTTAAGGAAATCTGGTATTACTGACCTGCCAGTCTTTCTATTCTTGCAAATTGGTTATTTATACTTCGCCTTATAATTTTAAACTCCTCTTTTTTGAGGCGACTATTAGTGTTGAACACTCTACGGTATGTTATAATCTGGCTATTAGATTTAAGGTTACTGGAGGCAGTGTTGATGTTTAAAGACCGGAAAGATCAAAATAATAAGAACGACACTGAGCATCAACGACTCGGATCGGATTTTGCCAACCACGATGAAAAAAAAGATCCGGAAAGGTTTGAAAAGGGTGAGCAAGTTTCGGATGAGCACAACAATTCTGGTACCGGAGAGCAAGTAATTAACCAGGCTGATAGCGTAAAACAAATTCAATACGGCAACATAAAAAAAATACTCCTTGTTGCCGGTGCCGTACTGGTCTTGCTGCTGCTTACAACCGGCATAGGGTTATTAGTTTTCTATCAACAGATTCAGGAAACACAGCAGGTTATACTTGATCAAGGCACACATATTCCTGAAACAGGTAATGCTGTCGATGCTGCTAATCCAGAAGAAACTGCTCGAAACGAAATATATGCACAATTTCCCGAACATATTGTCAATATTGGGCTGCTTGGTTTTGACCGCGGCTGGGGCCGCGAGGACAGGGGCCACTATCTGTTTCGCCCGGATGTTCAGGCAGTAATTTCTATCGATTTTGAACAGGACACGGTATCGGTGATCAGGATTCCCCGGGATTCATATGTACCGATTCACGGCGCTGGTGGTTTTCACGATAAAATAAATCATTCTTACATGTATGGTTACTATTCCGGCGGTGGAGAAGATCAAAACGCCGACGGTATACGCCACACTCTTTTAACGATCAGTGATGTTTTAGGAGGTATACCGATCCATTATTATATTTCCGTTGATATGTACTCTGTTATAGCCCTGGTTTACGCCTTAGGTGGTGTCTATTATGAAGTGGAAGAAAGGATTGTCGACGAAGTTTGGATCTATGGAGTCCTGCTGCCTCCGATCGAGCCAGGTTACCAGCTTTTAGACGGGACAAACTACATGCGTATTTTGCAGTATCGCGATGAAAAATCAAGCCAGGATCACGGGCGTATTGAAAGGCAGGGTAAACTATTGGCAGCAACTTATCGTTACTTTCGCGAAAACGGCAGGATTTCCGACTTACCTGCACTCTACAGGATTTATAAAGAATACGTTGATACTGACCTATCTTATAAAAAGATGTCGGCGCTCGCGAATTATTTCCTAAAAATAGAAATTACTGAACAGAACCTGCATTTTTACACTTTACTAGGTTCGAGCCAGATGAAAGATGGTATCTATTATGAAATCATATCTCAGGAACAGCGTCTGGATATCATCGAGAAAGTTTTTGGCCTCATTGTCGAACCATGGCCGCCGATTGTCTTGAAAGATAGTCCGGAGTATATCCAGGAACAGGAAAGAAAACGCCTTAAAGAAGAAGGAGGAGGATCGAGTCCCCAATTTCCCGGTTTTGAAGATATGCGGCAGTTCGAAGATTTCTTTAACCAACAATATAATTAGTATTATTTCCAGCTAACCAAGCTCAAAAAAAATGGATATTTCTGGTTAGGATGAAGATAAGAATTTTTTTTAGACCTGGTCTGCAATAATAATAGAAGAGGATGAGACGCCAAAATTGAACAAGCTGAAAATAGCCTTTTTAACTTATCGCGGTAATATGCGTTGCGGAGGACAGGGTATCTATTCCTGGTACCTTGTTCAAGAGTTGAAAAAGCTAGGGCATGATATTACTGTAATATCCGGGCCTCCCTATATAGATCCGCTGGAACAGGTAGAAGTTAAGAAATTATCTTCCATGTATGATGTTTATGACCGCCGGTTGCCCCGGCCTCTCTCAAGGTTGCTAAACCCCTTGAATTTCTGGGAATGGGTGCAAATTATCACGAAAGGTTTTCCGGAACCGTTTACTTTTACCCTGCGTACCTACTTATATTTGCGCAAGCGTTTGAAACACGGTGATTTTGACCTGGTGCATGACAACCAGTCTCTTGGTTATGGACTTCTTTTTCTGCGCCGCTGGGTACCGGTAACTGCTACAGTCCATCACCCAATGCATGTTGACCGGGAAGCAGCTCTTAAACAGGCCAGGAGCAGGCGGGAGATAATCAAGAAGCGCCGTTTTTACGGTTTTATATCCATGCAAGACCGGGTTATACGGCGACTTGACGGGTTAGTTACGGTTTCACAGGCGGCCAAGGAGGCCAATGTCACTGCTTATCGTATTCCTGAAAAAAGTATGACAGTCATCTACAACGGTGTAGATACAGACGTTTTTCGCCCGCTTAATTTAGAGAGAGAAGATAATCGGCTGCTGTTGGTTACCAACACTGAAGACCGCAAAAAAGGTGTGCTTTATTTATTACAGGCTATGGTGAAACTGCCGCCAGAAGTGAAGCTGACTATAGTCGATGAAGTTAAACCGCGAAACTATGCTTATGTGTTGCGCGAAGAAATGGGACTTCGGGAGCGGGTAACTTTCACTGGTCGACTAACTATAGAAGACCTGGTAAAACAGTATAACACCGCAAGCGTTGTAGTTGTCCCCTCGGTTTATGAAGGCTTTGGTCTTCCAGCCGCAGAAGCATCGGCCTGTGCAACGCCGGTTATAGCTACCAGCGGGGGTGCTTTACCCGAGGTAATAGCTGATGGAGAATCGGGGCTAGTGGTTCCACCGATGGATCCGGAGGCTTTGGCTGAAGCTATCCGCAGCCTTTTATCTAATCCTGATTTAAGAGAAAGAATGGGTAATAAAGGGCGGGAAAGAATCCAACATTTATTTACCTGGCAGAAATCAGCCAAAGAACACACGGCATACTTCCTGGAGGTTATTAATGAATACAGTCGACTTCAAGCTGTTAGGCATAAAAGAGGGTGAATTAATACTTGATGCTGGTTGCGGCATCGGTAGGCATAGCTGGAATCTGATCAAAGGTAACTACCGGGTTGTATCGATTGATCTTGATTTGGAAGCCCTGACCGAAAACTACGGTTTTATGAAATACATGGATACCCTGGGCGAAACCAGGGGTACTTTTTGTGTCATTATGGGCAATGTTCAGGCCCTTCCTTTTGCTGATGCTACCTTTGACCGGGTCATCTGTTCAGAAGTCCTTGAACATGTCGATGATTATTTTGAAGCGATGTCTGAGCTGGTACGAGTGCTTAAACCAGGCGGCACCATCGGTATCTCAGTCCCTACCTGGATTACCGAAGTCTTTTATTGGAAATTAGACAAAAATTATAGTCATCCTGGTGGGCATATCCGGATCTTCCGGGCTAATCAGGTACGCGATTTACTGGAAGCTTTCAGGCTTAAGATTATCAGCAGCAACCGCCGTCATAGTCTCCACTCACCATACTGGTTCTTAAAATGCCTTTTCGGGCTCGACCAGGAGAAAGCTTTATTACCGCGTGCCTATAACCGCTTTCTTTGCTGGGTTGAAAATAATTCTATTGCGCCCTTTAAATTTTTGGAAAGACAGTTCGATCCACTATTCGGCAAAAGTCTGGTTTTCTATGCCCTTAAAGAGGAAGGTCCGGCAGTGGGTGCCGCGGATGCCCGCGCAGCATTAATACATCGGCAGTAGAAGGAATATGGCGGGCGATCAGGTTTAAACTCCTGAGGATTATTCTGGTCAGGGGTTTCGGCAGCCGCTTTAGTAAGCCTCCATACCTGGGAACACCGAATAAAAGAGATGTGCCCCAGATTTTTTCATGCTGCAGTGAAGGCTTCACCAAAGCTTTCAGCACCCGATAATCAACCCGGATCGTATGATCAACCGGGGTATCCCATGGCATTACCCCTTCAGGTTTTCTGATGCGCATCTGCGTGATCAAACGTCCAAGGCGAAAGCCTGCGCTCTCAAAATTTGCCACACTGAGGACCACCCAACCATCAGGTTTGGTCACACGGGCCATTTCCCGGATTGCTAGCTGGGGGTTATAGAAATGATCGATTGCTCCTTTGCAATAAACTACATCAAAAGTATTGTCGGCAAAAGGTAGATTCTCGCCGAAAGCGCGGACCAGCTGCATTCTCAGGTTCTTTTCTGTCAGCGCCTTCCGGGCTCCCTCAATCATGACGTCGGAAACCTCAACTCCAACACCGCTCATGCCCCGCTCTAAAAGTTGAATAGCATCAACAGCACGTCCGCAGCCGACATCTAAGAAGAACCCCCCGGGATGATAGGCGGCATCTAGTGTCTCGCCGATCATCTTCTCGCAAAGATACTCCAGATCAGGGTTAATCTCAGATGGAAATACGTGATCGTCATTCCAGTGCAAGTCAACTTTATGTTCGGCAGAAACTATTTCGATTTTTTCTTGTTTATTCATTATTGATCCTCAGGCAGTATTCTAGCTTCGTCGATAAACATTATTGGAATATCATCTTTAATAGGGTAGAGGCGCCTGCATCCCAGGCAGAAAAATCCTTCGTCACCACGTTGTTCCATTGATATTTTACATGAGGGGCAAACCAGGATTGAGAGCAGTTCATTATCCATCCAGTAATCCTCCTTTGGTGTTCTATCGATTATACTATTTACAGATTTATATTGCAGGGCAGTCTTTCATACGAAATGCCACTGATTGATCGAAACACAGCGTCATAAATTCTACACTGTGCGGCTAAAACCTTTTTAATATTAAGGAATAAACAAACAAAGTAGGTTTGTCGATAATGAAAATAGAACGTTGTCTTTATGATGCATTGTGCTATGATTGTGTGTGAAGTTATCCGGGAAGAATTATTTCTTCAGGAAGGGGGATTTAGTTGGAACATACCTCAGCTTGGTATAT
>VGTO01000093.1 GCA_016874655.1 Bacillota bacterium | reverse complement strand
AGTCGGATTGCGGCTATGCAGGAAAAACGCCTGATCGTTTATGATGCACTTGGTTACGAATTGTGGAGTGCCGGTTTGCCAATCGAGCCGCAAACAGTTCTGTTCAACCCTCAGAACTATAACCGGGTTTTGGTATACGGCAGCCGGGAAGAGATTGGCGAAAATTTTTTCTACTTTGACCTGGCCGAAGATCTGCTCTGGATGAAAAATATTGAGGACGGATCCCTTTTTGCTTTTACAGCAGATGGCAGACACATTGTTACCAGCTCTTGGCGACATTTTAAAGAAGATTACACGCAGATGAAGATTTTTGATCATGACGGCCTGGAAATAAACAACTGGGAAGTAGCTATGCGTGTTGAAAAATTGCTCGTTTCGGGTCATCCGACCCTGGTTGTAATCGGTGGAGACGACGGTTACATTGACTTGGTTGATATCAAGTCACTAATCACCGTAAACGGGAACGGTGTTTCCATTGCTCCGCTCTATAGCCCGGTCTCAGCCGGAATAACTTCCGGAGAAACGAAGGTGACTCTTTTTTTTAGTAATGAAAGCGGAAACCTAGTGCCGGTGACCAGGGCCGTCAGCATTACCGATAATCCATTGCGGGCAGCACTGGACGAGCTGGTACGTGGACCGGCCAGAGGCAGCGCTCTTTACCGGACTATTCCCGATAAAGAAGCCCGGATTGAAGCCGCATACGAACCATCTACCGGCAGACTGACTCTGGATCTATTACCTGAGTTTTTAATTCTCAATGGCGAAACACAAAGCCTGATTACCTTTAATTCTCTGATCTATACTGCAAGTGCTATCCCGGGTGTAGAAGAGATTCTATTAGTCAGCGAAGGTGAATCGCTAAAGCAATTTGGCCAGCTTAATCTTGAGCAGCCAATTAGAGCCCATGAGTGGCAAAAACCACTTTTTGTGCCTTCTGTCAGCGGCAACCGTTACTATCTGGCAATGCAGGAGATGGCTGACAGCGAGTTAGCTGAAGCGGATCTAAAAGAGCTGCTTGGGCAGTTGATCCGGTCAGCTCGCACAACATTGGCGATTATTCCGGCTGATTTAGCAGTAATCGATCTGAGAGAGGCCAACGAACAGTTACAGATAAATTTTAACCGTTCGTTTAAAGAGATGTTTAGAGCGGAAGCAGATGAAAAAGAGATCCAGCAAGTTACTCTCTTCCTTGACGCGATCTTCCTCACTGTTTTCAGGAATAGTCGGGTTCAGAGGGCAGTTATTTTAGTAAGTGCTGAAAACTGGACACCACCCCCAGATTTTCCGGCTCTAGGTCGCTTTTACCGCCAGCCATATTATATTAATCCCGAATTTTAAACCTGCAGAAACCGATAATAATTGTCAGCCACCGTTCTTTAAGCTAAAATAAGTGAAAACGCGCCAAGGAGAAAGATATGCAAAAGCTTAAAGAAGAAGTCGGCCTCCTACTCTCTACTTATGTTTCACTTGAACCGGCCGTGATTGAAGAGCTGCTGGAAGCCCCGCCTGATCCAAATTTTGGCGACCTGGCCTTCCCCTGCTTTACTTTAGCAAAATCTTATAAAAAGGCGCCTACCCAGATCTCAGAAGAACTAGCCTCCGCATTAGCTGGTAAAAAAGGTCTTTACTGGAACAGAGTGACAGCGGGTGGGCCTTATCTCAACTTTTTTATCGCTCCAGAGGCTTACGGGCGTGAAGTACTGCGTCAGATCTGGGAGCAGGGCAATCATTACGGGCATAGCGATATTGGAAAAGGGCGCAATGTGCCGATCGACTATTCTTCACCGAATATCGCTAAACCTTTTGGTGTTGGGCATATCCGCTCAACGGTGATCGGGCATGCCCTATACCTGATTTACAAGGCTCTCGGTTATAACAGCATTGGGGTGAACCACCTCGGCGATTGGGGCACCCAGTTTGGAAAGCTGATCGTTGCTTTCAAGCGCTGGGGCAAAGAAGAAGAGTTGCTGGCTGATCCTGTGGACTACCTATACCGGCTCTATGTTAAATTTCATCAACTGGCGGAAGCGGATCCCACTCTTGATGATGAAGCCCGGGCCTGGTTTAAAAAGCTGGAAGAAGATGACAGCCAAGCGGTTGATTACTGGACCCGCTTCCGTCGGCTCAGCTTAGAAAATTACGCCCTGATTTATGATCTGCTGGGGATTCAGTTTGAGCATTTTCATGGTGAAAGTCATTACAATAAAATGCTTGACGATGTGATCAAGCTGGTGCAGGAAAAAGGAATCGCCGAAGAAAGTGAAGGAGCCCTGATTGTAGATCTTGAGCCTTATGGTTTGCCACCGGTGATGCTGCGTAAAAAAGATGGAGCTACGCTTTACATTACCCGCGATATTGCTGCAGCTATCTACAGAAAGCAAACCTTTGATTTTGCTCTCTCGCTGTACGTAGTAGGTGCCGAGCAGACCCTCCATTTTCAGCAACTTTTTAAAATATTGGAGTTGCTGGACTTCGAATGGTCTAAGGCCTGCGTTCATGTGCCCTTCGGCTTGATTCGTTTCAAGGAAGGAAAAATGTCCACCCGCGCCGGCAAGATTATCCTGCTGGAAGAGGTTTTAGAACGATCCATCACTATGGCCCGGGAAATAATTGAAGAAAAAAATCCCGATCTGGCTGATAAGGAGAGAGCTGCCATAGCGGTTGGTTTGGGGGCGGTTCGTTTTGGGGACTTAAGTAACGACCGGATCAAAAATATTGAGTTTGACTGGGAAAAGGTTCTCGATTTTTCTGGAGAAACTGCTGCCTACATCCAATATGCTCACGCCCGTATCTGCAGTATCCTTAGAAAGGCTAGCCCGGGATACGGAAACTGGAGTGATCAAGCGTCATCGTTGTTGGTTAAGGAGGAAGAAGTAACCTTGGTCAAAACACTGGCGATATTACCTGAGAAAATTATTGCTGCGGCTGAAGGTTACCGTCCCTCAATTTTAGCCCGCTACCTGGTTGATGTGGCCCGTGAATTCAACCGCTTCTACCATAACTGCCCTGTTTTGAGCAGTGCAGGCGAACTACAGCAGGGAAGGTTACTGTTAATCGGGGCAACCAGGCAGGTTATTGCCAACGGCCTGGCCCTTCTCGGGATTGAAACGCCGGAAGAAATGTAGCGAAATAAAGCGGGTTCTCTCTGATTTAACCAAATAGGGTATTTATTTAATAACTGGCTTTTCCTTAGTTTGACGAGCACTTAAACTGTTTCAATAAGCTATTTACTGTGCCCGTTTATATGAGGCAAGGTCAGATGCTTGCTCACTTGTCGAGAGAGTTCAAGAAGAAAAATAACTCCCTCTCCCCTGGGGGGAGAGGGTGAGGGGAAGGCATTAAATGTTAGATCTTAAATTTGTCCGCGAAAACCCGGATATCGTCCGGCAGGCTATGATTGATAAGGGCGAAGCTGGCGACCTCGAAGGCATAGTAAGCCGCGATGCTGTAAGACGTGATCTGTTGAAAGAAACCGAAGAACTGAAGCAGATTCGCAACCGAGTATCCAAGGAAATCGGAAAAGCGGGCGCTGACACTGTTGCTATGCAACAGAAAAAAGATGAGATGCGCAATGTCTCGTCCCGGGTTAAAGAACTTGATGAGAAACTGCGCCAGATCGATAGCGAGATGGAGCAGCTGCTCTTGGGCCTGCCTAACATCCCAGATGATGCAGTACCGCGCGGTAAAGACGAAGAAGATAATGTCGAGATACGTCGCTGGGGTGAACAACCACAGTTTGACTTTGAGCCACTGGCTCACTGGGATATCGGCGCCAATCTAAACATTATTGATTTTCCCCGGGCCGGAAAAATAACCGGCAGCCGTTTTGCCCTCTATTTTGGAGACGGTGCCAGGCTGGAGCGGGCGCTGATCTCTTTTATGTTAGACCTGCATACTGCCGAACATGGCTACCGTGAAGTCTTCCCACCTTTTCTTGTTAATGCCGCCAGTATGACCGGAACCGGACAGCTGCCCAAATTTGCAGAAGATGCTTTCAGGGTGGAAGGGACCGACTATTATCTGATTCCTACGGCTGAAGTGCCGGTAACCAACCTGCACCGCGACGAGATTCTGGAAGCAGAACAGCTTCCCATAAAATATGCAGCCTACAGCGCCTGTTTCCGCGCCGAAGCAGGGGCACACGGTCGCGATACCCGCGGCCTGATTCGCCAGCACCAGTTTAACAAGGTAGAACTGGTCAAGTTTGTTAAACCTGATGAATCTTTTGATGAGCTGGAGAAACTGACTAACGATGCCGAAAAAGTTTTACAGCTGCTCGGGTTGTCTTACCGAGTAATGCTGATGTGCAGCGGTGACTTAGGCTTTGCCCCGGCTAAGAAATATGATCTGGAAGTCTGGTTGCCAGCTTACAATACCTACCGTGAAATTTCTTCATGCAGCAATTTTACAGATTTTCAGGCCCGCCGGGCATCTATCCGTTACCGGCCGGAGCAGGGGAAGAAGACCCAGTTTGTGCATACCTTAAATGGCTCAGGGGTGGCCGTTGGTCGTACCGTGGCAGCTATTCTGGAAAATTACCAGCAGAAAGATGGTAGTGTCATCATCCCTGAGGTTTTGCGCCCCTATTTTGGAGGACGGGATAGGATCAGCCGCGGATAGAAAACACAATTGACACAGTATTTTTCCTTTGCTATACTTGAACATGCTAAATAAGCCTTCTTAGGAGGGGTGTCCGAGCGGTTTAAGGAGCTAGTCTTGAAAACTAGTGACCCGAAAGGGCCGTGGGTTCGAATCCCACCCCCTCCGCCAATGGATACCGAAATATAAGGAGAGATGGCCGAGAGGTCGAAGGCGGTCGCCTGCTAAGCGATTAAGTGGGTAAAAGCCTGCTTCGAGGGTTCGAATCCCTCTCTCTCCGCCACATGCGCCCGTAGCTCAGTCCGGATAGAGTAACTGACTACGAATCAGGAGGCCGCAGGTTCAAATCCTGCCGGGCGCACCAGTAAAATGACCTCGCCGGAAATAATCCGGCGAGTCTTATTTATCAATTGAAATTTTAAGTATCTACATTCATTTATTATCCTAATTAAGGTGGCATCTATATAAAAGCCTATGCCTACATCTCATTACGTTTTTGAAACTCACTTTTAGTCAGCCTTCAAGTTGAAACCGGCTTCGATTTATGTTAAGCTAAGTTGAAGCAATAACATGGAGGAAGCGATTACTATGAAGATAAGACCGTTTGTTCTAGTTTTCATTATAGCTTTATCGATGATTCTCTTTTCTTCAGCTGGTTTATGCAACGGAGGCGTAACAACCCAAAGCGCTGGTTTATCACAGCTAAGTGGAACGACAGGTGGGGAACTGAGGCGTTATATTGATATTAGCAGCCCCTGGTCGGGTGGATACCTTTTCGAGGATATGACGGTGGTCGGCAGTGCCAGTGTTACCGAATCTTTTACAATGAATAATCTAGGTCCTGGTTCAGAAGCGAATTACTGGGAGAAGGCTTACGATGATTTTGGAATTGGCTTTGATCCTAATCCCGATATCTTTCCCAAAGCTGCTTCACAGGTTAGCCCTCCGCCAGCAAGCGGTTCAGCCAGCAAGCCGGCTGCAGCAGTAGCAGGGACAAGTGTTATAGTCAAAGCAGAAGGTGACGCAGATATCAGGGTCGGTTTCCGGTGGCTGGATCTGTTTTAGGCAGGCAGATTGTCAGCGAAGACCCGCAGAAAATTTTTAGAGGTGATTTTATCTATTTCGTGAGCATCAAAGCCTCTCCTGCTTAGGCCTTCAACCAGCCCGGGCAGCGCTGATGCATCTTCCAATCCGGGGATAACGTCTTCGATGCCGTCGAAATCGGAGCCGAAACCCAGGTGGTCAACTCCGGCCACATCTGCCACATGCACAAAATGATCGAGCAACCGCTGAATGGTTGCTCTTTTTTGATCTACAAAATCGGGGCAGAAAGATAAACCGATCACTCCACCGGCAGCGGCGAGGGCCTTAAGCTGATCATCAGAAAGATTCCGCTCGTGAGGGCAAAGAGCGCGAGAATTGGCATGGGAGACGATCACCGGCTTACTGCTGGTTTCCAGAGCATCAAAATAACCTTTTTCATTGATATGGGCTAGGTCGACGAGCATTCCCAACCTATTCATTTCCTTAATCACCCTGCGCCCTAATCTGGTCAGCCCTCTTCCCCCAACTCCGTTGCCCACCCCTGTGGCCAGCTGATTTTCCTGGTTCCAGGTTAACCCCAAACCGCGCACCCCAAGCCGGAAAAACATTCTTAACACTGCAACCTCACCCTCAAGCGCTTCTCCACCCTCAATGCTAATCAAAGCCCCTATTTTATTACTGCAGACGAGTTTTTCTAAATCAGCACGGCTGTAGATGAAGGTGATCTCCTTGCAGCAAGGTTCCAGGTTCTTTCGAAGCAGGTCGAGCAGCATTAAGGCGCGCTTAAGCGATCCGACCGGTTTAAATTCTTCTTCGATGTAGAGTGCAAAAACCTGAAGTTTAACTCCTCCTGCCTGTAAGCGGGGCAGGTCGATATGTCCTGCGTTGTTCTTTTTTGTAAAGCTGTAATCCTTCTTGTTTAGCTCAAACAGCCTTATGGTGTCACAATGGCCATCAATAATTGGATAGGACATAAGGGCAGTACACCCCTCTTCTGATCAATTCTCTATTCCGGGCAGGTAATTGCCCCTGATGGGATGCTGGTAAACTATTACAGTATTACCATCAACTACATACAATATTACTTCTCCTTTCTGACAGAGGATTCCTGTAGGATCAGTTTCTATAGCGCTGATCCTGTTGCTTTTGCTGCCAGATCATGTCGGCCAGGGTGCCGGGTGGATAAGGGCTGCCGCTGGGGTTGATATAGGTACTGCCGGCTGGTGTGCCAGAGTTCTGTATGTCATTATCTCCATTAGCTAAGGCCAGGTCGTCAAAATCCAGCGGAATGTAGTCGAAAGCATAAGGACCTGACAAACGGTGGGTACGGGTCAGCCATTCCGGCAAGGGGGCCTGCTGTTCCTGGCTGCTTATAAGAATCTTAATACAGTCTTTAAAAAAATCTGCACGGAACAGGAAGAAGAAAAATAAAAGTATGAAAATGATGATCAGTATTAATCTATAGCGGGGCATTGGACTCCTCCCTCAAAGGGTTTAACCCTTACGCATGAACACCTGCTGAGGGCAGAACATTTA
>VGTO01000092.1 GCA_016874655.1 Bacillota bacterium | reverse complement strand
AGTTAGCTTTAATCATTGTTGATAACCTCCGGTCTTATGATTTTTGTGCGTGTCCTAGCACACATTAATCATAACTGGAGGTTATTTATTTTTCAAAGAACGTTTTCACTCATTACAGGAATGCTTTACTGCTGCATCAATAATGCAATTCTACCTTAATGGTTCATGAATACCGTTTTTTTAGTAATCAACTAACTTCGGCTTAAACCTATACAAATATTTATTATACACGATCCACGCCGGTCTGATCCGATAATTGGTCTTCTTACCCCTTTATTTAAAGTAATCCGGACTGTTTGACTTGCCCCTGGGCTGATGGTATTATGGCAATGGATCATCATAGCCAGGCGCCCGTGGTGAAAGGGATATCACGCAGGCCTCCGGAGCCTGAAGTCGGGGTTCGAATCCCTGCGGGCGCACCATGTTTAGGAGCAACCTGCTTCGAGGTTGCTTTTCTTATCTTTACTATTTCCTTTGTCTGGAGGATCTCCAATCCATGCCTACTGTAAAATATATTCCCTATAACAAATTAATTGATCTTCAGGCTGGAACCAACCTGCTGGCGGCAACGGGCCAGAGTGGAATTTATTTAGAAGGTGATTGTGCCGGAAAAGGAACCTGCGGCAAATGCCGGGTGCGTATCGTTGAAGGAGACACAGTTACTCCCACTGAATCTGAAAAAAAACATCTTTCCCAGTCTGAGCTCGATACCGGCTGGGTTTTAGCCTGCCAGCGTCCGGTTAACAGCAACTTAACAGTCGAAGTTCCACGGCACAAGGATGCACACAGCAGAAAAACAACACTGACCAGCGGAGCGAAGCTGCTGGAAGCCGAACCGGCGATTCAAAAAGTGGCTTTATCTTTAGAGCGACCTTCCGTAAAAGATCAAAAGGCTGACCTGGAGCGCCTGCTAAGGACGGCAGACCAGGAACACCTGCAGATAAACCTCCGCGAACTGACTGCTTTACCAGCCTTGCTGCGCAATAACCGTTTTAAAGTAACAATGGTCCATGATGACTACAGAGTTATTTCGCTGGAGCCAGGCGATACCAGCGACCAGCTTTTCGGGATTGCTTTCGATATCGGCACGACCACGATCGTTGGGTCGCTAATCGACTTGAACAACGCCACTGTGATAGCAATGGCGGCAGCCACCAACCCTCAGAATGTTTACGGCGCCGATGTGATATCGCGCATCACCCATGCCTCCCAGGTTGAAGGTGGCCTCAAGCAACTGCAGGGTAAAGTAATTGATGCCGCAAACCAGATCATCCGGCAATTGCTGAAGCAGTCCGGAATTGTCCGCGACCGGATTTACGAAATTACCGCCGTGGGCAATACCACGATGAGCCACCTCTTCATGGGCATTGATCCAACCTACCTGGCGCCGGCACCCTTTATACCTGCCTATGGCAGAACCCTCGAGGTTGAAGCCTCACAACTGGGTCTGAACATTAATCCATCTGGTAAGGTTCTTTTCTTGCCAAACATTGCCGGTTATGTTGGTTCCGACACGGTGGGGGTGATCCTCGCTACAAATATGGACCAGCGTAAAGACAACTGCGCAGCCATCGACATCGGCACCAACGGAGAGCTGGTCCTGGCAGCCGGGGGCCGCTTAATGGCCTGCTCGACAGCGGCGGGGCCCGCTTTTGAGGGGGCAGAGATCAAGCACGGGATGCGGGCAGCAGCCGGAGCCATCGAGGCAGTGAACTACAGTAATGGTCAACTGGAGGTTATAACAATAGAAGATGCGCCAGCCTGCGGTATTTGCGGCTCCGGTTTAATTGATGCCGCTGCAGCGCTGCTGCAGGCTGGATTAATCGAACCAACCGGCCGCTTTGTTAACCCGGAAGAAAACCCGGAACGCATTCCCAAAGAGTTTCTGGGCAGGCTGAGACCAAGCCAGGTCGGCTACGAATTTGTCCTCACTCCTGCTGTTGAATCGGATACCGGTGAAGATATTGTCTTGACCCAGGGTGATCTGCGCGAATTGCAATTGGCCAAAGGGGCGATCTATGCCGGGCTGATGATCCTCCTGAAAGAAGCTGATCTTAAGATCAGCGATCTTAATCAGGTTTTGCTGGCCGGTGCCTTCGGCAACTATGTCCGCAAAGAAAGCGCTCTGACAATCGGCCTATTACCCGCCATTCCGCCTGAGAAGATTATTGCCGTTGGCAACGCAGCCGGTGACGGTTCATGCATGGCTCTTGCTTCAAAGACTATGCGCCGGCGGGCAATAAAGCTGCCGGAAAAAGTAGATCATCTGGAGCTTTCTACCCGTCCTGATTTTCAGGATATATTCATCAATGCTCTTTCTTTTGAGTTCAGTGACAAGCTTTAGTGATTCTGCTCTTTTTTATGGTGATGCAGGAAACTTGAGGACCTTGTAGAATGCTACAGAATTCGATAAATCTCACTGCAGGAGGTTAATAATGCAAACAGCCAAAGAGATAATGACCAAACCGGCCCTTAGCGCCCGCGAAACCGATACTGTGAAAGCGGTGCTTGAACTGCTCGCTGAAAAAAGAATCAGCGGTGTTCCGGTAGTCGATGAAGATGAAAAAGTGCTCGGTGTAATCTCCGACACGGATATTATTCGTTACGCTCACCAGATCAGTATAGTGCCTCTTTCCAATTTATCAGGCTGGATCTCTCCTTATGCCGAAATTTCTGATCTGGCCAGTATGCGTAAAGGATTCGACCTTTTGCACCGAACTGATGTTAGTCAGATTATGACAAAAAAAGTGTATACGGTACATGAAGATGCTCCGGCAAAAGAAGTAGCCGAACTAATGAACCGCCATAAAATAAACCGGGTTCCGGTTGTTGACACTGACAATAAGCTCAAAGGTATCGTCACCCGCTCTGACATGGTCCAGTGCATGGCCAATCTCTAAAGAACGGAACCTCAACATTGAACGCGATGCAAAAAGACACAGCGAAGACAGGCGGTTTTACAAACCGCCTGTTTCAGATTAAAAAGACCGGTGCCATTGTCATCGGGAAGGCGCTGATCGCCTTCACCCGCCTACTGGGCCGCGGTGGCACCACCCTGCCTGGAAGAATGGCAATTAGGATTAAACCAGATTTGTCAGAACTACTCGCCGGCCAACTTCTCAAAGGCGTCCTGGTAGTAACCGGTACAAATGGCAAAACAACTACCTCCGCCCTGATAAAGAACATCCTCAAAGCTGCCGGATATAGCTGTATCCATAATCAATCTGGTTCTAATATGTCCTGGGGGGTTGCTTCGGCCCTGGTCGATGCAGCCTCAGTGGGCGGAACCATTACGGCGGACTGGGCCCTGATGGAAGCCGATGAAGGAGCTTTTCCCAAAATTGTTCAGGATATTCGCCCCCTTGGCATAGTGGTTACCAATATCTTTCGCGATCAACTGGACCGTTATGGAGAAATTGACCGCATCCAGGATGCGATTGGCCGCGGTCTGCAAGTCCAAGCAGCCGGTGGATTTCAAGTTGTTAATGCCGATGATCCTTCATTGGTCAGTTTAGACGGTCTGCAGGGCAAACAGCGGCTGACTTATGGGTTGGAAATCGAGCTGATCGAGGACAGTTTTCAGAACACCGGTCGTGATCTAAAAACCTGTCCCCTTTGTAAAAAAGAGCTGACCTATGAGCGGGTTTACTTCGCCCATCTCGGCCACTATCACTGTCCCACCTGCGATTTCAGACGACCCCGGCCCGATGTCCGGTTAACCGGCCTGACCATAAAAGCAGACGGTTCTAGCCTTTTAACCATCAAAACCGTTGACAAACAGATCAACATCAACAGCCCGTTGCCGGGAATTTACAATTATTACAATTTACTGGCGGCCTTAACCTGTGCTGTGGCCTTGAATATTCCGGAAGCTACCGTTGTGAAGACCCTGGAAATCGCCAACCCCTCGTTCGGCCGGATGGAAAGCTTTACGGTAAAAGAAAAAGAGTTGGTCATAGCCCTGATCAAAAACCCGGTTGGAGCCAACGAGGTGCTACGCACCATCTTAAACAGAGCCGAAAAAGCAACCCTCCTGGTAGCAATCAACGATAAAATAGCCGACGGTACTGATGTCTCCTGGCTATGGGATGTCGACTTTGAACAGCTGGCAACCAGATCTGAACAACTAACCGCCACCTTTGCAGCCGGACTACGGGCCTGGGATATGGCAGTTCGATTTAAATACGCCGGGCTTGATCAACAGCAGATTTTGGTTGAAGAAAACAGCGGTACTGCTCTGCATCGCGCCTTGCAGGCTACCCCACCAGGTGGAAAACTTTACATTTTGCCAACCTACACAGCGATGCTCGAAATTCGCCGCCACTTAAACCGGATGGGCTATGGTCGTCCGTATTGGGAGGATCGCTGATGAGCAGACAAATCAATATTTACCATCTATACCCGTCACAGCTTAACCTCTATGGTGATCGGGGCAATATGCTGGCCATAAGCCGCCGGGCCCGATGGCGCAATATTGAGCTGCAAATTATCCCGATTGAACCGGGAGATCAGATTAACTTTGACCGGTGTGATCTACTCTTCATGGGTGGGGGGCAGGATAGCGATCAACTACTGGTGGCAGCAGATTTAAAAAAACGCCAGGCAGAAATGCGACAGGCAGTTGAAATAGGGATGCCTGTTTTCGCCGTCTGTGGATCATTTCAGCTGCTTGGCAACCACTATACTGCTGTGTCGGGAGAAAAGATCAGCGGTTTGGAAATACTTGATCTCTATACCGAGGCTGGCGATAAAAGATTAATCGGTAATGCAGTAATTAGCTGTCCGCTCTGGCAGCCGGCCCAGACCCTCGTCGGCTTTGAAAACCATGCCGGCAAAACCTACTTAGGTCCGGGATTAAAACCGCTGGGCACGGTATTATATGGTTTCGGCAACAATGGCCAGGACAAAAAAGAAGGCGCCGTTTACAAAAATGTGATCGGCACCTATCTACATGGTTCACTACTACCAAAAAACCCCTGGCTGACTGACTACCTGCTGACCAAAGCGCTTGAGTACCGTGGTCAGGACAGCACACTAGAGAAATTGGACGACTCTACCGAGACAGAAGCTCACCGGGCAGCTGTTTACCTGGCCCGCTCCTGGCGACACCGTATGCGCTCGAGCAGGGCATAATAATTACTCCTCTTTCTCGAGCGGGTATTCAATTTCTGCCGCTTCAAAAAGCCTGGCCACGAGAGCATTAATAACCTCGGGTATCTTCGACTCAATCAGACTTTCCATCACTTGATCACTGATCGCGTTAAATTCAACCTTTTGCTCTTCCCTATAGTCGAGCAGCTCGATAATATGAAACCCGAAATCGGTTTGTACCGGGGTGCTAATCTCTCCTATTTCCAACGCAAAGGCTGCTTCCTCAAACTCCTGCACCATTGTTCCCCGGCTGAAAAAGCCCAGGTTGCCTGCGTTATCCTTGTTCGAAAAGTCGACCGAATACTCGGCTGCCAGCTCAACGAAATCTCCGCCGGCATTAAGCAAAGCCACAACCTCGTTAGCCGTTTCCAGGTCTTCCACCAGTATATGGCGGGCTTCAACCTCTTCGGGCTGTTCAAAGAGGGACCGGTTGTTTTCAAAGTATTGCTGCGCCTCTTCTTCAGTCGGGTCAATCTCAGCCATGGCCAGTTTGCGTACTAGCAGGTTAAGCCTGGCATCTTCCCTGAAAGCCTCTTCGCTCAAACCGTACATGGTTAGAGTGGATAAAAAGTCTTCGTACGAGCCACCGAAACTTTCAGCAACGATATTATTAATCTCTTCCTCCATCTCTTCTTCAGCTATTTCCAGCCCTGAACGGGCCCCTTCCTGAACAATCAGCTTCCTGGCAATGATTTGATCAAGAGCATCCTTGCCACCTGTTGCGTATAAGGCATCAAAGAGTTCCGCCTTGTAAACGGGCTCACCATTTACCACGGCAGCAACTTCATCTGTTACCCCTCCTCCGCCGCTTATCTGCAGAGCTAGTAAAACAGCAAGGACAATTACAGCTAAAAGCAGAACTGCTGCAGCCGGGCACAGAACTTTCGGATTGTACAGCTTCTGCCAATCTAAGCCTGATTTGGTTACCTCATTATCATTACTCAAAATCTACACCCCTCTTATTATTTACTTATTACTATTGATTACGGTATAATTTTGTTCATTGGAAACTCGAGAATTCCTTCCGCCCCTGCTTCTTTTAACTCACAGATCAAGGTGCGCACAACTTTTTCATCAACGACGCTTTCCACAGCCACCCAGTTATCAGCACACAGATTCGAGATAGTCGGCCGCCTGAGCGCCGGTAAAAGGTCAATCACCTTTGGCAGATTATCGCTGTGTACATTCATCTTGAGCATTACTTTCTGCTCAGCCAGTAAGGCCCCTTTCAGCAAAGTGATCATGTTTTCGACTTTCTTCAGCTTCCATGGGTCCTTTGCACTTTCGTGATTCATGATCACTCGTGGGGTAGAGACAAGCAGCGTTTCGATTACCTTTAGATTATTGGCCTTTAGCGATCGGCCGGTCTCGGTCAGTTCGGCAATGGCATCGGCCAAAAGAGGCGGCTTAACTTCTGTCGCTCCCCAGGAAAAATAAACGTTTACCGATATCCCTTTTTCTGCAAAGTAGCGCCGTGTAGTTTCAACCAGCTCCGTTGCAATTTTTTTGCCTTCAAGATCTTCGGCTTTCTGAAAAAGCGAATCCTGGGGCACTGCCAGCACCAGGCGTACCGGTCTCAAACCCCGTTTTGAATAGTTGAGATCGGCCAATTCCACTACATCTGCCTCAGTTTCAGTAATCCAGTCTTTTCCGGTCAGCCCCACATCGAGCACCTGGTCCTCTACATATTTGGGGATCTCCTGGGCCCTCATCAGCACACATTCGATTTCGTCGTCATCGATATAAGGATAGTATGAACGGTCGCCGATATGAATATTATATCCGGCCTTTTTAAACATATCGAGAGTGGTATTCTGTAAACTGCCGGCCGGCAGACCCAGCTTAAGCTTATTCATTTAATTCGCCCCTTTTATGATCAATAGTATTAAGTTAGCATTTAGCAAGAGCGCTGTCAACGCACCACCGAATTGGGCTGCTTAATCATTTTACAACTTGATTGCTTTTTATTCAGCTTCAGATCAGGTGGCAGGACTTGGGACAAGTCTTAAAGAATAAGTTACATCAACCAATCCTAATATCTGTACTACCT
>VGTO01000091.1 GCA_016874655.1 Bacillota bacterium | reverse complement strand
AACAGAATGAGAGCCGGCGGTTATAACAGCCTTGCTGACAATAAGAATGTAACCCTTTTCGAAAGTGAAGCTTCATTTGCCGGACTTCAAAAAGTGCTGGTCGGTGGAGAAACAATACGCTCTGAGCGGATAGTGATCGCTACCGGGGCCAGGCCTTTAATCCCAGCGCTTGAAGGGCTGGAAAGAGTTGATTACCTGACCTCAACTACAGTGATGGAGCTACAAGAACTGCCGAAAAGCCTAATCATCATCGGCGGCGGTCTGATTGCCCTGGAGTTTTCTCAGCTCTTTGCCCGTTTAGGGGTGGATGTAACTATCCTGCAGCGCAACCAACAGTTGGCGCCTCAACTAGATCGGGATATTGCTGCTGAGATCAGCTCGGTGCTTGATAACGAAAAGGTGAAGATTGTTACCGGGGCCGGTGTAAACAGGGTAGGCCGGGAAGGCGATTTAATATTTGTTGAAACGGGAAATAACAACCAGCTGATCCGGTACAGTGCAGAGAAGTTGCTGATCGCCGCTGGCCGGGCGCCAAACAGCGACCTTTTAAATCTTGAGCTGGCAGGTATAAAAACCGATCAGAAGGGTTTTATTATTGTTGATGATCACTTTAAAACTTCCGCCGACGGAGTGTGGGCGATTGGCGATATTATTGGCGGCCCCATGTTTACCCACAAGGCCTGGCACGATGGCTACCTGTTAGCTAATTACCTGATTGACGGTAAAGCGATCAGCCCAGCAGACCGATTAATCCCCTTTGCTGTTTTCACAGAACCTGAAATTGCTGGGGTAGGATTGAGTGAAACCCAGGCCCGGGAAGCCGGTTACAATTTCAAAGTCACGAGCTACCCCTTTGGGACACACGGCCGCAATATTGTTGATGACAAGTTGGAGGGCTTTATTAAACTAATTTATGAAACAGAAGGTAAAAAACTGATCGGTGCCCAACTGATCGGCCCAGAAGCCGGCGAACTGATTCATGAGTTGATTGCCGCAATCTATTTTGGAACAAAGTTATCCGACCTGCAGAACATAATCCACATCCACCCAACCCTGGCTGAGGCTATAAACAGTGCTGCTTTTGCAGAGTAAGATGTAGCAAAATAGAGGAAATTATTAGTTGGGAGCCTGGCGCCTAACTTCACAGATCTATCTGCGTTATTAACACAAATATTGCAGGTTAACCTGCGTTTTTCTGTATATTAAAGCAGGATATCCTGCGTTTTTTAAGATTTTTGTTGTTCAAAAGGCTTATCTATGTTAAACTGGCGGTATGTTATCCGCAGGGGGTATGGGCAAAATGATTGAAATCAAGAGGGATTTAGAACCGCTGATTGAACACTGGCTTTATAAAGGCAAAATCATTACTATTTACGGCCCCCGCCAAGTAGGAAAGACAACTCTCGCAAAAAAAATATTAAGGACGCATAATGCAGAAAATGACTATTTTAACTGCGACATCCCTTCTGTTGCCCAGAGTTTTGAGAACCCGGAGCCGGTTCTGCTTAAACGACTTATTGGGAAGGCTGAAATCATAGTCATTGACGAAGCTCAGAGAATAAGTAATATCGGCCTGACTTTAAAAATAATTCACGATACAATGCCCCAGGTTCAGGTGATTGCCACCGGGTCAAGCAGTTTTCAGCTCAGAAACAGTATTAATGAACCACTTACCGGAAGGGGCCTTGAGTATTTGCTGCTGCCTTTTTCCCTCAAAGAAATTAAGCAGTTATACAAACCCCATGAGATTGATGCTCTTATTCCTTTCTTCATGCGCTACGGACTATACCCCGAAATTATTGAAAAGAATGAGACTGCGGCAGAAACATTAATTACGAACCTTACTTCAAAATATCTATACAAGGATATTCTAGAATTTGAAAACTTAAAAAAACCGGAACTGTTGACCAACATCTTGCAACTGATCGCTTTTCAACTGGGCTCAGAAGTTTCTCGCAACGAAATTGCATCAAAACTAAATACCAGTAGAGAGACTATTGAACGATACCTGGATCTGCTGGAGAAAGCCTTTGTTATATTCAGACAAAAACCACTGGCCCGCAATCAGCGCAATGAAATAGCGCGCAAAGAAAAACTATACTTTTATGATACGGGCATCAGAAACAGCATTATTTCCGCTTTTCAACCCCTTGATTTACGCAGCGACACAGGCGCCCTCTTTGAAAACTTTATGATTGCAGAAAGACTAAAACATATACAGCTTCAAGAGCAGCAGCGAAACCTATGGTTTTGGCGAACCCACGACGGCAGGGAAATTGACTACATTGAAGAATATGATGGAAAATTTTACGCCTATGAGCTAAATTGGGGCCGCAACAAAATGAAAAAAGCAACCGCAGAGCGCTTCAGGAGTTCTTACCAACGGACAGAATTTAAAACAATTAACAGGGAAAATTATTTCGAGTTCTTTGAGTAGGTGGCGAGAGGCTCTTTCCTTCAAAGTTAATACTGATAAACCGGCATCACTTAGGCATCTCAGTGAATTATACTTAATCGAGCATTTAGCCATTCGAAATTTCTATGCGAATAAGCAAGAAAGCTATATTCTGAATCGAAGATGGATTTATAAGTAAGGAGCTTGACTCTTAGCTTATAAACTTATTGCTTGCACTTTTTGATCAGCCAGCCGCTGCCGAAAGTGAAAAAGGCCAGTCCGGCTAAGGCCAGCCAGCCAAGCCAGTCTCCTAAGTGGGTGTTAACTGTTCCCCGCCCGCTGCCGAGCTGCAGGTCGGCTACCAGAGTGGCTTCGCCACCTTCCGGAAAAACAGCCAGCGCCAGGATACGCCCATAGGGATCAATAATTGCCGAATTGTAGCCTCCATCGGCCTTGATCATGGCCACCCTGTTTTCAATCGCCCTGAATACAACGTGGGTATAGTGTTTGTCCGCGATACTGCCCCAATCATTGGAAGGAACCCCAATCAGCTGGGCGCCCCGGGCCACCATCTTGCGGGTAGTATCGGTATAATCTAAATCGTAACAGATAATCGTAGCCAGATTACCCAGCTCTGTTTCATAAATAGGGTAAGTGCCGCGGCTGAGACTGGTCTCCCCGCCGAACACTACCGGGTGATCTTTACCAAAAACACCTAAAAAATTCCCATCCGGGTCAATGACAGTTGCTTCATTCCTGAAACCTTCCTCGTTGACCACAACTACATAACCGGGGACGAGAAAGGATTCTGTTTCAGAAGCCAGCTCCGCCAGGTTAAGGCGGTCCTCGACCTGGGGATCCCAGTTAAGGGCGCCTTCAGGCCAGACGATAAACTTAGCTCCCTTTTCTGCCGCCTCGACAGTTTGTTCGACCATGCGGCTATGGATCGGAGCAACATCAATTCCCTGGTTGGCGCTGATAATCGGTGAAACTGCAGGCTGAATGGCACCTACTGTAACTGAAGGGGTGTTCAGCGGGATGTTCAGAAGAACCAAACTGAAAACCAACCAGCCGAGAACAATTGCCCCACCGCTTAAAGCCCAGCGGCGCTGCAGGCCAGGCCTTAAAGACTGCTGCTCACTGTTTTGAGCGCTGTGATCAGGCACCCACCGGCGATCATGCCAGCCGATAACCTGCAGGGCCAGTACATGATTTACCAGCATCACCAGCATTCCGGTACCGATAATCCCAAAGACTGAGGCCGGTTGGATCAGCCATAGCTGACGGTAGAGCGGGTAGGCAATGAAGGCCCAGGTACCGGCGATCGGTAAAAAGAGCCTGATCATTTCGATCGCTGCCCAGGAGATTACCCCGGCGATGACAAACCAGCGGTACCCGGTAGCACCGTGAAAACTCCGCTGCCCGCGGTCAAATATAAAACTCAAGACAAAGGCCATCAGCGGCAGCCAGACCATAAAGGTACCGACCGGGGCAAAGACCGGCCCCAGATAGCCCTGCAACCAAACAGCAATTGCTGTGGCCGAAGCCAACGAAGTGAGTTTCGGCGGCATGATCCGGTATTGAGCCACCAAAACAGGCACAAAACCGATAAATACCAGGGGCCATATTTCATAAGGAGGAAAAGCCAAAACAAAGGCAACCCCTCCTGCCACAGACAGTAGAAGTCCAATTACAACACGGATAAAATTCGGATAATTTTTAATAACCATCTGATCTCCTTTAAGTATTTCCAGGTTTGCCAGCGGCTCCAATTTTTTAGTCTTTTAACAATTCAACGCAAAAACTATCATCCTTAATTGACCCAAAAAGGTTAGAGTAATTATCAGGCCATTTATTCTCTAGATGCCCGGTTAACCTGGCGCTGACCCATTTTGAAATTGATGTATTCTCAATTGCAGCTGCTTTTTCGATCTTTTTGATCGTCTCCGCATCAAGATAAATTGAGAGCTGGGGCATGATGAAAACCTACTTTACAAAACACTTATATTTATAAATTATACTTGCATTTATCTTACATGTAAATATCAACAAAACAATACTTCATCGGATCAAAACAATCTGATGGCCAAAAATATATTACCCTCATCTAATGTTTTGTTATATAATTAAGGTGAATTTTTATACTAAACTGGAAAGAAGGCAAACATAGATGGATATTATGAATATCATTGCAAAACAGTTAAGTGACCCCCGTGTCTACCAGCAACTGAGTACCAATGCCGGTACAAAGCCCCAACAGGCTCAACAGGTGACCCAAACCGCATTGCCCATGCTCCTAAAAGCCTTGCAGCAAAATGCCAGTAGTCCTGAAGGTGCACAGTCTCTGCAAAACGCTCTGCAACAACACCAAAATGATCCGGTTAGCGATCTGCTTGGGTTTTTCAAAAACGTAGATACCAGCGATGGGTCGAAGATTTTGCAACATATTTTTGCCGGTCAGCAGGAAAATGTTCAGACAGATCTGGCCAACAAAGTTGGCCTGCAAAACAACCAGGTATCTAACCTGTTAGTGCAACTGGCTCCACTGGTTCTTGGTATGCTTGGTAACCAGCAGCAGGCCCAGGGCAATCAGGGTACTGTAAATGACCTTCTCTCGCAGGTAATGGGCATGATAGGCAACCAACCGCAACAGCAAAGTAATCAGTTTGGCATCATGGGTTTAATCTTAGGCTTCTTGAAGAAATTTCTTGCCAAGTAATCACTGCTTCTGCTGTTCTCAACAGCAGCTAACAATCTGACAGATTAGAAGAGTTAACCGATCATAATGGCTTAACTCTTCTTGTTTAATAATCCTGGTGATCATTGATTGACTTACTATTAAGGAGCGCACCTTTAAATGACCTTTGAGATCGCCCTGACCTTTGGCATTCTTTTTTTGGCCATCGTATTGTTCGTAACCGAACTGCTGCGCGCTGATCTGGTTGCCCTCCTTGTTTTGGTGCTGCTCGTAGTTACCGGTTTGGTCACACCTGAGGAAAGCATTCACGGCTTTTCCAACCCGGCGGTAGTTACGATCTGGGCGGTTTTTATCCTATCAGCCGGCTTGGCCCGCACCGGGGTTACCTCCCGCCTGGCAGACCAATTGCTGCGCCTCGCCGGCAAAAGCGAAAGTCGCCTGCTGGCGGCGATCATGAGTAGCACCGCCGCCGTATCAGCATTTGTGATTAATGTTGGCGTGGCCGCGATTTTCTTGCCCGTTACCTTAGATATGGCCAGGCGTAGTGGTAAAATGCCTTCACGCCTTTTGCTGCCAATGGTCTACGGAACAACCATTGGCGGGATGATCGTCTTAATTGGCACCTCTTCCAACCTGGTAGTCGTCGACTTCCTGCGTGAACAAGGCTTACGCCCACCCGGCCTCTTTGACTTCGCCCCGGTTGGTTTTGCCATTTTAGTAGTATCGATCATCTATATGCTGCTGTTAGGCCGACGAATTCTGCCTGAGCGAAAAAGCCCTTCGGTGGAAGCAGTTTCGCCTGGCCGAGACTACCGGAAAGACTACGGATTAGAGGAACGGTTAGCCCTGCTCACGATCCCTGTGGGCAACACGCTGGATGGCAAAAAAATGAGCGACAGCCGTTTCGGCAGAGCACTCGGCCTCAATGTATTAAGTGTGATGCGCGATGACGGAGACCATCTTATTCCTGAACCTGGATTACAGCTTAAAGCTGAAGATCGTCTGCTTGTCTTAGGTCGCCTTGATATGATTGACGAACTAAGCGGTAAACCGTTAGTAATGATTGAAGAAGAAAGCCCCGACAGCTCCTGCCTCTTTTCAGAACAAATCGGCCTGATCGAGATCGTGGTAGATGAAAAATCTCTCTTCAAGGGGAAAACACTGGTTGAACTTAATACCCGTCAAAATTTAGGGCTTACCCTGCTGGCTTACCGGCGTGGTGAAAAAATCCGCCGCACAAATTTTAGCGATACGGTATTTGAAATCGGCGATCGCCTGCTCTTCCGAGGCAAGACCGAAAAGTTAAAAACACTACAGGAAGATAGCGCAATTTGCACTGAAGGAACTTGCAATCCCGGGCTTTACCAGCTGGAGGAGCGGCTGCTTTATTTGCGTGTCCCGGAAGGGTCGGCATTAAGTGGCAGTTCACTAAAAGAGGCGCACCTGGCAAAGGCATATGGCATCACTATCTTGAATATTATCAGAGGCAACGAAGAGCTTTTAATGCCCGACCCTGAGACTGTAATAAACGAAAATGATTTACTGGTGGTTGAAGGCCGCCCGCTTGATATTGAGATCCTGCGTGGACATCAAACACTAATCGTTGACCGCAATCCAGCCATTGATTTAAAAGACTTAGAGACCGAATCGCTGACCGTTGTAGAAATAATGCTTTCACCACATACAGCTCTAACCGGTAAAACTTTACGCCAGCTAAACTTTCGTGAAAAATTCGGCATCTCGGTCCTGGCAATCTGGCGTGGCAACCGGGCCTACCGGACCAGCCTTAATGATCTAGCGCTGCAATTTGGAGATGCCCTGCTCTGTTACGGAACAACTGAAAAGTTTCAAATTCTGGCGCAGGACAACGATTTTGTGATTCTGAACATTGATTACCGGAAAAAGCCGGCCACCGGCAAAGCGCCACTGGCTGGATTGATAATGGCCTCCGTGCTGGCCGTAGTCATTTTAAACTGGCTTCCAATCTATGTGGCCGCCATTGCAGGATCTCTGCTGATGATCATCACCCGCTGCCTGAGTGCCGAAGATGCCTACCGCTCGATTGAGTGGAAAGCTGTTTTCCTGATCGCCGCCATGTTGCCTTTAGGGCTGGCCATGGATAGCACCGGCGCGGCA
>VGTO01000090.1 GCA_016874655.1 Bacillota bacterium | reverse complement strand
CCAACGTGCAGTTTATCACTGGGATAATAGATCGGGGTTGTTATGTAAAATGTGTTATTGCCTGCCACGGAAAGGCCTCCTCAATGCTTCTAAAAGATGTGGTTATTATATCAGAGCAGCCCTTAGTGTCAAGCAAGACGGGTTTTTTCGAGTTTTTACTGCTTATTTCCATGCCAATACAAATCCGTAAAAAGCTAACTGTTATAAATTTGCATCTTGTACAGATTATTAGACAATAGCCCATCTAAATCCATGTAATATTTTTGTAAAGTTGAGTATTTAGGGAAAATAACTATTGACTTACCATGTAAATTACTGGTATAATGTCCGAACCACCCTTGCTCCATTTTGATAAAAGGAGGAATAGCTTTGAAATCAACAGGTATCGTTAGAAAAGTAGACGAACTGGGCCGAGTAGTAATTCCTATTGAATTACGACGCACTTTGGGTATTGATGTAAAGGATGCCCTTGAGATCTATGTTGATGCCGAAAAAATCATCCTCAAAAAGTACGAACCTGCCTGCCTGTTCTGCGGCAATGCCGACAACGTCAAGCATTTAGGTAACCGCATAGTCTGTCACGAGTGTATTGAAAAACTGGCTAAAGACTAAACTATAGTGCCCGCTTAAGAGGGCGCGGTTTTCCGCGCCCTCTTATTTATGGCAGATCAACCTCTTCAAAGGGAAACTCCCTAATATGACCTGAATCCGACAGCTTAATATGAGCTGTTTTTTTCTTCATATTGACTTCGGTAACCTGTCCATCACCATCAGGCGTTACAACCCTGTCGCCCGGCCTGGGGATCGCATCACGAGCGTCTTCATAAGCACTTGCTTCGTAGCGCAGACAGCACATCAGGCGACCGCAGACTCCGGAAATCTTGGTTGGATTGAGCGATAGATTCTGACCCTTGGCCATTCGGATCGAGACCGGCTCAAAATCCTCGAGAAAGGTGGAACAGCAGAAAGCCCGGCCACAGGGGCCAATTCCTCCCTTGATCTTTGCCTCATCACGTACTCCAATCTGGCGCAACTCAATCCTGGTTTTAAAAATAGAAGCGAGATCTTTTACCAGTTCGCGGAAATCAACCCGCTCTTCAGAGGTAAAGTAAAAAATAATCTTGTTGCGATCAAAACTATATTCGACAGTAACCAGCTTCATATCAAGGCCATGCTCGATAATCTTCTCCCGACAGCGGCTGTAGGCATCCTTTTCTTTCTGACGGTTCTCTTCCACTTTGATCAGATCGGCTTCTGTAGCCTTACGTACCACTTTTTTCAACGGTAAAACCAGGGCCTGATCCGGCAAGTCTTTTTCCTCTATGACAACCTGGCCAATTTCCTGGCCGCGGGCGGTCTCAACAATAACGTGAGTCGCCGATTCCAGCGATTCAGATAACGGTTCAAAATAATATGTTTTACCGGCCGGTTTAAAGCGTATCCCGATCACTTTGGTCATCTATGTTAACCTCCTTTGAAGCAATATCAGAGTCTTTTCGAGCAGCAGGCGACGGTTGACATTGGTGGCAACCAGCTCATATACAGCCTGATTAAGCAATAGAATAGCCTCTTCAAGATCGCCCGGCATTAGTTTTTCAAGCCAGATTAACGATTGTTCCCGGGACTGCAGCTGATCACCGCTGCGGCAAAGGTTTTGCATCAGTCCATCCCGGTAAATCATGGCCAATAACTCCAACACCGGTAAAAGATCTTCTTTAAGGGCTAACTGTTCGGCCCAACCCATCAGATGATGAACCGGGTTTTTACCAACAGCCAAATTATAGGCCAGGGTTCTCGCTTCGGCAATGCGTTCGTCCAGGGATTGATCAGCAGCTAACTCAAGCGCATAACCGAGCAGGCCTGAGCTGATGCGAGCCACCAGGGCTGCTTTTTCAGTCGCCATCCCTTTTTCTTGCTCCAGAAACCTGGCCAGTTCCTCTGTTGGCATAGGTCGCAGGTAATAACTTTGGCAGCGAGAAACAATAGTATCGGGAAGCTGGCCGGGCTGCTCCACCAGCAGGATAAAGGTTAAACCGGCAGGAGGATCTTCTAAAATTTTTAACAGAGATGAGGAAGCCTCAGCTGTCATTTTATCAGCCTCTTCGATCAGGCAGATCTTAATGCTTCCAGTTAGATAAAAGCTTTCTTTAATGGCCTTAACCTGTTCGGTTTTCAGGGTTTTCCCATCTGGTTTTAGATTAGTGAAACCTGGATTATTGTCCCGGTCAAAGCTGAGACAGGATTGACACTTCAGACAAGGCTCGGTTGTTGTCCTCTCCTGGCATAACAAGGTTTTAGCCAACTGACGCCCCCAACTTCTTTTCTCACTACCGGCCGGACCTCTCAGTAGGATGGCATGGGTTATTTTACCACTTTCAAGGGTAGAAGTTAAAAGGCGGCGCAGTTCTTCCTGACCGATGAGGTTTTTGACGTTTAACAATGGTTAACTGATCCCCGCATTTTCAATTAATGATTTTGTTTCAAACCAAACCAGCTTAGCGATCTGATCTATGCTTTTTGTCGCATCGACAACCTTAAACCGCTTCATTTCGGCACGAGCCAGCTGCAAATAACCGGCTCTGACACGCCTGTAAAAGTATAGATCTTTACTCTCCATCCGATCGGCCCGGTCGGTGCGACGGGCAGCAGCCTCTTCGGCCTTTAGATCAAAGAGGAATGTTAGCTTTGGGGTGATGCCGCGGGCAGCAAAACGGTTCAACGCACGGATGACCTTTAAATCCGCACCTCCGCCATAACCCTGATAGACAAGGGTTGAGTCGGTGAAGCGATCACAGAGTACTATTTTACCGGCAACCAGCGCTGGAATGATCACCTGTCCGGTAAGCTCTGAGCGGGCTGCCATGTAGAGGAGCAGTTCAGCCCCCAGGGTTAGCAAATAGTGCTTGTCAAGGATAACCTGCCTGATATCTTCACCAACCGCAGTGCCACCAGGCTCGCGGATCATTACCGTAGAATATCCTTCCCTGATTAGGCGATCGCAGAGTAAATCGGCCTGGGTACTTTTCCCGCAACCGTCAATGCCTTCTAATGTAATCAGTAACCCTCGCGACTTAAACACTCCCTATTTGTGTGTTGCTTAAAATCGTATTTGAAGCAATTAAACTGTGCATAATAAAAAACGCAGGCCCAGGCAGCCTGCGCTGGCGGACCGGTTGATCATCTAAAAGCTGTAATTGGGAGCCTCCTTGGTAATCTGGACCCCATGCGGGTGACTCTCTTTCAGGCCGGCGCCTGATATTCTGATAAAGCGGGTTTTCTGCTGCAGCTCGGTAATGGTCGAGACTCCGCAGTAGCCCATCCCCGCTTTGAGGCCCCCGGCCAGTTGGAAGACCATATCACCCACTGTTCCCCGGAAGGGCACCCGTCCTTCAATCCCTTCAGGGACCAATTTTTGTTCATATTCCTGAAAATAGCGGTCACGGGATCCGTCTTTCATCGCCCCAAGCGAACCCATACCACGGTAAACTTTATAACTGCGTCCCTGGAATATTTCTAATTCACCAGGGCTCTCTTCAGTGCCGGCTAATAGCGCTCCAATCATCACCGTTGAAGCTCCCGCAGCCAGGGCCTTGGTTATATCACCACTAAACTTGATCCCGCCGTCAGCTACAACCGGAACATTTAATTCCCGGCCAGCCTTGGCCGATTCATAAATTGCGGTAATCTGGGGGACTCCAATACCGGCTATAACTCGGGTTGTGCAAATCGAGCCGGGCCCGACACCAACCTTTACAGCATCTACCCCGGCCTTAATCAGATCACGCGCACCTTCAGCTGTAGCAATATTCCCGCCCATTAAATCGATATTCGGAAAAAGTGTTTTAATCTCTCTTACAGTATCGAGAACAGGTTGTGAATGTCCGTGCGCAGAATCGACTACGATCAGATCCACTCCTGCTTCAGCAAGCGCTTCAGCCCGGGCAACAGCATCGCGTCCAACACCGACAGCCGCAGCCGCCAATAGCCTGCCGTTCGTATCTTTGGAAGCGCGGGGGTACTGAATTGTTTTTTCAATATCCTTGATGGTGATTAGCCCTTTTAGGTGGAACTGATCGTCGACAAGGGGCAACTTTTCAATTTTATAGCGACGGAGAATTTCCTGGGCTTCTTTGAGGGTGGTGCCAACCGGAGCGGTAACCAGCTGTTCACTGGTCATCGCCGCTGAGATCGGACGGGTGTAATCATCTTCGAAACGCAGGTCGCGGTTAGTAATAATCCCAACCAATTTCTCGCCAACTGTTACCGGCACCCCGGAAATCCGGTAGCGTTCCATCAGGGCGGCAGCGTCATTTAAAGTATGTTCCGGAGAAAGACGGAAAGGATTAGTGATTACTCCATGTTCTGAGCGTTTAACTTTGTCTACTTCTTCCGCCTGCTTTTCTACGGTCATGTTGCGATGGATGACCCCGATCCCGCCTTCGCGGGCGATGGCAATAGCCATGCGCGATTCAGTAACCGTATCCATCCCCGCTGAAAGCAGGGGCATATTTAAGTTTATATTGCGACTTAAACGGGTTGCTAGATCAACATCGCGGGGTATAACCTTGGAGTGAGCGGGAACCAGAAGCACATCATCGAAAGTCAGTCCCTCATAAGAGAATTTGTCATTCTGCAAAATGCTGTCCTCCCGTATTGCTTCTGAAATAGATTGCCATGATCATAACAAACACCCGGTATAGTGTCAACCGCGAGACACCCGCAAGTGAGCCACCCATAAGTCACCTGCGAGCGATCAGCTGCAGGCGGGAGCAGGATAAGCAGGCTAAGGTCAAGAATTAATGATCTACAGTACTTATCTTTCAGTAAGCAGGGAGGATCAGATTAGATGCCTTTTGTTATGGTTCACAACAGAAAAGTATACTATGCCGGTGATAACAGCCTTGAGGGCAGCCCGGTAATCTTTTGCCATGGTTCCGGAGGCGGCCATCATCACTGGCTCTATCAGCTTAAAAACCTGCAAAACCCGGTTAACCCGCTGGCGGTTGATTTGCCCGGCCATGGGAGATCTGAAGGGGATGCGCTGCATTCAGTCTCTGCCTACCGTGACTGGTTACATGACTTCACGCAGGAAATCGGAATCGAAAGGTTCATCCCGGCCGGTCATTCACTGGGTGGGGCGATCGCCCTTGATTATGCCATCCACTACCCGGATCACACGATGGGCCTGATCCTGATCGGCACCGGCAGTCGTTTAAGGGTGCTGCCCGCCATTCTTGATGTCTTGCGCGAAGGGCAGGTGCCTCCTGACTTTGTTGACTTTCTTTACAGCCCGGCAGCAGAGGATGAACTTAGGGTCCGGGGAAGGGAAGAGGTTGCCGCATGTGCCGCCTCTGTCTATTATGCCGATTTAAATGCCTGCGACCGCTTTGATATCAGCAGCGAACTACCCCGGATTAGCGTTCCCGCCCTGATCCTCTGCGGAACAGATGATCGGCTGACTCCGGTTAAATACAGTCGCTTTCTGGCTGACAATATTCCCTGGAGCAGGATCGAGATTATTGAAGGAGCAGGACACATGGTCATGCTGGAAAAACCGGATCAGGTCAACAGCGCCATTAGAGCATTCGTTGCTGAGCTTGACACCTACAGCAAAGAAAATTAATTTCATTTTTCAGTGTTGGCAGACGAGGAGTAACAATGGAAAAAAAGCGCAGCTATTTTAATTTGGAAGAAACCCTGAAGCAGGCGAAAGATAATTTTGCCATGCTGGACCCATCAGCAACAGCTGAAAAGTCAGGCACTATGTGGTTAGCTAAGCATAAAGCATTGCAGATCAGCATGCTTGGAGAAGAATACAAAATTACTCATCCTGATGGTCGGGTGTGGAAAGCAAGCGGAGAGGAAGCCTCGATTTATTTGGCCATTATTATCCTCCATTACCTGATAAACGCGGACGGTACCCCACTGACCGGACGCTGGATCTCTTTCCGTCACCTGCCGGGTGGCGACATCTATATTGACCCCTTCAATAAAAGGGCAATCATCCCTTTTCTCAAAAGTTATAGTGAGCGCCCTGAAGATTTCGTAACGGCTGCTGTTGCTCTGGGCGGCATTGAACAGAAAATGAGCGGCATCAGAATGGTTATTACTGTTCTGCCGCGCGTGCCGCTCTGCTTTACCATCTGGCCCGGAGATGAAGAAATGCCCGCCTCGGCGAACATTCTCTTTGATGAAGTGGCCGCACATTACCTGCCGACGGAAGATTACGCGCATCTGCCGGCCATCGTTAATGGAGCGCTAAAAGGCAAATTATAGCTACATTTCACGGCGGCCGTCAAGAGCCCGGCTGAGGGTCAGGTCATCGGCGTATTCAAGGTCACCACCCACCGGCAACCCGAAAGCGATACGGGTAACTCGCACCCGATGTGACTTAAGCATCCGGGCCAGGTAACCGGCCGTTGCATCGCCCTCAACATTCGGGTTGGTGGCGATAATTACCTCGCTGATTTTTTCTTCCATAATGCGCCTAACCAGCTGATCAATATGAAGTTCATCGGGACCAATGCCGTCAAGTGGTGACAGGACCCCGTGCAAAACGTGGTAAAGGCCCCGGTACTGTCCGGTGCGTTCGATTACCAGAACATCTCGTGGCTCCTGAATAACGCAAAGTAAGGACTGATCCCGTCCGGTATCACTGCAGTATGGACAAAGACCACTCTCGGAAAGACTACCACAAATCTGGCAATAATCGAGCTTATCTTTTGCCTCAACCATGGCCCGGGCAATAGCAACCACCTCTTCCCGGGAGCAGCCGAGGATAAAAAAGGCCAGACGCTGTGCCGATTTGGGACCAATTCCAGGGAAACGGCAAAGTACTTCAACCAGCCTCTTCAGCGCTCCGGGGTAGGCCATTTTAAAACATACCGGGCGGCAGGTTAAGTCCACCGGTCAACCTTTGCATCTCTTCTGCCACCAGATCGTCAACCCTTCTAAAAGCTTCATTGACAGCAGCAACAATCATATCCTCCAGCATTTCACGATTATCTTCACTGATGGCTTCGGGATCAATCTTCAGGGAGATAAGGCTCTTTGTGCCGCTGGCCACCACTCTGACTGCACCGCCACCACTCGTGGCTTCAACGGTTTTAGCGGCAATGGTGTCTTGCATGCGACCCATTTCAGCCTGAGCTTTTTGCAGCTGTTTCATCATCTTATTCATGCCACCATTTGACATCAGGCAAAACCTCCTTTTTATTAAACTATATTTTTATTGATCGATAATTGTTCCGCCAAAAATCCTTTGCGCTTCTTCTGCACCAATACCCTTTTGTTCCGAAGCTGAAACAGGGGCAGAAGCGGGCGAACTCTTCTGCTCTTTTTTCGCCGGCATTTTTATTACTTCCTTCACCCGCGGAGACTCATCCTGGTGCGGAGCGAACCCTATTTCCTGCCTGTGCATGGCAGCTGGCTGCTCTCCTGTTTCGGCCTTAACCTGCATCTCGAGGCTGAAAAAACTTGAAAGTACTGCTTCAAGTAGTTTGCGGTGATGATCTTCCATTATTCTCAGGCGGTGAATATCGTATTCGGGAGCGTACAGCAACTTAACCATGTGCCCCCGGCAATCAGCAAGGTTGGCCGGCTCAAGCCAGGCGGCAGTGGTTTTCTGCCGCTTTTTAATCTCTTCCAGTAGATCGGGCCAGGCTGCACGGAAT
>VGTO01000089.1 GCA_016874655.1 Bacillota bacterium | reverse complement strand
CCCAGCCACCATCTTCAACCCGTTTCAGGGTATAGGTAAGATCAATACTATAGGGCCCGCGCCGGCCAATCGCGATCATATCGTTCTCATCTCCGGTATAGTAGGGATGCTGCTCCATTTCGTAACGGTAAAGAGTATCTTGCCAGGTTTCGCGCACTGTGACCACTGCCAGGTCAGACGCCTGGCGGTCAAAGGAACGGTAGCTGGAACCAACTAGCTGGCGACCCTCGAACTGTTTTTGCGGCTTCAGACCGGCTATTTCGGACCTGATCGCCTCTAAGGCGGCATCATCCGCCGCTTGGTAGTAATCCGACTTTAAGTAGCTGTCATCAACATAAAAGAGCGCATTAACAAGCGCTTTCTGGAAAGCGTAGACCGAGCTGTAGAGATCGTGATCTTCACTTTCCGTGGTATAAAAGCTTTCTATCCAAAACGGCGGTTGAGGAGCGCTGCCATCGTCCAGCATTTGCTGCCATTTTTCATCGGTCAGGCGATCTTTAGCCGGCCAGGGAAATTCGTAATAGGAAAAAACGCCACCCTTTGCTACCTGCAGGGTCAGCGAGCCGTCCTCCTCGACCAGGGGCACTACCACATGAATTTCGTTAATCCTCCCCACCCCTACTTCAAGCACTGCCTGGCCGGAAAAATCGGGGCCATCATAAGCGATATCGTTGGCCACATCGGCAATTACTGCCGCCTGCGGCTCTTCATCCATGTAACCGGGACTGCCCTGTTCTTCTTCTGGCAGATCAGCCGCAGCCATCACCAGGTGCTCGAGCTGCCCGCCGTAATAACGGATCTGTAAATGCTCTTCTTCAGTTAGCGGCACACCGGTCAGCTGTTTTTCAGCCATCTTTTTCAAATCCAGAGCCAGGTATTCAACTGCCCGGAGGCTTTCGGAATCCTTTTCACTGAGCAGGTCTCTTGAAGCAAGGCCTTCACGGGTCATCCCGGCCAGGGCGGCCAGGCGGGCGTAGAATTCCGGCACCGGTTCCACATAGCCGCGGGCCGGCAGCGGGTCTGGCGGGCTCGGTGCCCAGCCATCTCCCATCTCAGCATAGCTCTGCTTGGCGTAGAGGATCGTATCGTGCTTTAACTCGGCCCAGCTGCCGAGGCAGGTGTGCAGCTGTTTGTCGAGCCAGGCTGTGGAACGCGTAAAAGCGGGATAACCGGCCCCGGAAGACTCGAGCAGGGGGTAGAATGAATAGAGCCAGGCGTTGTTCACTGTCTCGGTCCATTCCTGTTCAGTCAGCGAAGCAGTCCACTGGCGCATCTTTTCCATTTTTTCGGGGTAATCCTTATATTCAGATTCACCCATTTGTTCCAGCAGCTGATAAGCCCGGTCAGAACCCATCGCCGCCATCAGGTCGAGCCCCATCGGCAGGCCGCGCCGGTGTTCAAGATCACTGACCCGATCATAGGTCAGGTTGGTAAAGATATAAGCATCGGGCACAAAGCGCTGGCCCATGAAACGTAAGCCCTTATCAAGGGTTAGCTCGGGCTCGATTCCGGTTAAGGAGAGCCCTAAAATCTGCTGAGGTGGCAGGTCATCAGTAGCTTTGATAAAACTTTGCAATTTTTCTTCGGCGGTTAGATCGGCCAGGGAGGGATCGGTACCATAAATCTCGTCAACCAGGGGTAGGTAATCAAAAATCGTTAAATCATCGCTGCGCCCAACCAGGAAAGCGGTCGGGTTGTAGAGATCAGCCCAGGTTTCGAGAGCCGTGCGCTCAAAAACATGGGTGTGTCTTAAGGCACGGACCAGCAGCAGGGCCGACCTCGTTTCATCTTCATCAAAGAGCCGGAAGGTCATCCGGCCGTACCACATCATATTCTTAAAATATGCTTTTAGAGCATCACTCTTGGTGTAATGTCCGCGGGGGATGTACTGTGAGTAATCTTCACCCATGATGTAGCCGGGAAAGATGGGTGAGGGCTTAAGACCCCCTGCTTCTTCAATCAGGGCCAGCTCAGCCTCAACCAGGGCTTTGGCTTCAGCAGGCACAGTAAATTGAGGATCGGCCAGCCTGGCGCCAAGGCTGACAAAAGCAAGGGCGTGACGGGCGGGCAGCTCCCAGGAACCCCCTTTCAGCTCACCGTAGTAGAGGCTCAGCTCTTCAACCAGGGCTTCATTTAAGCCCTTTAAGAGGGGGTAAAAATATTCGGCCTCGGCCGTGCGCAGAGTCTTGCTGAAGAGCAGGTGAAAAACGTGGAGCAGTGAATCACTGGTAATAAAGATCGGGATATTCTCGTAACGTGCTTTTTCGTAGAGGGTGAAAAACTCTTTTTCCTGCAGGCCGGGGCTGACTACAAAACCATCTGTGGCCAAATGCTCGCGCTGCGCGGCCGATAAGGTCATCGGTACATACACATTGCTTAAGTCTGGGGCTATCGGTGGGTGTTCAAGCGAAGGAACAATCTCAACCGGCTCCAGCCGGTAAGGGGCAAACTCGGAAAGAACTGCAATCTCTGGCGGAAGTTCTACCTCCTCCGAAGGATCATCCGGAAGACTTAAATCATTACCGTTTTGACCGCAACCTCCCAGGGTCAGGATTAATAACAGGCCAAGCACAAACCCTAACGGTAGCAGGAGAAATTTCTTCGAATCTCTCATTTCTGGGTCCCCCTTTTTCTTCGGGCTGCCATGCGGCAGCATTAGTTTGCCTTAGCTATCGTTATAAAGCTATAATAGATTATGCTTTATTATACATCCCAGGCTGGCAGGTTAAAATGTTTTTAGAAAGGAACCCGGCATTATTTCCGATGCCGGGGTTATGGCCATTATCCTAAGCGCTTTTAGTGAATTACAGGCAAGTGATCATTTAGCAATAAGGAGGTTGTTTTCGTTGGTGAAAATAACTGTAGAAGTTAAAGAGCACGTTTTGCTAATTGGCCTAAACCGGCCGGAGAAGATGAACGCCTTTGATCCTGAAATGTATTTAGAACTGGCAGGGGCTTTGGGCAAATTGAACCAAGAGGAGCAATTACGCTGCGGTCTGCTCTTTGCCCACGGCGATCATTTTAGTTCCGGTCTTGACCTGGCCAAATGGGTTGAGGTTTTCAGCTCCGGAAGTTTTCCGCAGCTGGAGGAAGGCTACTGCGAACCCTTTGGCCTCGATGCAGAAAAAAGACTTAGCAAGCCGCTGGTCATGGCTGTGCACGGACTCTGCTACACCATCGGCTTGGAGTTGATGCTTGCCGCTGATCTCCGCATTGCCTCCGTTGATACCCGTTTCGGGCAAATTGAGGTCAAGCGGGGTATCTACCCTGTCGGCGGGGCGACAATCCGTCTGCCGCAGGAAATCGGCTGGGGTAATGCTATGCGTTATCTGCTAACCGGCGATGAGATCAGCGCCGAAGATGCATTTCGGATCGGCTTAATCCAGGAGGTAACCGGTCCGGGCAAGCAATTTGAACGGGCGTTAGAACTGGCCGAAAAAATCGCCGACCAGGCGCCGCTCGGGGTACAGGCCAGCTTACGCTCAGCCCGTATTGCCCGCTACGAGGGAGCGGAAGTGGCTATTGCCCGCCTGCTACCCGATCTGCAGCCGATCATGGCCAGCGAAGATGCGCTGGAAGGGGTTAAATCATTCATGGAACGCCGCAAAGCCACATTTAAAGGCCTTTAAGATCTTGGCCATTGGTTACTTCTTTTCAACCTCCGCGGCACCCAGGGCTGCCACCGTTTCCGGATCAAGCTTATAGCGTCTTAAGAAAAAGAGGCTTAGCGCCATTAAAACAGCCGGCAGCAAGCTAAAACCGATGCGCACCCCAAGCAGGGCTGAGGCCGGCTGATCAATGATTACACCGCCTTCCGTTTCCATAAAACCAGTAAAGGCCAGGATGGCAGCAAAAATCGCCGGGCCCACTGCAAAGCCGGCCTTATCGGCCGCTGTCCAAACTCCGGTATAAACGCCTGCCCGACGCAATCCGGTTTTCAGGGTATCGGCGGTAATGGTGTCCGGCAGCATTGAAAAAGGAAAAAGCTGGGTTCCGGCGTAACCGGCACCCATGATAAATACAACAAGGTAAACAAAAATCAGGTTATCCGGCGAGGAAAACATCAGTAAAAAACCGCCTACCGTAAATAGCACCGTGCAAATAATATAACCGATCAGTTTCCCAAAGCGACGGCCGACCTTAACCCAGAGCGGCATGGTCACCAGGGCAGGACCGATTAAACAGACAAAGAGAATACTGGTCAGACCGACATCACCAAGGATGTAACTAGAGTAAAAGTCAACGCCAGCCAGCATCGCCCCGATGCCAAGGACCTGGATAATATAGGCGGCAAAAAGAATGAAAAAAGGTTTATTTTCTCCCGCTGCCCGCATTTGCTCCCGGAATGGCACTGTTGATGCAACCGACTCGACAACCGGAACTTTGGCAGTACCGAAGAAGGATCCTATCATAACTGCAAAAAGAATCAAACCGACGATGATACCCATCACGGCGTAACCTTCACGACCACCGCCCCCGGCGGCAATCAATTCTGGAGCCAGCGCACCGCCGACTAAAATACCAAGAGTGAGGAAGGCAATCCTAAAGGACATAATTGTAGTCCGCTCATTATAGCTTTCAGTCATCTCAGCCGGCATCGAAACGTAAGGTACCTGATAAATCGTGTAAAAAGTTGTGCAGAGAATATAAATTAACAACAAATACCAGGCTGCCGACACACCAGTCTGAGTCGGAACCCGGAAAAGTAAGGCGAAGACAATCGGCAAAGTCAGCGACCCGGCCAGCATCCAGGGTCGCCGTGCCCCCCAACGGCTACTAGTCCGGTCGGATAGAGTGCCCGCGAAAGGATCGGTAATGACATCCCAGAGCCGGGGAATCAAGATTACAGTCCCGGCCAGAACAGCGGGGATCTGCAGATAGCGGACCATAAAGCTTAAAAGCAGCAAACCGGGCACTGTTGAAAATATACCGGTGCCAACTGAACCAATCCCATAGCCGAGATAAGTGCCGATTGATAAAGTCCTGTCGCTATTCTTCTCTTTCATGATTATCATCTCCATTGGATTTAATTTACAGCAGAATTACTAAGATTTTAACTGAGATGTTATTGCCTGTCAATTCGTATTTTTGATAATATTATAAAAAATGTTATTGCCCTTTCAAACTTCACAGTGTTATAATAACCAATAAATAACAATTGGGAGGCGATCAACATTGGGTGCCATGCTGCCAAAGGGAGTTCCGGCAGAAGAAGTCTTTCGGGAGATAAGCAGCTTTACAGGAAATGACGTTGACTGGCGGACGGGAAAGGTAATGACCGGTTTGTACGATCCCGGCGCTGAGGCCCATGCCGTAGCGGTCGAGGCCTATACCCGCTTTCTGCCGCACAATGCCCTCTATGTCAATATGTACCCCAGTATCGGCAAAATGGAAAAGGAAATAGTTGCCTCAGTGGCCGAGCTGCTCAGGGCTGATGACGAAGTTGTTGGCAATATAACCAGTGGGGGCACTGAAAGCATTATGATGGCCGTTAAAACAGCGCGCGACTGGGCTAAGATTAACCGCCCGGCAGTGACCGCTCCGGAAATGGTGCTGCCGGTTTCTGCTCACCCCGCCTTTTTAAAAGCCGCACACTACTACAACCTCAAAGTAGTACAAACAGCAATCGAGTTGAAAGAATACCGGGCAGATCTCGCTTCTTTCGAAAAGGCGCTGAGCGCCAATACAATTATCGCCGTTGGCTCTGCCCCCAACTTTTCGCATGGTTCAATTGATCCGATTAGCGAAATGGCCAAAATAGCTGCCGACCGTGGCATCCTGTTCCATGTGGACGGCTGTGTCGGTGGCATTTACATGTCAGTTATGCGGCGCATGGGTTTTGAGCTGCCTGCTTTTGATTTTTCCGTTCCCGGGGTTACCAGTATCTCGGCAGACCTGCACAAATACGGCTATGCCCCCAAAAACTCCTCGGTTATCCTCTATCGCAACCGCGACTTGCGTAAATATGCCTGGTTTGTCTGCTCATCGACCACTGAGTATGTGGTGATCAACTCCACCACCCAGAGCAGCCGCACCGGTGGCCCGATCGCTGCTGCCTGGGCTATTCTAAGGTTTATGGGTGAAGAGGGTTTTCAGGATATCGTCCGCCGTTCACAGACGGCAACCGAAAAGCTGCTTGCGGGTATTGCCAAGATTGAGGGGATCTGGGTGCTCGGCAAGCCAGATATGTGCATGTTCACCATCGCTTCCGAGCAGTTTAATGTTTTTGAAATTGACGATGAAATGGGTCAGCGTGGCTGGCAATTGATCCCGCAGTTTGCCTGCGGCGGCAGCCCCGAAAACCTGCACGTCAGCCTAAGCCAGGCCAACGTGCCCCATGTTGATCAATTCATCAGTGATCTGACTGAAGTTGTGAATCATTTAAGAGAAAATGGGCCCTCAGTTGATCTTGAAGAGATGAAGCGCGTGGTCGATGCAGCAAAAACAAAATCGGCAGATGAGGCAATGTTTGAAATTATCCCGGTGATTGGCTTAACGGGCATGGATTTACCGGAGCGGATGGCCGCCTTAAATACGGTCTTAAATCTCTTCCCCGCGAAATTGCGCGATGAGATGCTGACCATGTTTTTCAACATGACTTCCTGAGTAGCAAGATTGTCTTGGTCATGCTAATAGAATTGGATATTTGGTGTTTAATCGGATCAGGAAAAGAATCAACCGGGACTTTTTGAAACGGCAGGTAGAGATCTGTAAATAAACGAGCGGAAATATTAGAAGAGTTGAAGTCGGTGATATCAGGGAAAACTGTTGACGCCCTGCTGCCGCCACTTTTATTTGTACTGGTAAACGGTGCCTTCGGACTGGAATCAGCAGTTGTCACAGCGGTATTCTCTGCCCTGCTGATCGGGTTCCTGCGCCTGCTGCGTCGGCAAACTCTAAGCTATGCCTTCGGCGGCCTGATTATGGTGGTTCTGGCCGCTGCGCTCGCGTTTCTGACCCGTGATGCCACCAATTATTTCATACCGGCGATGGCCGGCAGTGCGCTGCTGCTGGCCGCCGCCCTGGCCAGTTTGCTGGCAGGCAAACCGCTGGCTGCCTGGGCTAGCCATCTAACCCGCGGATGGCCTTTAGACTGGTTCTGGCGCAGCGATATAAAGCCCGCCTATGTGGAAGTGACCTGGTTCTGGGCCCTGTTTTTGCTGGGCAGGCTTGCTATCCAGGTTCTGCTCTACCTGGCCGGAGACGCGGCACGCCTGGCCTGGGCCAACGTTCTTCTCGGCTGGCCAGTTACCATCCCAATTTTAATTCTAACTTATATCTACGGTCTCTGGCGCCTGCGCCGCTTAGGCGGCCCCGGGGTTGAAGAATTTCGTGAGGGGAAAGTACCACCCTGGCTGGGTCAAACCCGCGGTTTTTAACCGCTTGTCAGGGTACGGGGTTATTGAATACTTTTCCATTTCACTGGATAAGGTTCGTCGGAAAGAAAATTTATGCTGTTAAAATATCAATGAGATTTTATACAAAAACACCACTGGATGTTGTCAACGGCTTCGTCCCCCTGACATTTTAAAAGGAGCTAATGTAGCCCAAAGTGTGGCGCATGATCAAGGTAACATCGCGGACATCAATGATTCCGTCGCTGTTAACATCAGCAGCTGCAGTTTGCTCATCGCTTAAAGCTATTACGCCAATCACCTTCTGCATCACCAGGCTGATA
>VGTO01000088.1 GCA_016874655.1 Bacillota bacterium | reverse complement strand
ATGCTGCGCTACGCCATTGAAAAATTCGATCCCTACACGCGCCAAAAAATCTTAAAGGGACAGGCCTGATAAGGCAGATCTTTACTGCAAAAAGATTTTTATTCTTTGTTATTAGTAGATGCCGGCAACAAAAAGATAGCTACCGCTACAACGAAACAGACGCTACCGACAATGAGCAGGGGATCGCGATCGCGAAGAGCGGCTATCAAATAGAAGACACCGCAGATTAGAAAGAGGAGCCAGGCAATAAAATGCAGCTTCTTGGCTTTCATGCTATTCTACCGTAACACTTTTGGCCAGATTTCGCGGTTTATCAATCGAATGGCCGCGTTCCACCGCCGCATAATAGGCAATCAGCTGAGTCGGCACAGCGCTTAATACCGGGGCCAGCAGATCGTTCACCGGTGGCAGATAAAAGACCCCATCAACCTGACCGGCAACATCGTTAAAGCCTTTCTGGGTTATGGCAAAAACAGCTCCACCCCGGGCGTTAACCTCCTGGATATTGCTTAAGGTTTTATCAAGCACCGCTTTCTGGGTGGCGAGAGCGATCACCGGAATACCTTCGACGATTAGAGCCAGCGGACCATGCTTCAGCTCGCCTGCCGCATAAGCTTCGGCGTGAATATAGGAGATCTCCTTCAGCTTTAAAGCCCCTTCCATTGCTACGGGAAAATCAAGGTTACGGCCAACAAAGAATGCGCTTTCCCAGCCGGCCAAGTGCCGGCAGTACGCTCTAAGCCTATCTATGCTTGCTTCAGACAAGACCTCCCTGATCTGACCCGGCAGTGCGATCAAGCCTTCAAGCAGCTCTTTTGCCACTGATTGGTCGATATAGCTGCGAATTTCACCAAAATAGAGGCCCAGCAGGTAAAGGGCCACTAACTGCGTCAGGTAAGCCTTGGTTGAAGCAACGGCTATTTCTGGCCCGGCCCAGGTATAAAAGACATGGTCGGCCTCGCGCGCTACAGAGCTGCCCACCACATTGGTAATGGCCAGTACCTTTAAGCCCTTCTGGCGAGCCAGGCGCAGGGCAGCCAGGGTATCAGCGGTTTCGCCGGATTGGCTAATCACTATGACCATCTGGTTCTGTTTTAACAGTGGAGCCCGGTAACGAAATTCAGAGGCTACATCAACTTCTACCGGGATGCCGGTCAGCGATTCAATAATTATTTTACCAACCAGACCAGCGTGGTAGGCAGTGCCGCAGGCTATGATATAGAGTTTATCAAGAGCGGTAATCTCGTCAATACTAAGACCCAAGTCATCTATCTTCACTTTACCCTTTTCCCGATCAATACGCTGGCGCATCGTTTCCCGCACTGCATCGGGCTGTTCCATAATCTCTTTCAGCATAAAATGATCAAAGCCGCCTTTTTCAGCCGCTTCCAGATCCCAGGTTATTTCAAAAATATCAGTTTCGATTGCGGCTCCATCAGCATTAACTATTTCAACTGAATCAGCTGTTATTGCGGCGAATTCGCCGTCTTCAAGAATCTTTGTCTTGCGGGTATGCTCCAGCAGGGCGGTAATATCGGAAGCGATCAGGTTTTCACCTTCGCCCAGCCCAATTATGAGCGGGCTTGACTGCCGGGTGCAGACCAGGCGGCCCGGTTCGCGGGCCGAAAGCGCCAGCACGGTATAGGATCCGACCACCTTATTCATCGCCTGCCGCATCGCTACCAGCAGATCACCCTCATAAAATTCTTCGATCAAGTGAGCCAGAACTTCGGTATCAGTTTCGGAGATAAAGTGGTGGCCCTTTTCACCGGCCAGCCAATCTTTAAGCTCCTGGTGATTTTCGATGATTCCATTGTGAACCAGAGCAATTTCATCGCCGCAGCTGCAGTGGGGGTGGGCATTGATATCGGTGGGGCGACCATGAGTAGCCCAACGAGTATGACCAATCCCTACAGTTACCTGTTCCAGATCTCTGTTTAGGGTAGCTTCAAGATCGGCAACAGAACCGGCCTTTTTTGCCACTACAAGCGTGCCCTCTCGCTGCAGGGCCAAGCCAGCTGAATCGTAACCGCGGTATTCCAGTTTCTTTAGCCCGGCGATCAGTAAGGCCGGCGCTGTCCTGCTGCCGGTGTAGCCAACTATTCCACACATTGATAAAACCCCCATTCAAACTGCCTGTGACTTTCCTTAAGGTGGCATTACTGCCATGCAACAGGGGAGGCCAAGCGCTCCTCCCCTTAAAGTAACTATAAAGATTAATTAAGTGCCCGTCAACAGCTCTTTCTGATCGGCCTTGAACCGGCTTTAAGCCTGCTCGACAGCAATCAGCTCGGCAAGCGAGCGGGCGTAAGCTTCAAGTTTATCTTCCGGCAGGGGAGCTTCCAACATCACCCGGATTTTTGGTTCAGTCCCCGAGGGGCGCACCAGCACCCGGCCATGTTTACCCAGCTCCTGCTCTACTTTTTCAATCGCTGCCCTAATTTTAGTGTTTTCAGCCCAGCCTTCCTTGTTGCCCACTTTCTGGTTAACCAAAACCTGCGGTAATCGCTCCAGGGCTGAAGCCATCTCGGAGAGAGGTCTCCCTTCCTGCTTTACTACCCTCAGCAGCTGTAGAGCGGTTAGCAAACCATCGCCGGTGGTGGCATGATCGGAAAATATAATATGGCCAGACTGCTCTCCCCCTAAATTATAACCACCCTCAATCATCTTTTCCAACACATAACGGTCGCCAACTATTGTCCTCAACACTTTGATTCCGTGTTTTTCTGCCAGAATATCGAGGCCGCCGTTGCTCATGACCGTGGCTACAATTGTCTTTTTGTTCAGCTGATCTTTGCCGGCCATATCTACAGCACAAATGGCCATCACTGCATCACCGTCAACCACCCGGCCTTTTTCATCAACTGCGATTAACCGGTCGGCGTCACCATCAAAGGCCAGTCCCAGGGCAGCACCATGCTCGATTACTGCCCGCTCCAGATCGGCAGTATCGGTTGCCCCGCATTTAACGTTAATCAGGCTGCCATTCGGCTCGTCATGCAGGGCCGTGACCGATGCTCCCAACGACTGCAGTAAATGGCCGGCCGTGCGGCAGACTGCTCCATGGGCACAGTCAATTACTACTTTCAGGCCGTTTAAGGGAACTGTACTGCTTTTTAGGTGGTGAATGTAGCGTTCAAGAGCGCCAGTGTCGGTGCCGGCCTGCCCTAAGCTGGTCCCCTCGGGGCGGGGAAGATCATCGCTTTCGCGAAAGTAAATTGCCTCTATCTCTTCCTCCAAGGCATCCGGCAATTTAAAGCCATGGCCGTCAAAGATTTTTAAGCCGTTATCTTCGATCGGGTTGTGCGAGGCTGAGATAACAACACCAGCTGCTGCGCCCAGTTCTCTGGTCAGGTAAGCCACCGCCGGGGTGGAAACCACACCAAGCAGACTGACATTACCACCGGCAGAGGTAATCCCGGCAGTCAGTGAGCCTTCCAGCATCGGGCCCGATAACCGGGTATCTCTGCCAATCACAAAAAGAGGGCTTTCCGCTTCCCCTCCGAGCTTCCAGGCCGCTATGCGCCCAATCCTGAAAGCCAGCTCCGGGGTCAAATCGCGGTTTGCCACTCCCCTGATTCCATCAGTTCCAAATAATTTGCCCAAAAATAATCCTCCTTTCTAAATGGGATGCTTTTTGATCAGATTTGAGATTAAGTCTTCAGATACTTCGGGTTCGACTACTCTTTCAAATTCAAGCCTGACTGTTACCAGATTGGGTTCAATGTCTACCCCGATGACGGGATTACCCTCCTCGTCGTATGCTAAAGGGGCCAGTTCAACAGACTCAAATAAGCTCATTCCGCTTAAATCAATGATCATCTTCACCAGACTAACCTTTTCATATAGCGATTCCTCAGCACCAACCAGAACCATTTCCGGTAGCAAAGTATAGCTGATCAGCTCCCAGCCTGGGGCCGGTTCTCCGATAAATTCTAACTCAATTTCAAAATCCTCACTGTAATAAGCTTCAATAACAATCCTCACCTGCTCGGGTTCAATCAACACCAGGTTTAATCCGCGTGGTGGCTGACCCTGGACTCTGACCAGGTGGGTGCCCGATTCCTTGCCGGCTAAATCTACAAAAGCGTCTAATTCCTGAATCGGCAGATCTTCAAATGCATCAGGGAGCCCTTCGAGAGTGATATCTACTGTGGTTTTCATTTCGGTTATTACAAAATCCTGGTTCAGGTTTTCCACCCGAATCGGCACATCCTGCCACACTTTTATAGCCGGGGTGGTCCTGGTTATTTTATCACCGGTTACAAACAACCAGAGCACGATTGCCAGTAAAACAGAGAGGACCATGGCAAAGTTATTGCTGCGTAAAAAATTTCTCATCTTTATTGGTTACTCCTCCAGGATTTCAGGCCAATGCCTTCGCTTTTTTCCGGCGAACAAAGTTCGCAAAGCAGGGAGCGCAGTTTTTTATCATCAAGATAGCGGGTCAGCACCCCGTCGTGAGCGATTGAAATAATGCCTGTTTCCTCGGATACGATGATCGCCACTGCATCAGATTGCTCACTGATGCCAATTCCAGCCCGATGCCTGGTCCCCAGCTCCTTGCTCAGATTGGGTTCTTCGGTCAGCGGCAGGTAGCAACCGGCGGCAACGATCTGGTTGCCCTGAATGATTACGGCGCCGTCATGAAGCGGGCTGCGTGGGAAGAAAATGTTAACCAAAAGCTCGGCTGTAACCACACCTTCAACCGGGATTCCGGTATCTATCCACTCTTTTAAACCGGTTGAGCGTTCAATAACAATCAGCGCCCCCATTCTTTTCTTAACCAGCACCAGCAGCGCTTTACTTAGTTCATCGAGCATATTCTCAAAATCCTGGTTATTGAGGTTCCAGAAAGAAGATTTAAATATTTTGCCCCGCCCCAGATGCTCAAGAGCACGTCTCAGCTCGGGTTGAAAAACGATGGGGATGGCAATTAAACCGACAGTCATCACCTGGCGTAAAACCCAGTGTAGCGTGTCAAAACCGGCCTGATCACTTAAAACCATCGCTAACAGCAATAAGAAAAGACCCTTGACCAGCTGCTCGGCTCTGGTCCCACGAATAATTAAGATCAGGCGGTAAAAAACAAAAGACATAACAACAATATCAACTATGTCTCGCCACTCGATGTTTAACTCTAATAATGCTGCAACGATGCGTTCCCAGATGGCCAATTTTGATCGATTCCTTTTATCTAGTGGATTACCATAGACAGCTAAATAGCTTTAACACTTTTCTATTCTCCAATAAAAGTTTAAACCCTTCATTAGTTTTAAAAAGTTAGCAATTAGCCGGCAGGCAGTACAACGCTTATTTTTTCGCCACAATTATTGCAGTTGTTATGCTTCAGTCCTAAAACTTTTACCCGGTAACCGCTCCTTTTAATCAGCAGGTTACCGCAGTGGGGACAAATGGTATCACTTGCTCCCGGCAGTTCAATATTGCCGGCATAAACATAGTTCAGGTACTTACGGGCTATTTCAAGGGTGTTAATCATAACAGCTTCGCCTGTGGGCGGCAGATCGAGTTTGTAATGGGGAAAATAGCGCGAGTAGTGCAAAACCAGGTCCTGGTCCAATCCGGCCAGCCAGCCGGCTAAAGCTTCCTGCTCTGCCGGCTGATCATTAAGGGCGGGGATCAGCAGGCAGGTAACTTCTACATGACATTGTTCAACGGCCATTTCCACTGTATTTAGCACCGCTGCCCGCTGCCCGCGGCAGTACTCCTGATAAAAGTGGTCGCTGAAACCTTTAACGTCGATATTCATGGCATCAATATAGGGTAGCAATTCTGCCAGCGGCTCGGGATTGATGTAGCCATTGGTAACCAACACATTCTTGTAACCGTGGTCTTTAAGTAATCTGGCCGTGTCAAGAACAAACTCGTACCAGATCAACGGTTCGTTATAGGTGTAAGCAACTCCTAAAACCTGGTCAGGGCCGCCTTCTTTTTCGAGCAGGTTAAGAATGTCAACCGGCTGGGTAGGCGGGGTGGCTAGGTTAACAGTACCACGGGCCAGGGTCCAGTTCTGGCAAAAAGAGCAAAAGAGGTTGCAGCCACAAGTACCAAGAGAAAGAATCGGTTGGCCGGGATAATAGTGATAAAGCGGCTTCTTTTCTACCGGATCCCAGTGCACAGCAGAGAGCTGCCCGTAATTATCGGCATAAAGCTTTCCGTCGCGCACAGTACGCACCCCACAATTACCGCTTTTACCTTCATCGATCAGACAACGGTGCGGGCAAAGGTTACAGCGTATCTTATGTCCGGCCAGCTTGTAATAAAGTGCTTCCTGCATAGATAGGCTCCCATGGTAACTTATTCTTCCTTATAGCGAGTAACGGTAAAGCGAAAAAGTTCCAACGGTTCTCCCGGCCCAATCCCGGCTTTGCACGATGCGATAGCGACCTGCTCATCGATACTATTCACCCCTTCGAGGTCGGGCAGCAAGAGACCGCTCCGCGAGCCGCTACGCACCAGCACCCCGTACTTTTTAGGGTCCAGCTGGGCCTTGCTCTCAATCTTTTCCAGGGGGCTTAAAATGTCGACCGAAATATCCGTGGTGGCCAACTCGTCTTTCTGCAAAGGCGGGAAACGGGGATCACGCAGCGCTGCACTGATCGCGTTGATGCTGATTTCCTCAGCCAGGTTTTGCCTTACCGGCTCGACGGTGCCGATACAGCCACGCAACAGGCCCTCTTTTTTAAGCGATACGAAAGCACCGGCTTTATGGGCCAATTGAGGCGAAAGCTGTTCCGGCAGAGCGGGCGCTTTGCCCTGTCCGAAATATTGTTCTAAAGTGCTGCGGGCTAGTTTGGTGGGATTAAAAATGTCAGCAACATCAGGTTCAAGTGCCGCCACCAGGTAACCGACACCAAAGGGCCCTTCGTAAGAAATTATGTCACTTTTAAAGGCGGTACCTTCAAGCATCCCAAGAGCAATGACAAATGAACGCAGACCGCATTCCCCGGCCTCTTCGACCAACTGCTGATCAAAGTCAAGAATTTTTTCTACCTCTGCCCCGGAAAGATAGTCAACCAGCTTTTGATCAAATTCTGCGCCACGCCGGCTATAACCGGCAGGCGCTCCCGGAATCAGGCGGTGTGAGAGGTCGCCGCTGGCTAAAACCACGTAAGGAAGACCTCGCCTGTCGGCTGCCCGGCGCAGGCTTTGGCCGAAGTGGTAGAGGTCCCGGTAGCTGTTAAAACCAAATGTAATGTGCAGGCCCGGCAAATCCAGGCCTTCCTGTTGTAAGTAATAAATGGGAACCATCGCACCGTGATCGAGATCAACTTTACTGTAACTAAGATTGCCTCTGTCGCCCAGGAAAATCGGTTTCAAAAGGTCATCTTTAGTTTCCTGCTGCAGCAACTCCAACAGTTTAAGGTCCGTTTGAAAGTTGATCTTGATCTGAGGAAAACCAAACTGGGCAAAACTGCCTTCCAAGAGTTGGGATGCCAGCACCGCGGGACCTTCCCGCTGCACCGGCCCATGGGGGGTAATCAAGATAATCAGTTCCGGCCTGGCCTCTTTTATCCTGCGGCTTAAGGCCTGCATACCGGCCACTGTTTTAGCCGCTTTCTCCAGCTCACCGCGGCCAATGGCGGGTATAATAATCGGGGGATGCGGGGCGATGCCCACCAATTTAAGCATAGCAACCACCTGCCTTCGTTTTGAAGGTTTCAATCGCCTGGCAACAGTATAGCATATCAATATGTTATGATTAAATA
>VGTO01000087.1 GCA_016874655.1 Bacillota bacterium | reverse complement strand
TAATTATGAGCGCAACAATTATAAGAGTCAACAACCGGTTTCGAAAAACTATTTGCATATATAACCCTCCGCTTAATCCGCTAAAAACCATTATAACTGAAAAAACCTTTCCCTGCTGACCAACATGCTGATACCACCGAGCCAAACTTTCCCGAGCTTCAAATTTCAACAATAAATTTAATTGTATACTTCAAGGAATATTTTCATGTTCGATCTGGATCGGTTAGTTTATCGTATTTATATGACAGAAATGGTCAACATATATAGAGTATGATATAATTGGCGCATAAATACATAGCAGGCTCCGAGCTTATTTACCTACAGCCGATTTACGGCTATGGTGAAAGGCCAGGGCTGGGGGAGAAATCCCCCCGCCTCCCGTACTTGGAAAGGAGACTATGCCTAAGTGGCCGTGTTTTCCAGTTGACGGGAGCGCGGTTTTTTTAATTGATTCGGGGTGAAACAATGAAATTGATGCAGGTCAGCGACCCGGTCGCTGTACTAAAACTGATTAGAGAAGAATATAAAGCTTTACCGGAGGAATCTATAACCATCGAGCTGGCCGGAGGGCGCTACCTGGCAAAGGCGCTTAAATCTCCCGAAGATGTGCCCGGTTTTGACCGCTCTACCGTTGACGGTTATGCCGTAGCAGCCCGGGAGAGCTTTGGTGCCAGTGAAAGCATACCGGCGATGTTTGAGTTGGCCGGAGAAGTGCTAATGGGTCAAAAGGCCCCTTCGATTAAGCCCGGCCAGTGCTGCCTGGTGCACACTGGTGGTATGCTTCCTGAAAACACTGATGCCGTTATTATGGTTGAAGATACAGAGGTCTCCGGTAACCTTGTTAACAGTTTTAAGCAGGTAGCCCCCGGTGAAAATGTAATTCACCAGGGCGAAGACCTCAAAGCCGGCGCTTTAGCTCTCGAAGCAGGCCAACTGCTACGGGCACCGGAGATCGGCATGCTGGCTTCGATCGGCATCACCGAGGTTGCAGTACACCGACAGCCGCAGATCGGCTTTTTCTCCAGTGGAGACGAACTGGTACCTTACAGTTCCATGCAGCTAAAGGCTGGACAAATCAGGGATAGTAATGCCCCCGCCATTAGTTATCTGGCCAGCCAGTTCGGTGCCGGTTTCAGGTATGGCGGTATACTGCCCGACAACTTTGAAGTCTTTATGGAAAAAAGCAGGGCGATGCTTGCAGCAGTTGATTTCCTGGTTTTCTCCGGCGGCAGTTCGGTGGGCAGCCGCGATTATACTGCCCGCACCATGCAGGAGCTTGGTAAACCCGGCCTGTTGGTAGAAGGGATTGCCATTCAACCGGGAAAACCGACCTTGCTAGCCAACTGTAATCATAAACCGGTGCTGGGACTGCCCGGACATCCGGTATCTGCCCTCAATATTTTTTCGATTTTCGGCCGGGCGATTATCGACCAGCTTGCCGGTCGCCTTCAGGAGAAGCTGATGCCGTCCTTAAACGCTAGCCTGACCCGCAATGTGGCTTCGCGCACCGGACGCACCGATTATGTGCGGGTTAAGCTAGCGAGAGACTTGTTCAGCGGAGAGTCATCTGCTGTTCCGGTGTTCGGACGCTCGGGAATGTTGCGCACTTTAGCTGAGGCTGACGGGCTGCTGGTTGTACCCCCGGAGAAGGAAGGTTTGCTCGCCGGGGAAAAGGTTCAGGTCTATTTATGGGAGTAGGCTGAAGACAAAGGAGTTCTACCCCCTCACCCCGACCCTCTCCCTCGGAGGGGAGAGGGAGGTTGGAAGTCAGGGATCGAATAGTTGGAGAAAGTGAAATTAAGTGGAGGATTAGCATGCGGAAGGTCTATTTAAGCAATACCCCCAGGCGGGAGGCGCTGGACATTTTTCTAGCCGGGGTTAACATTCCCCGCCGAATGGAAACTGTATCGGTGTCCGAAGCGCTTGGCCGGGTTACAGCCGAACCGGTCATGGCCAAACTTTCAATGCCTGGTTATCACGCGGCGGCGATGGACGGCATTGCCGTTATCGCTGAGAGTACTTTTAGCGCTTCAGATCAAAATCCGCTGGCGCTTGAGCCAGGGCAGGGATTTATAAATGTTAACACAGGAAATCCATTGCCTCCGGGGTTCGATGCTGTAATCAAGATCGAAGACCTGCAATTTTTGGATGACGGTAAGGCCGAACTGCTGGCTCCGGCAACTCCCTGGCAGCATGTGCGTCCCGTAGGCGAAGATGTCGTGGCTGGTGAACTGATAGTTCCCGCCTGGCACCACCTCAAACCACCGGATCTCGGAGCAATCTTAGCTGGTGGAATTACAAAAATAAAAGTTTTGACGAAACCGGTAGCCGCAATCATACCCAGCGGCTCAGATCTGGTTAAGCCTGACAGCAGCATTGACCATGGTCATGTACCCGACTTCAACAGTACCGTAATTGCCAGCTATTTAGAGCAATGGGGTTTAACACCAATTATTAAGTCAATAGTCCCCGATGATCCGGATCAGATTAAAGCAGCCATGATATCTGCCTTGGATACAGCCGACCTGATGATCATCATTGCCGGATCATCTGCCGGAGAAAAAGATTATACTTACCAGGTAATCAGTGAACTGGGTGAAGTATTTCTGCATGGCGTAGCTACCAGACCCGGTAAGCCGACAATTCTTGGGCAGATTAATCATAAACCGGTTATCGGACTACCCGGCTACCCGGTATCAGCATACTTGAGCCTCGAGTGGTTTGGTCTGCCACTGATTAATCGCTACTTAGGTCTACCGGTTCCCGAACGGCCCCGGCTCACCGTAACTCTTGGACGCCGCGTCGTTTCTGAAATGGGAGTTGAAGAACACGTCCGAATGACTATTGGCAACGTAGATAATCGATACATTGCCAATCCACTAACCCGCGGCGCCGGAGTGACAATGTCTTTGGTAAAGGCAGACGGGTTGCTCGTAATCCCTGATAACTCTTTGGGGCATGAGCAAAATGAGGAAGTTGAAGTAGAGCTCTACAAGCCGGAAAATGAACTGCGCCATAACCTTTTGGCAGCTGGCAGCCACGACCTGATTATCGACCTGCTGGCAACAGCTTTAAAAAAAGGAGATGCGCGCCTGAACCTTTCATCTGCTCATCTGGGCAGCATGGGCGGCATCATGGCCATTGGCCGGGGCCAGGCTCACTTGGCCGGCACACACTTATTTGACCCTGAAAGTGGTGAATACAACACCCCCTACATTAGGAAAATGTTACCGGGGCAGGATCTTAAACTGGTCACTCTGGTTTACCGCATGCAGGGATGGATCGTAGCGTCAGGCAACCCTCATGGAATCAAATCAATCGTTGATCTGGTTGATACAGAAATTGGCTTTATTAACCGCCAGAAAGGAGCCGGCACCCGCCTGCTCTTCGACCACCTACTGAACGAAGCTAACCTCTCCCCCACCCAGATTAAGGGTTACGAGAGAGAAGAGCATACCCATCTTAATGTTGCTGCCGCGGTTGCTGCCGGTACTGCTTCCGTCGGCCTCGGTATTTTACCGGCAGCTAAAGCTTTCGGCCTTGATTTTATTCCTCTTATCGAGGAACGCTACGATCTGCTGCTGAGCGGTTCATTTCAGAAGAGCCCGGAAGCGGCACTATTGCTAAAAACCATTACCGATCCAATGTTTCAAAGTGAAGTTGAGGCACTCGGGGGTTACAGCATGCGCGAGGCAGGAAAAATAATCGAAATATATAAGGTTTAAGGAGAGAACCATGCCCCTTTTAGATCAACACGGTAGAACACATGATTATTTGAGGATTTCAGTCACCGACCGCTGCAACCTGCGTTGCCTCTACTGCATGGGCGAAGAGGGTATTGAGCAGGTGGCGCACCGGGATATCCTCAGCTATGAAGAAATAGCGGCCGTAGTGCGGGCCGGGGCGGAACTTGGCATCTCCAAAATTCGCCTGACCGGCGGCGAACCCCTGGTGCGAAAAAACCTAAAAGATCTGGTCGGATCAATTAAAGCTATCCCCGGCATTACAGATCTGGCTTTGACCACTAATGGCATTCTACTTTCCGAACGAGCTGCTGAACTTAATAAAGCCGGGCTGGACCGGGTTAATATCAGCCTGGATAGTCTGAACCCTGAAGTATACCACCGGACAACCCGCTGCGGTGAGCTAAGTGAGGTTATGGCTGGAATCGAGACGGCACTGGCCCTGAAATTACAACCGGTTAAGATTAACACCGTTTTGATGAAGGGGATCAATGAAACAGAGGTGCTCGATTTTATTAAACTGACTCTTGATCAGCCACTGCACGTCCGCTTTATAGAGTATATGCCGATCGGTGATCATGACCGGCAGTACCGGGATCACTACCTACCGCTCTCCTATATTGAAGAGACCGCGGCCGGGGCAGGCCTGCCTTTGACTCCGGCACCGCTACCCGGCGGAGCAGGTCCGGCCGAAGCTTATACTGTAAAAGACGGCAAAGGAACAGTCGGCCTGATTCATCCGATCAGCAGGCATTTTTGCGACAAATGTAACCGTCTGCGCCTGACCGCAGAGGGCAATCTTAAGGCCTGCCTCTATTGGCAGGATGAGTATTCGGTAAAAGCAGTGATCAATGATCACGAAGCGTTGAAAGCACTGATTGTAAAGGTGCTCAGCGGCAAACCGGTTGAGCACCAGATGGTAGCCGACGGCTCCTGTGGTTCTGTTAAACCGGGTGCTATGCGCACCATGTCGAAAACTGGAGGTTAGACCAATGACCCCGGTAATCATCAACCTGGTAGCCGCTCAAGCGGATACTGGCAAAACAACGGTGATCGAAAAATTGCTGCCGGAGTTAAAGGCCAGAGGTTTCAGGGTAGCAGCTCTAAAAGGCAACCTGCACCACCGCGATCTGGACCTGCCGGGTAAAGATAGTTGGCGGTACGCCCGGGCGGGCGCAGAAGTAGCCGGTTTTACCACTCTTGAAGGTTTTCTGCTACACGGCATTACTGAACAAAACTGTAGCGATGCTGTTGTTGCGACTTTGTTGCGCGATCTGGACCTGATTTTGATCGAAGGCAACAAAAAAAGCAGCAACCCCAAAATTGAGATAGTACGCAACGCGATCAACCCGAAGCCGCTCCTGCCTGCTGGAACTGTAGCGATCTTCAGCGATCTAAAAATATTAGACAGCGAACTGCCGCTGATTGACTTAAATAACCCTGAAGCACAGGCCGATTTTATTGTCGGCCGCTTTCTTCCCGGAGGGATGACTAGTTTAATGAATGAAAAGAACCTGACTCATTTTGATCATTCCGGTCGACCGCGTATGGTTGATGTTTCAGCCAAAGAACAGAGCCTGCGCGAAGCTTATGCCTGCGGTGAAATAACTATGGCAGCAGAAACGCTTGAGCTGGTGAAAGGCGGGCGCATGGCTAAAGGTGATGTCCTGGCCGTTGCCCAGGTAGCGGCAGTAATGGCCGTAAAAGAAACCGGGCGCTTGATCCCAATGGCCCATCCACTGGGCATTTCTGGCGTGGAGGTCGATTTTAAATTGACCGCAGAACCGGAACCGAAAATTGAAATTGGGGTTTGGGTTAAACTGACCGGACAAACAGGAGTGGAGATGGAGGCGCTGACCGGTGTCAGCATTGCCGCCCTGACCATCTACGATATGTGTAAAGCTGTTGACAAGAACATGGTTATTAAAAATATTCGCCTGATGCAGAAGAAGGGGGGGCGCTCGGGGCACTACCGCCGCGAGCAAAGCTAATGGCAGAAATAATCGCGGTATCTACCAGTTTAAATAAGGGAGAACGTAAAAAGAATATTGGTGAGAGCCTGCTGTTAAAAGGATTAGGCCTTGAAAACGACGCCCATGCCGGTTTTGCCCACCGTCAGGTTAGCCTGTTAGCCGAGGAAAGTATCAATAAGATGCGGGAACAGGGTCTTGAAGTGGGACCGGGTGATTTCGCCGAGAACCTGACCACCAGGGGTCTGGACCTGGTTAACCTGCCGATCGGCACCAGGCTGCAGGCCGGCAGGGGAGCCATCCTGAGAGTGACCCAAATCGGCAAAGAATGCCACAACCGCTGTGCCATCTACTACCAGGCCGGCGACTGCGTGATGCCAAGAGAAGGAATCTTTGCAGAAGTTCTGCTGGAGGGTAAAGTCAGGGTTGGTGATTCTTTAAAAACCATACCCTCATACCACTTCGGGGTGATCACTGCCAGTGACAAAGGATCCAGTGGTGAGCGGGAAGATTTAAGCGGCCCGGCAATTGCAGAAATGTTAAAGCCCTGGGGTGATGTGGTTGAATCGATCATTGTCCCCGATGAAAAAGATCTACTTGCGTTAGCGATGCGGGCCATGGCTGACAGCGGTCTTAATGCCGTTTTTACTACCGGCGGTACCGGCCTGAGCCCGCGCGACGTAACCCCGGAAGCGACCCTGGAGGTAGTCGATCGTTTAGTGCCTGGTATTGCAGAAGCGATTCGCCGGGAAACAGCGGCAGCCACTCCAAAAGCGATGCTATCGCGGGCTGTGGCAGGAATCAGCGCTTCAACTTTGATCATCAACCTGCCGGGCAGTCCGAAAGCGGTAGCCGAATGCCTTGCCATTCTGACTCCGGTTTTGGATCATGCTTTGGAAACAGTAAGCGGACGCGGTGGAGAGTGTGCCAGGCCTTAATCTTTAAGCGCGCTGAGGATTGAGCGCAGACGCTCGCGGTAACCGGCTGTTTCAATAACAGTACCGGTAACAACGATATCGGCCCCGGCCTGCCGGACGCGGCGGGCGTCAATAGCCGTGCGGATACCGCCCCCGACGATCAGGGGTATGTCAATCTCCCTTTTAACCGCCCGGATCATCCCGGCCGGAACCGGCTGGGCAGCCCCATTGCCGGCCTCGAGATAAACATAAGACATCCCCATGTATTGAGCAGTCAAAGCATAACCGATTGCCTGCCAGAAGTTATCGCGGGCGACGAGTTCGGCCTCGCCTATTTCACCGAGTTTCATCCCCGGCTCAACCAGGATAAAACCAATTGAGAGCGATTCTACCCCCAGTCTTTTAAGAACCGGTGCTATCTTAGACTGGGTGCCGCTGATAAACCTTGAGTTGCGCGAATTCAAAAGACTAAGGAATAAAAAAGCATCGAGGTTTAAACTGATTGAATCAGAACCGGTGGGGAAAAAAAGGACCGGGATGGAGGCCCGCTGCTTCACAACAGCCGCCGTTTCGGTGAGTGTACTTTGATTAACCCCGGAAGATCCACCGACAAAAATTAGATCGCTACCCACTTCCTGCGCTGTTTCAGCCAGGCGGCCTGCCGCTTCAGGGGCTTGGCGGGCCGGGTCGATCAGGGTTACATGGACTGCCCCTTCACGCAATTTCTGTTCTAAGTATGCTTTGATTTTCATAATAATTACCTTCTCGCTTAGTCCTGACATAATCTGCTTTTAATCAACCAGGATTAAAAAGCAGTGCTGATCATCGATACTGCGTATATTACAACTGATTACTAATATTATAGTTTAGTTTAGGGGGTTTGACAACTGACCGACAAGGGATGCACTGTTTAGTTGGTTGCACTGTAAAGACCGTCACTAGTTACGGTTACCATTTTTATTCTAACCAGGCTTTCTAAGTGTTTGCGAACCATCTGTTCTTCAAAATAGCGCAACGCTTCCTGACCGTTATGGCGCTTATAGACAAATTTCTTATCGGTGATTTCTGCCAGAGTCAGCGGTTTTTCTGATATTGCGTTAAGGATTTTCTGGTCGCGTCGATCCAATACTTCTGCATAGGCAGCCAGTTTGCTGTCAATGTTTTTGGCAGTAGGCATGCTATGACCGGTGGCAATTAGTTCTGGCTTTAACGCCCGCAGTTTACCAATAG
>VGTO01000086.1 GCA_016874655.1 Bacillota bacterium | reverse complement strand
CTATACTAAAATATGATAGATGAACAAAAATTTTTGCCCCTGAAACGCTTTGTTCATAAGGGCTTGCGGAGTCTAATGGGAAGTTTGGGTGAAAAAGAAGCGCGATCAGCGCTATTTTATCTATTGTGTTATCCGGCATTTTTTATTATAATATTTAGTAATTTACAAATATACGCGCTTTTATAATAAGGAGGGCTCATATCAGAAGTGGAAAACAAGGAACTATATCTATCAAAACCATGGCTTAATCATTATCACAAAGATGTACCGCCTACCGCAGAATTTTCCAAAAAATCGCTGGTTGATCTATTTGATGAAACAGCAAAAAAATTCGCCAATCAACCGGCGGTTATTTTTTATGGAAACAAAATTACTTTCAAACAGTTGCACGATGAAGTCAACCGCTTTGCCACCGCCCTGTCACAAATGGGAGTTAAAAAGGGTGATAAAGTAGCTCTCTATCTGCTCAACAGCCCGCAATATATAATTGCCTATTTTTCTATTCTTAAGGTTGGGGGAACAGTTACGCCGATCAGCCCAGTCTATACCAGCAGCGAAGTCAAGCATCAGTTGACAGACAGCGGAGCTAAAACAATTGTCTGTCAGGATATCCTCTTCGATAATATTAATAAAACCGGCTTAAAACTGGATCGGGTTTATTTAACCGGTATAAGCGACTACTTGCCTACAATCCGCCGGATGATAGGCAAAAGTGTTCTACGTAAAGCCTTTAGCGAACTCGAAGTGCCAATTCCAAAAATTGACGAAAGCTCTGGCTTTTACAGGATGAAAGACCTGATCAAAAAAACTGAACCCAATCCGCCTGTAGTTGATATTGATCCGACAAAAGATCTTGCTTCTTTACCTTATACCGGTGGAACAACTGCTCAACCAAAAGGCGTTATGCTGACCCACGAAAACTTGATCGCGTGCCAGGCACAAATCAAAGCATCCTGGCCGATTATCGAGGAAGGCAAAGAAATCGTCTTAGCCTTTTTGCCGTTTTATCATATTTATGGCCAGGTAGTGGTGATGCTTAACACTATGCTTATGGGAGGCACCCTGATTTTATTCACCACTCCCGATATTGATGATATTCTTTATTCAATGGAAAAATACCAGGCCAGCACTTTTTTTGGTGTACCGACATTCTTTGAGTACCTTAAAGAATATGAGAAGACAGATCGTGTAAACTGGAAGAGACTGAAAATGATTACCTGCGGCGCTGACACTTTGCATACCACTACACTCGAAGGCTGGACCAAGAGAACGGGCAGTGTAATCACCGAAGGCTATGGGATGACCGAAACCAGCGGGGTTAGCCACGTTAACCCACTGGGCGGAAGCAAACCGGGGTCGTTTGGCGTACCTCTGCCTAACGTGACCGCAGCCATTATCAATTCCGACACAAATGAATTTATGCCGATTGGCGAAACTGGTGAGTTGATCATCAACGGGCCAAACATTATGCAGGGCTACTGGAACCGTGACGAAGACAATAAAAAAACCTTCCTGGATATAGACGGAATGCGCTTCATGAGAACCGGTGACTTGGTGAGGATGGATGAAGAAGGTTACTTCATCTTTTATGATCGTTCAAAAGACCTGATCAAATTCAAGGGTTACTCCGTCTTTGCCCGCGAAATTGAAGAGGTTCTCTACAAGCATCCCCAGATCAAGGCTGTGGGAGTTATAGGCGTGCCCGACCCGAAAGTAGGGCAGTATATTAAAGCCAATATCGTTCTTAACCCAGAAGCGCGCGGCAAAGTATCCGAAGAAGATATCCTTAACTATTGCAAGGAGAATCTGGCCCACTATAAAGTACCAAAAGTGATCGAATTTCGCGGAGAGCTGCCAAAAACTGATGTCGGCAAAATATCCAGGCGAGAACTGCGCGAAGAACTCGACGAGGAGGTATAGACTTGAGCACTCCATTTTTTGAAGTTGAAAATGTCACCAAGCGCTTTGGTGGTTTAACTGCCATTGAAGATGTCAGCTTTCAGGTTGCCAGGGACGAGATGATCGGTTTAATCGGACCTAACGGTGCTGGAAAAACAACTATGGTACGTCTGATCATGGGTATATTGAGACCTGACAGCGGCTCAATTCGCCTACGGGGAAAGGATATTACCCGTATGAAAACCTGGGATATTGTGGAAGAAGGTATCGCCGGCACATTCCAAACTACCCGTCCGTTCCGCCGGTTACCAATTGTCGCGAACGTGATGGTGCCCTGTCTTGGCCCGCGTACCTCGCGGCGCGGAGAGTGGGTTAAAAGAGTTGAGGCCAGAGCGATGGACGCTCTTGAGTTTGCCGGAATTTCCGACTTGGCTATGGAACCGGCCTCCCGCCTTTCGCAGGGTGATCTGAAGCGCCTGGAAGTAGCCAGGGCGATCGCCACTGAACCAGAGTTGCTTGTTTTAGACGAGCCTTTCGGCGGACTAACGCCAACAGAAACAGAGCTGATGGCCAAGTCAATGCGTCGCCTGCACAAGGGTGGCCGCTTTGGGCGTCTGCACAGTGAAGGTGCGGCGATGATCATCATCGAGCACAAATTGCACGAGTTGATGAAGATTGTCGACCGGGTTGTGGTTATGCACTTTGGAAAAGTATTAGCCATTGGCACTCCGGATGAAATTATCAAGAATGAAGCAGTAATTGAAGCATACATCGGCAAGGAGGTTAGTTAAGTGCTGCTTGAAGTAAAAAACCTGACTGTCGCCTATGATACTGCCATGATTTTAAACGATGTCAGTATCTCAGTTGACCGCGGCGAACTGGTTAGCCTGGTTGGCCCTAACGGAGCCGGCAAGTCTACTTTTATTCGCACCATCACCGGATTGGTTCGCTGGGAACGTGAGACTTTAAAAGGGACGCGTTATGGTGATATTACCATAGAAGGTTCGGTCACCTTCAATGGCGAAGAGCTGATTACTACACCCGCTCATGATATCGTGATGAAAGGCTTAATTCACTGTCCGGAACGCAGGCGGCCTTTCACCGAAATGAGCGTCTACGAAAACCTGGTTGCCGGTGCTTACCTGATAAAGAATAAGAAGGATTTTCACGACAACTTGGAAGCAGTTTACCATATCTTTCCTATACTAAAGGATCGTGCAAAGCAAGTTTCTGGCACCCTTTCCGGCGGCGAGCAACAGATGCTGGCCATCGGTCGCTCCCTAATGGTCAAACCGCTTTTGCTCTGTATTGATGAACCATCAACCGGCCTGGCTCCCCAGGTTAAACAGCTGGTCTTTGATAAAATCAAAGAAATTCAAGCTTCCGGTATGACCATACTTTTAGTTGAGCAGGATGTGAGCATGACTTTTGCCATGGCCGACCGCAACTATATCCTGTCGCACGGCAAGATCGTGACCCAGGGGACCAGCGCTGAACTGCTGAAGGACGAAACGGTGAGGCAGTCTTACCTGGGGTTGTAATTCAAGCCTAAATCTCTTTGACTGGTTAATAACTAAGGGAGCCGTCTAAAGACGCTCCCTTTTCACTTCTACCGCGCCCCTCCCCCTCAAGGGGGAGGGAGTTATTATCTTTTATCAAAATAGCAGTGGGAGAGAAATAATTAGCGCATGTCGGAATAACAGACACGGCATTCCTTGCGGGTAAAGGCGTTGCGCACCTTACAGCGCGGACATTCTCGTTCCAGTTTATCGCGGAAATAAGTGGTAATGCCCTGGGGCATTAAGCGCAGTACCAGTAGCACAATCAGGGCAAAGATTAGCATCCGGTATTCGGCAGCTGCCCTTAAAAATTCCAAGGCCGGAAATAGAATAAACACCCCGGCAACAGCCCCATAGATCGTTGCAATACCACCGAAGATAGCCCAGATAATCGCCTGGAACGACATTAAAACGGCCAGCATTGAAGGGCCGGCAATCCTTAAAAAGTGCGTATAAAGCCCCCCGGCAATACCGGCAAAAAAGCCACTCAGGCAGAAGGCAAGCAGTTTATACTTAGTGGTGTTAATGCCTGATGCACGCACTGCGATTTCATCTTCCCGGATGGCATGGAATATTATGCCGATCTTCGAGTCGGTTATTTTCCACATTATATAGCAAAGCACCAGCATTAGGATCACCGCAATGTAGTACTCATTCAAGCGTGATGAAGCCAGACGGGTAATCCCGGAAATCCCCAGTTCTCCTCCGAAAAACTTGGGAAATACAAATATTATGCCCATCAGCATGATTGGAAAAGCAAGCGTCGCCAAGCCCAGGTAGGGGCCTTTCAGGCGCAGGCAGGGTATACCAACCAGCAAACCTATCAGCACCGCAGCCAGGCCTCCCAGGGGTATGGTAATCAACGGAGACAGTCCCAGGCGCAAGTTAACCAAAGCTGTTGTATAGGCTGCAACCCCAAAGAAAAGAGCGTGTCCAAAGCTAATCTGCCCTACAAATCCTGATAGTAAATCCCAACTGGCAGCATAAATTGAAAATATGGCGGCAATGGTCAGGATCCTCAAAATGTACATATCCTTTGTAACCAGGGGCATAAAGATTAGCATTAGCACAAAAAGGACAGCGATTACCCGGGTCGGGAGAACCAGAACTTCGTTACGGACATAACGCAGAGCCATTCTAATTGCAGTCACCTGTTTATCGCTCTCCTTCCAGGTATACTCCGAAGAGACCTTCGGGGCGAATGATCAAAATAACAAGCATGATAGCAAGGGCAATTGCTACTTTGAGAAAAGCGCCGCCGGGCATCATAAAAACAACTGTAACTTCAATAAAGGCTAAAATCAAAGCGCCAATAAAACTACCTTTGATGCTGCCCAAGCCACCGAGAATAACGATTGCCAAAACGAGGACCAGAGGGCTAAGCCACATGTGCGGCTCCAGGGTATAGAGCGGAGCGACCATGACCCCGGCCACTGAAGCAAGGGCAACTGAGATAGCCATAGTTGCCGCAGCAATTTTGGCTACATTCATCCCCATCAGGTTGGCAATCTCACGATCCTGGGCCGAGGCGCGGATGGCAGTTCCGAGTCGCGTTTTCATCAGCACCAGCCAGACAGCAAACAGCGATAAACTAACTACGCCTAAAGTGAGCAAATACTGGTAAGAAATCCTGAGCCCCATCGGGCTGATGTAGCCGGCAACAATATTGCTCACACCGCGATAATGGCCACCGAAAATAATTAGAATCAACTCCTGAAAAACCAGGGCAACCGATACAGTAATAATCAGAACTGCAGTTTCATGTTCGCGAATCGGCTCCATAAAAACATAATAAACTAAAACCCCGATTGCAACCACAACTATGATCGAAAGCGGTATGGCAATCAGCGGGTGAAGAGCTAGTGTTGTGCCAAAATAAAAAACAGCATAAGCAGCCAGCATAAAAAAAGCTGTATGCGCCAGGTTGATAATCCTGGCCGCCCCAAAGATCAGGGAAAACCCAACTGCCAGCATGGCATATACAGCACCGTTCATCAGGCCGTAAACTAAAATATCACTGAGCATGGCAAATTCCTCTCGTCTAGATCAATGATGAATGGCTCGACTGTGATGGCGCTAAGAGAAGCACCGCTCTTTAACAGACTATTGTCAGAAGATTTCTACCAGCCAAGTTATTCAACCGGAGGAGCCCCTGTTAGAGGGGCTCCTCCGGTAATTTGAAGTTTAACGCTTACTTGTTAAGATACTACTGTCTCCACTGCTCAAGAACATGAGGTGGAATCTGGTAAGGAACCATACCTTCGTAACCGACAACGAGATCAGGAGCATTTGTCGGATCTGGCTTCCACTCAAACGGCCATACCCCGAGCAGCTCTCCACCCTGCCACTGGATACCAACAGCGGTAACATAATCGGGACCCCAGATGATATCATGGGCTTCATCAAAAACAATACGTCCCGCAGCGCTGGTGAAATCAGTTTTTTCCAGCTCGACGATCACTGCATCCGTATCGACAGTGCCAGCTCTTTCTACCGCTTCCTTCAGGATATAAACAGCGCTATAGGTATCGGCGTTGTAGTTGGGAAGCTGCCCATATAGTTCTTGAAACTTGGCAATAAATGGCAGTGTTTTTTCTGTAATGGCAGCATTCTGGGCAAAAGTGTTCAGAGTGTAGTCGTAATCGCCGAAACCGTCAGTTGCGGCAAAGTAACCGGACTTCTGAGCTTCAACGTTAATCCCAACCGGGCAGGCGGGAATCTCCAGCTCACCCCACTGCTTACCGAAGGGAATACCAACCGGACCGGACATGATGGTGTAAATGATGTGTGCTCCGGATTCCTCGATCCCTCTAAGTTCAGTGGTAACATCTGAGGCTGTAGCAGAGGGGCGGAATGTGCCCGCAAATTCCATGCCAAGAGTTGGGATAATCTGTGGAGCCAATTGCACCAGCGCCTCATTCCATTCCAACGCCTCAGCGAGAATTGCCACCTTGGGTGCTTCAATACCAAGCTCCTCGCGGACAGCCTTCGCCACGTCATTTAACATTAAAACAGTAACTTTAACAAGGTCGGTAGACCTAATCGGAGTGACCCTGAATAGGTATTTCCAGGTATCATAGTCTGTATCAACCCGACCATGCAGCAATTCATTAGTTGCGGCACCGCAAATCAGGAATATTTTCTGGTAGTCAACCGCAGCCAGTTCGGTGTAGGGGGTAACCGCTTCAGTGCGGAAACCGCCAATCAGGAAATTAGGATCCTCGGATACAATCACGTTTTCAACTGCAGAAACAGCACCGAGTGGATCCATGATCTCATCAGTTTCAACCTGAATCAGGCTGATTGAATAAGCTTCTTCCCCAACCATTACTCCACCGGCCTCATTAATCTCGTCAGCAGCCATCTGGGCGCCCCACCACATCATTTCGCCCTGGATATTGGTCATCGGGCCGGTGACGGCAATCTTTATTTCACCATCGTATTCCATTGCTGGGGTTTCTTCTTCTTCCGGGGGTGTTACATCTTCATCCGGAGCTGCAGGAGAGCAGCCGGCCATACCTAAAACGAGTAGCAACGTCAATAATAGAGCAGCAAAAAGGAATAGCTTCTTCTTCAATCAACTTACCTCCTCTTTTTTTAAAACTGTTCTTGTTACTTTGATAAGTTTTGCGGTTATTATTGTGAGGCATACCCCCTACCGTGGTCCAGATAGAGTTTTCATTATAGCCAGAATTATAACACAACAGCAAAAGCTTGACAACATTCTAATACTTCTTTTTCACATTAAAAATATATAATAATTTAACAGTTTCGCTGCTTAAAAAGGTTTTTAGTGATCGAAAGAGAAAGATAAGTTTGAATAAGTCAGATTAGGTATTTGATTCAGGAGGTTTATCTGAATTGGATAACAGCCGGAGTAAGCTTTTAACTGTTCCCGATATGATAACTAGCGAGCCTCTCCTCTACCCCACTGGTAATGAATATGTTTCTATACCCGAAACTAACAGGCAAGGAGCTATTCAATCCATTAATCTTCTGCGTCTGGACAAGAATGGTCTGCTTGACTTCAGAGGCGACGGTGATGAACCCTTATTATCACCTTATGTCGCTATTAATAGTGTAAACCTGATCCCTACTGCTTCCCTTAACTGGCAGTACGAGTTAGGATGGTTGCCCTGCTTTGAAGTAGATCTTTCGACTGACTTGCAGCTACGGGGGTTAATTTTGGCACCACCCGGGTTTAAGGGCTTTAATTACCAGTTAAGCTTAATCAACAGAGGCGGAGACAAGGTAACAGTAGAGACAGGATGGCAGGGCTTCTGGAAATCTTTCAGTTACACAGTTTTTACAAGCAGGGCTCTTCAAGTAAAGCGCTCGATTGCTTATAACCAATGGACAGGCAGCCTTGTGCTGGAAGCCCAGGCCGATCTTCCTCTTGCCGCGTTGGCTCTTTCAACAGGACCGACTGCAGACTGGCTATTTAATCAAGAGAATGGACATTTTCAATCAACTACTACACTTGAGCTGGAACCGGGGAAACAACTAGTTTTTACATTATACGGAGCAGTAAACCTTGAAGCTGACGGGGCTGCCACCACTAATGTCGACCTGCGGCGTCATGGAGCA
>VGTO01000085.1 GCA_016874655.1 Bacillota bacterium | reverse complement strand
AAATAAGAAGCTGCTTTATTGTATATTATAGCCTTGAGCACCTTGTTTGTAAAACCAATTTAGATGACTCTAAACCGTGAATTATTGCATGAGCAGCCTATGCCTTTTTACCACCCACCTACTATATTATTAAGATCTCAAATGATATTATTCACTTGAGATAATCAGTAGGCGGCAGAACAGGAGATAATCTATCGTGGAAAATATTAACTATGTTATAAACAGTAATTTCCAGAAGAAAATTACTGCAAGTAGCGAACTAGAAATTTTTAGTATTGATAAAGCCCTGCAGGCTGCTTCTTTTTTAAAAAGCTTTCCCCAGTACAGCCCAACACCGCTTGTAAACCTCTCCGGTTTGGCAAAAGAGCTCGGGGTAAAAGGCCTTTTTGTCAAAGACGAATCAAAGCGCTTTGGCCTTAATGCTTTTAAGGTTCTCGGCAGTGCCTACGCCCTCGGCTGTTTTTTAGCGGAAAAACTGGGCCTTAAAATTGAGGGGTTGACCTTGGATCTACTGCGTGAAGAGAGTAAAAAACAAAATTTGCCCAAGATTATTTTTACCACTGCCACCGACGGCAACCACGGCCGCGGTCTGGCCTGGGCTGCCCGTTACCTGAGCCACGACGCCATCATCTACATGCCTGCCGGTTCCGCCCACTCAAGGATAGCCAACATCGAGGCCACCGGGGCCAAGGTGATTGTGACCGAGTTCAATTACGACCGAACCGTTGAACTGGCCCGAACTGAAGCGATCAGGCAAGGAAGGCAACTGGTGCAGGATACAATCAGCGATGGAAACGAACAGATCCCGCGCTGGATCATGCAGGGCTATACCGTTATAGCTGCTGAAGCGCTTGAGCAGCTGCAAGCCCACAATTCTCAAAACCCGACCCACCTGCTGCTGCAATGTGGAGTCGGCTCTTTCCCGGCAGCAATGATTGCCTCATTCACCTCAGCAGTGAACGAAGAAAAGCTTTTATCTGCCATTGTGGAGCCGAACCGGGCCGATCCGTTCTTCCGCTCCGCGCTCGCCGCTGACGGCACTGCCAAGACGGTCGATGGCGCTCTCGATACAATCATGGCCGGCCTGGCCTGCGGAGTTCCCAACCCGCTGGCCTGGGAAATCGCCCGCGATTACTGTGCTGCTTTCTTCTCCTGCCCCGATTACGTTGCCGCCTACGGGATGCGCTTGCTGGGCAGCCCCCTTCAAGGTGACCAGCAAATTATTTCGGGAGAATCAGGAGCTCTCACCGCAGGCCTCTTGGCTTTGCTGATGCAAAAAGAAACACAGCGTAAAGCTGCTGCTAATTTAGGGCTGGGCAAGGATAGCATTGTTCTGTTAGTCAGTACTGAAGGCGATACAGACCCGCTAATGTACCGCCGGGTAACCTGGGAAGGCGCTTATTCGCTTCCTGATCATTATTAGTTAATTGCCATTTAATTGCAGGATATCGCTGTACTCGCTATCATTTTTTCAGCTATCACCATCGTGCTTTATGGCCTCGGGATTATCATCTTCAGCAAGCGCAACCTCTATCTATAATCAGGACTATAAATGAAGCTCTTTTTATTGACTGTCAGTTTAGAATTGTGCTATTATTTCTCCATAACAAAGCTGGCATTTTCACCTGCAACCTTTATGAGGCTAACAGTAAAGGCCTTAATTACCCGCTCTGACAGGGAGGGAACCTTTTGAACGGCAGGGACAGAATGATCGCCGCACTATCCTTGGAAATCCCTGATCGGGTACCCCACTGGGAACTGGCCTATAATGAATCCTCGGTAATCAACATCGCCCGCCACTTTACTGATGATCTTCCCGCAGCCGGCTACATCCAAAACTTGGACGATGAAAACAAGATCAAACTGATCAACAGCCTGCTCCTGATCATTGAAAAGCTTGATATTGACGGCCTTACGTTAAGAGTTTTTCCCACGGCAGAAATTATCAGCGATGAGCTGTTTCGCGATGACTGGGGGGTTACCTTCCAGCTCAGCCCAGTGGGCGAAGCAGCTGTGCTCGATGGCCCGATTAAGACGGCTGCCGATCTGAAACAGTTCAGGCCGCCATCAATCAGGGAGGCAGATCTGCTGACCCTGATCTATTGTGCAGCAAGATTTAAAGGGGAGCGGGCCCTGGTGCTCAGCCTGCAATGTCCCTTTCGCCGCAGCTGGAACATGCTTGGCGGGATGGATAAACTGCTTTATGCCTACCATGAGAACCCGGCCCTGGTCCATCAGCTGGCCCGGATTGCCACCGATTATACGATCGAAGCCCTGGAGATGGGCATCCGGCTCGGTGCAGACATTATTTCCCTTGACGGCGATTTGGCCCACAACACCAACCTGCTGATCTCACCTGCGCATTTTCGGGAATACCTTAAACCTTACTATCACGAAATCGTCGATTACATCCACAGCCGGGGGCTTAAAGTATTCAAGCATACCGACGGCAATCACCTGAAGATCTTTGATGATTTTGTGGAGATCGGCTTCGACGGAATCCACCCCATCCAGCCACAGTGCATGGATTTAGCTGCCGTCAAAGAACAGTTCGGCAAAAAGATCTGCCTAATGGGTAATATCGACTGTATCGAAACGTTGGTAAAAAAAGACCTACCGGCAGTGGAAGAAGAAGTTAGACGGGCAATCGAAATAGCTGCTCCCGGAGGCGGGTATATTCTGGCTTCTTCAAACACCATCCATCCAGGGGTAAAAGCAGAGAACTACATTCACATGGTTAAAGCGGCCCACCGGTACGGCTGCTATGACCAAAACGGCTTACCGCTTACCGCACAGGTTAAAAAATAAAAGACAGGAGATGATCACATGGATACACCTTTTCCGTTTGAACCGCTGCTGGTCTTTGGCTTTATGGCCATTGTCCTCCTGGTGGGGATGTTCCTGCGGGCAAAGATCAAATTCTTCCAGAAGTATCTTATTCCCAGCTGTTTTCTGGGCGGCACGATCGGACTGATTCTGATCAGTACCGGCGTTGTCGATGCTTCAACTGATTTACTGGAATCATTCGCCTATCACCTTTTCATCATCTCTTTCATCTCTCTCGGCCTAACCGTTACTTTACGAAAAGACAATACCAATGATGTTCATTCAGACCGCAATCCGATCAAAGGATCACTCTGGATGGCCTTTGTCAGCTCGTTAACGATGGCCATGCAGGCCGTTATCGGCACTCTTTTTGTTTTTCTTTTTAACGCGCTCGGCTCCGACCTGCATCCGACTTTCGGCTTTCTGTCGCCGCTGGGCTTTACCCAGGGTCCCGGGCAGGCCCTCTCGGTCGGTAAGGTCTGGGAAGGTTTCGGCTTTGCCCATGCGGCAACGCTGGGGCTTTCTTTCGCCGCTTTCGGCTTTGCCTTTTCATTTTTTGTCGGTGTGCCCCTGGTCAACTGGGGGATTCGGAAAGGTTATTCCGCCCTGGCACCGAAAAGCTTGTCGAAAGAACTTCTAACCGGTATCGTTGCTCCGGAAAGCCCTAAAGAAAGCGCCGGCACGCTGACAACTCATTCCGGAAATACCGATACTCTAGCTTTTCACGCAGCGCTGGTCGGCCTGGTTTATACTTTAACCTACCTGCTGATCAGGGGCATCGGGGTCTTTATTTCGGAGAGTGTTGCCCAGAGCCTCTGGGCCTTTTTCTTCTTCTTCGGTGTGGTTATTGCGCTGCTGGTTAAATATATCATTGTCAGGCTCGGGCTCGGCTACCTGCTCGATCCGGGAGTGCAACGCCGGATAACGGGCTGGTCGATCGACTTTCTGATTATCGCCACGATCATGGCTATTCAGCTGGTTATTGTCTGGGAGTATATCGTTCCGATTGTGGTGATCTCAATGGTTAGCGGTATTGCCACTACCTTCGTGGTCTTTTACATCGGCAGGAGAGCCTGGTCATACAGCCTTGAGCGGACGGTGGGCATTTACGGCATCACCACCGGAACCGCAACAACCGGCCTGCTGCTCTTAAGAATCGCCGACCCGGAATTTGAAACCCCGGTAGCATTGGAGCTCGGCATGCAGGCGCTTTTCGCTTCACCCTTTGTCCTGGGTTACATGATCCTGATGCATGCCCCGTTCTGGTGGGGCTGGAGCATCGGTTTGCTGGTGCTGATCTACGCCGGCGCAATGCTGTTATCGCTGGTTCTGCTTAAAGTCTTTAAAATGCTCGGGCCCAGCAAGTTTTAACTTTTTAAGTTATAACGGTAGCAGTCAAGTGCTGCTGTAGTTTGTTTAATGAGGGACCCTTAAAAGGGGGCGGAAGCAGGAAAATAATCCTGATTCCGGCCCCTTTATAATGATTCCTGCTGCTGAAACTGGTACATGATCCTGGCAATATGGGCACTGTCTCGGGGTCGATGCGGAGCAGATTCAAAAAAGAGCTCTTTCGGCGGCACTCCCGGGGCACCTTGATCGGTAGCGGTGCTGATCAGCTCAAACCCCTGGGCAACCCCCAGCTCGTAGTGCGGTTGGATGCCCCAAACCGGTTTGTTTTTCAGACGAAAGGCCAGGTGCCTGCTGTCAGGGCCTGCCAGCAGGGTTACTGCTTCAGCAGTTGGCAGGGCAGTTACCTCATCAAAGTGGAAGAAAAAACCACTGACCTGCTCCCCCTGAAACCCCAGCAGCCGGTCATCCTCCAGCAGCTGCAGATCAAGCCAGCCAATCTGGGGCTTTTCTCTTTTGCGGACCGCTTCAGGGCCAAAAAGTGCCCGGGCGATCAGCTGGTGACCAAAACAACTACCCAGGATCACCTTTCCTTTTTCAACAGCAGCCCTAATCATCTCCGCCTCGTCCAGGATCCAATCCACATTATCGAGGGTTGAGGCAAAGGATCCGGAAAGCAGGATATGGGTATAATGATCCAGATCAGCGGGCGTGGCTTCAGTTGGCGCATGGTAAACAGCGTAAGGCAGGGTGAACAGCGGTTTAAAGTGATCTAGCGGCCGGTAAAGGTTATGATCGATGGTATTGTCCACAAATAGCAATCGCTTCAAGCAACCCACTCCTTTATTCTTATTGCTGATGAGCATATTATAGCAGTAATTGCAGGCCCAACTTAGATAGAATTTAACTCGTCTTGGCTTCAGATCCGGATCGAAAGGTGTGCCGGCTTTTAGCGGGAGAGTTATGGTTGCTATTCCAACAACCGTCTCGAAATTGCTTTATGTTATAGTGATAGCAGCAAAGGAAACGGCGGTGATGCAGATGTTTAAAGGCATTTATGCGCCCATTCCAACTCCTTTTGGAGCGAATGGTGAGATATACTGGAGTGGGTTAAAGAGAAATATCAGCTGGTGGAGTAAAAGTCCGCTTGCTGGTTTGGTTGTGGCGGGAACAAACGGCGAAGCAGCGCTACTTGATGAGGATGAGAAAATCAGACTTTTTTCCTACACTCGCGAACAGCTGCCAGCCGCCTGTAAAGTAGTAGCTGGAACCGGCTGTGAATCCGCCCGGGCAACGACACGCCTGAACCGGGAAGCTGCAAAAAGCGGTTGCGACGCAGTATTGGTGCTTAACCCCAGCTATTATAAGGGCAATCTGAACGACACTGCCCTCTTCAACTATTATTCGCACATTGCCGAAGCATCACCGCTGCCGGTTATTCTCTACAATATGCCCCGCAATACGGCGCTTAATCTAAGCTCCACTCTGGTCTGCAGGCTGGCCGAACTACCAAACATCGTCGGCATCAAGGATAGTTCGGGTAATATTGTGCAGATCGAAGAAATCGTGAAGGGAACAGAGCAGAGTTTTTCCGTATTTGCCGGTTCGACCAGTTTTCTGTTGCCGGCGCTTCTAATGGGGGCTGTCGGTGGCACTCTGGCCCTGGCTAATATCCTGCCCGAGCAGTGTGTCAGGATCCAAACTCTTTTTACCGCAGGCCAGCTCGATGAAGCAAAAGAGCTGCAGCTAAATCTTCTGGAAATAAACAGCGCTGTTACTTCACGCTGGGGAGTTGCCGGACTTAAAGCAGCAATGGATCTTATCGGGCTTTTCGGAGGCAATCCCCGCCTGCCGCTTCAGCCTTTAACTGAAGCGGAAAAAGAAGAACTGAAAACAATACTAAGTAAAACGGTACAGTAAAACCTCAGCTTGCAGGACGTGATCAAGGCTGTCTTAACTGTTCAGTAGATCTGTAACCGCTTCATCATCCGAACTGTTCCCTTTTTGCAGGGCTTTTGAATGCCAATGCAGACAGATAGTGGTGACTAATACTATAGCTAAAATTGCCGGCCTCTGACTGAATCCTTTCAGTGGTGTGTCCAGGGAAAAATGTATGATGCAATAGAGCGCACTGCTGTGAAGCATCACATGCAGGCTGGTTTCCACAAATCTATTAAACATTCTCCCCAGTCGAAAAAGCATCATCGAACTGATTATCCACATCCCAATGCCGACCAGGGCACCGCCAGTGCTGTGAATAGGATCAAACCTGTCACACGGAAAAAGCATCAGCAAAAAACCGGCAAGCACTGCCAGGAAGGCAAGACGCACGTAAAGCTTTTGCCAGATAGGACTCTGCGCAACAACAGCAATTATTTGATACCACTTAAAAGTAATAAAGATCAAAGCTGCTGAAAAAAGCCAGAAAGACCTATAAACCGCAAAGCCGCTGCCCGGGCCGGTTTTACCAAGCCAGCTGACCGGATCCCTGAGCAGTGAAAATGGTTCGGGGAAAATGGCGATAACCATCAAGATCATTGCTCCGATAAGAATTAAAAGATCTCTATATAAATTAGCTATTCTTTGCAGGTTGTTCATCGCAACTCCTGCTTATTGCTATAGAATAAATTTTACCGTAGTTAGCATCAATAATGTTTAGAGAACACAGCGAATCAAAAGCTTATCAACTAGATTTTGGATCGAATAGTGGCCTCCTGTTAGGGGGGCCATGCTGCTTTCCCTGGAAAAAATACTGTTCTTAATCTCTTCTGCATTTAACCCTTTGGCCACAAGATTTGCAACCGCAGCGTTTACCTCTTCTAAGTGATCCAGAAATCTTTTGATCGAAGACTTTCCTTCAGGGAATATTTTACCGATTGAAGTAAACAAGGTCAGTTCCTGATTCTCCAGCTGGATAAATCCCTGCAGCGAACCAATAATTCCGTAAATATCCTCATCGGCCCTGAATACTTTTTGATCTTCCGAAACAAAGAGATCTCCGGAAAATAGCCAACCCTGCTCAGGCTCGTACAGAGATAAATGGTCGGGGCAATGCCCCGGAGTTTCAATGACCTTAAAAATATGATGTTCTGTTTTGATCTGACCCTGAATAGGTTTTACGATAGTTGGCTCTGGGTAACCCCAGACCAGCTCCTGATATGGATTAAGCTCCATTTTATTACTAATTAATGAAACTGCCAGTGGGTGGGCATATATATCAAGGCCAAATTCTTTCTGCAATAGGGCGTTTCCACCCACGTGGTCCTCATGATGATGGGTGTTTATGACCTGATTTACTTGCTTTTCCCGCAAGTATTCAATCAATTCCGGGGCAGTGTAACTGCAACCTGTATCAACCAGAAGGCCATCAACCAGGTAGGCCGCAGTCCAGTAATAGACAGTGCCGTCAACCTCCCGACCCATCATGATCTGAGCTAGTGGTCCCAGCTTTTTTTCCTGTAACATTTATTACCTCTCATAGTGAAAAGAGCCGCCACTTAGTTGTGGTAGCTCTTTTTGTAATGGTGGTGACCCCTAGGGGATTCGAACCCCTGCTGCCAGCTTGAAAGGCTGGTGTCCTAACCGATTAGACGAAGGGGCCATGAAGATGGTGGGCCCACTAGGACTCGAACCTAGGACCAACCGGTTATGAGCCGGTAGCTCTACCAGCTGAGCTATGGGCCCGTATCGTCTGTCACAGCCATAAAGCGTATTGCCTCTAAAGCTATATGAGTTTAACATACCCCCCGGATCGTTGTCAAGATAATGAACCGCAGTCAAAAAATCCTGCTCCACAGATCCTGGATAGCCGAACCTTATTGATTTCTTAAAAGCATACAAAAATTTGTACCTGCAATAATAAACTGAAGGTGGTTGATGCAGAACTAGGGGCACCCTGACAACTGGTTAATCACCAACAAGCGCTGTCTGCATGGAAACTTTTTTCAGCCCTT
>VGTO01000084.1 GCA_016874655.1 Bacillota bacterium | reverse complement strand
GCGGGTATAATAATCGGGGGATGCGGGGCGATGCCCACCAATTTAAGCATAGCAACCACCTGCCTTCGTTTTGAAGGTTTCAATCGCCTGGCAACAGTATAGCATATCAATATGTTATGATTAAATATAAGCCAGTGACGGATCTTTGCTTGACAGGTTAACTTCTATGGCCTAACCTAGTTTTAAGTTTTTATACCGCCTAAAATAAAGGATTATAAGATTATGACTGAGATACGGAATTACCGGGACAAGGAGAACTTTACAGAGGCGATCCAAGCGATCTTTCCCAAATTGATGCACTTCCTGAACGCCGAGGAAAACCGGGAGCTAACGGGGCTCGGGATTACGCCGGGTCAGATTAATGCCTTGCTGGTGCTCTATTTAAATGATGATCTGACCATGGGCAAGCTGAGCTCGGAAATATACCTGGCAGAAAGTGCCGCCACCCGCCTGGTCAATCGTCTGGTCAATTTAAACCTGGTCAAAAGACGCGGCGACGAAAAAGACCGCCGCATTGTGCGTGTTACATTAACCGCTTACGGCAGGCAGCTATCGCGTCTTGTTTTTGAAAGAAGATCTTTTCGCTTCAACAACCTGGCTGAAAAACTTGAACCCGCTGAGCGAGAAAACCTGATTACTTCACTGAAGTCCGTTTTACGGGTTTTTACTCAGCTTGACCTTGAGGGGTCAGTATTGGAATTTAATAATAACAATCCCTAAACAGCATTAGCGAAACTGATCTTTTAATCGAATAAGGTAAAGAGAGGTAACTTTTTTGACTGCCCCTAATACCCTGGCCGGACCATCCGGGTCTAAAGAATCCCTTCTTACAATCCTGCTTACTTTTTTAAAAGTAGGCGCTTTTACTTTTGGTGGTGGTTACGCTATTTTACCAGTAATCAGGCAGGAAGTAGTTATCAACCGCCGCTGGGTCGCTGAAGATGCCTTTGCCGATATCCTGATCATCACCCAGGGGATGCCCGGGCAGCTAGCCCTGAACAGCGCCATTCAGATCGGAGTCAGGCTGAGAGGCACCATAGGTGGCCTGGTTGCCGCACTGGGGGTAACTGCTCCATCGGTAATAATATTGCTGATCATAGCCGCCTGGCTCTACCCGCTTTATCGCGATAACCAGTATGTCCATGCCGTCTTTTATGGTTTACGGCCTGCAGTAGTAGCGCTGATCGCTGCAGCGGCTATCAATCTGGGTAAAGATATCCTGCACGGCACCCGGGGGATCATCCTCTGTGCTGTGCTGCTGATCACTGCCATTATTAGCCAGGTTCATCCGATCCTGGTCCTGGTTGCCGGCGGTGTCGCCGGCCTTCTGGTCTGCAAGAGGGAGTGCCACTGATGATCCAGGTAATTTTGTCTCTCTACTGGTCTTTTTTTAAAGTGGGCCTTTTCACCATCGGGGGCGGGTATGCAATGATCCCGCTAATGGAGGCTGAAGTAATCGATACCCACGGCTGGTTAAGTGCCGCTGAGTTTTTAGATATTATTGCTGTCGCCGAAATGACCCCCGGACCGGTATCGATCAACGCCGCCACTTTTATCGGCTACCGGATGGCCGGAGTAGCCGGGTCGCTGATCACCACCCTAGGAGTGATCACCCCTTCGCTGGTGCTTCTGCTGCTATTGTCGAAAATCCTGTTCACGCTGATCCAAAAACCAGAGGCCGAGAGCTTCCTTAACGGTTTGCGCTCGGCCCTGGTGGCTCTCATTCTGCTGGCGGCATATAGTTTGGGACAGGCTGCGATTGTGGACATCCCCACGATCGCCATCTTCGTTTTGCTGCTGGCGGCCAGCCTCATAAAACAGATCAGCCCACTTTATTACATTGCCATCGGCGCGATCCTGGGGCTGATCTTCTTTCCGTACTAGCTATTCAGCTATCAATCTACAAGTTCCATCACTTTACCACAGCAGAGGGGAATAACATCACCCTTTTTCAAACTGAGTAGCTTGTTGCAGGTTTTGCAGTAGACGCTTGTATCTGCTTCTACCCTTACTTCCACGAAAGAATTATCCTGTGGCTCAAGCCCTTCAATCTGAAACGAAGCGCTTTGATCGCCTTTTTGGGGAACATATTCTCCGATCGGCACCAATTTCCGGGTCTCTTTCACACAGTCGATCATAACCCGCCAAAGGCTTTCCAGCTTAGCCTTTTCATCAGCATTTTCCGGAGTTAAGACAACCCTGCTTTTTACCATTTCGATTCTCATTACAGTCACGCTCCTTTAATCGTGCCCCCCTGCACCGGATCCGGTAGCAGCTGTGGAACAGTTATTTGAAAGTTATAGTAACATAAGCGCGACTATTTAGCAAACTAATAAGCGTTACTACTGGACTCGCTTTTAACTCAATCTAAAAACTATAATAAGCCTAATCCTTCAAGTGTATAAATTCCATCTAGCTATAAAGCGCTTCAATTTCTGAAGCATAGCGATCAAGCACTTCCCGTCGCTTAAGCTTAAGGGTCTGGGTCAGCATCCGGTTATCGACCGTAAAATCTTCGCTAATCAAATGATACTTCTCCGGGATTTCATAGTTGCCAAAATTTTTACTTAAGTGTTCCCGGATCTCATCGATCAGCATCTCTCTAAAATCGGGATTGGCAAGCAGAGCATTAGGCTCGGCCGTTAGGCCCTCTTTTTTCGCCCATCTTGCGGCAACTTCAAAATCGGGCAGCACCAGGCACACATTGTATGGTCTGCCATCCCCGTAAATCATGGCATTAGCTACGTTTGGCAACAACTTGATCTCCTCTTCAATCGCAGCGGGGAAAACATACTTGCCGTTATTAAGCTTGTACTGCTCCTTGATCCGGCCGGTAATCCATAAAAAGCCGTCTTCATCAAGACGGCCCCGGTCTCCGGTGCGAAAACCGCCGTCAGCAGTCATTACTGCCGCTGTTTCCTGCGGTTTGTGGTGGTAACCCTTCATCACATTGGGCCCGTAAACAATTATTTCGCCGTCTTCAGCGCCCTCTTCAGAGACTGATTTATCTATGATCACCTTTTGACCGGGCATAACCTGACCGACACTGCCGATCTTCCAGGCCGTTGAACTGTTCATAGTGATACCTGGGGCGGTTTCGGTTAACCCATAACAATCATAGATCGAAATGCCGATATCGAAGAAAAATTCAGCGATCTCTTTGTTCATGGCGGCACTGCCGGTCATTGCTCCGGCAATGCGGCCGCCTACAACCGCCCGGATTTTCGAAAAGACCAGTTTGTCGAGCAGGGCCAGTTTTAAGTTCAGCAATAAACTGCTTTTACCTGCGGCGGCCAACTCCCGCTTTTCCCTCGCAACAGCGCAGGCGGCATCAAAGAGCTTCTTCTTTGTTCCCCCCTCGTCACTCATCCGCAGCTGAATAGTATCGTAAACCTTATTAAAAACCCTGGGTACTGATACCAGAAAGTGCGGTCTGACCAGACGCATATCTTCAGCCAAAGTACTAACTTCACGCATAAATCCGAGGGTCCCGCCAAAATGTATCCAGGAGGTCAGCTCTGCAGTAATGGCATAGGAGTGAGCCCAGGGCAGCATCGAAATCCCAACCTGCTCTTTTTGCAGTTCGGGAAAAAGCCGGCAGCCGGTCAGGGCATTGTAGGTAATATTGCCGTGGCTAAGCAAAACCCCTTTCGGATCAGCCGTAGTGCCCGAAGTATAAATTAAAACCGCAATATCATCGTGGTGAGGAATCAGAGGAGGTGCGGGTTTTTCTGCCCCCAGCTTCTCGAGGGCAGCCAGGCTGTTTTCCCGATCAGAGTCAATTACATAGATTTTTTCAAGCGTGGGTATTTCTGCAGGAAAACCTTTAACTTTTTCATAGATGTCCGGTTTTGAAACGATCAGAAACTTTAAGCCGCTATCCCTGATGATATATTTCCAGATTTTCTCCAGTTCTTTTTCATACATCGGCACATAGCTGGCGTTACGACCAAAGGTAGCAAAAGCCAGCACCGCCCATTCGGGGCGGTTATTGGCAATAATCCCCACGGCATCGCCTTTGCCAATCCCGAGAGCAGCCAATCCTCCCCGGGCATTGTCAATTCTGGTTCCGATTTCAGCATAAGTGATCTGATCAAGACCACCCCGGCCGTCATGCATTAAGAACAGTGGCACATCGCCAAACTTCTTTTCGCTTTCAATCCACCACTCCGCCAAATTGTCAGGCTTTTCATAAGTCCACATAAAATCATCTCCTGTTTTTATAATAGAAATCAGGACAACACTTACTGAAAGCAGAAGTTAGGGCAAAATATTAGCACTATTGACTCAATTACCTTAAATTCGTTCCCAGGAACCAATTTCCTGCCTGTATACTGGCTTTTTAAAAGGTTTTTAGTATTTAACCTGGCTATGCAGGTAAACTAACACTTATCACCTCTTTGCTTGACAAACATTGCCAATATTTATAAAATATTCTCAAATACTAAATAACTGGGCACGATGATCCGTAAGAACTTAAAAATACTAGGATATGGAGAATAATTATGGCGAAGATCAAGGCGTTAAGTCAGGAAATAACGGTGGCCTCGATCAAAGAAGAAGATTACATCTCGTTGACAGATATAGCCCGGTATAAAAATCAGGAACGAACGGATGATCTTATCCGTAATTGGTTACGCAATCGCAACACACTAGAATTTCTCGGGATATGGGAACATCTCAACAACCCCGGGTTTAAACCCGTCGAATTCGACGGGTTTAGAATTCAGGCGGGATTAAACAGCTTTACGCTCACCCCCAAACAATGGATAGAAAAAACCGGGGCTATAGGGATCGTTTCCAAAGCTGGACGCTACGGTGGAACATATGCCCACAAGGATATTGCCTTTGAATTTGCCTCCTGGGTGTCGGTGGAGTTCAAGCTCTATCTGATCAAGGAGTTTCAGCGTCTCAAGGAAGACGAGCGGAAAACTCTGGGCTGGGACATCCGACGCAATCTGGCAAAAATCAATTACCGCATCCACACCGACGCCATTCAAAAGCATTTAATTCCTCCTGAGCTGGACAAACAGCAGATGTCCGTCGTCTATGCAAGCGAGGCGGATGTTCTCAATCTTGCTCTGTTTGGCAAAACTGCCGCCCAATGGCGGGATGCAAATCCTGATAAAAAGGGAAACATGCGGGATGAAGCCGATGTTACCCAATTGGTCTGTCTCTCCAATCTCGAAAACCTTAACGCCCTGTTCGTCGCTGAAGGGCTACCGCAAGAAGTGCGTCTGGAGCGTCTAAACCAAATTGCCATACGCCAGATGACCCTTCTAGCAGGAGATGAACGAATGAAATTACCGGGGAATGAGTAAAGGCCCACTGTTACATAGTAATAAGATAGCCGAACTGGCAACTACTCGCTATAAGCAGTTCGCCGAGGCATATCAACTTGAAGTCGTCATCAATAAGAATTTAGAGGTCTTGGGCTATGAAGAATAATACGTTATTAAACAAAACCGCCATTTCGTTTAATAACGTCCAGGCTTATTTAATTAAAGATAAATAATGAATGAAATAAAACGATTGCCAAACAATACGCTATTTTATAGTCAGCTTTAAAGAGCTTATTCTTAATTTTAACTACATTGCTCAACCGCTAAAGGCTTGTTTTCCTGCCTGCAGGACAAGGTTGTTGATTTTGCTATTCTCCGCGGGCAACCGGGTGGCGGATAACAGTTTTTAATTTTTCAGGAGTAGTTTTGCGGGGATCGGAAAGATAGATTTCATGATGCTTACGCTCGCTACCGGTTTCATCATTCAGTAAATTATCAACCATAAAGTCCTTCATCAGCTCTACTGAGCGAGGCTCATCAGCGTAGGGGCCCAAGTGCATGATCTGCACGCAAAGACCTTCTGTAAAAGATGCAAATCGAGCCCGAGCCAGGTCTAACTCCGGCTTTTTGCGCCCGCATTCCTCCACTGCCCAGTCGAAGACAGTCGGGGTAACAAATTCAGGTTGGCGGATCATTGAGGTCCAGAGCCAGTTTTCGCGCTGATCAAACGAAAAAGCACCTCCGGAAACCCACCACAGACCCTCGAGAGGCGGCACCACATATTCATAATAACCGGACGGCTGCTTACCGCTCATTTTACTCATCTTGATCGTGAAGGTCAGGCCGTAAAGGACAGCGATCGCCTGTTGGTATGCTTCGCTGTTTGGATCACCCGCACCGTCGACCATGATAAACTGCATCTCCGGCACATCGATCAGCATCGGTTTCGTCTTCGGCAGGTACAGATCCTTGTAATCTTTTTTGAAATCAACCTTGGCACTCATCGCTAACCTCACTGTTCATTATTATGATAGTTTCCGAAAACATTATCTTATCTGCAAGGACTTTATCATTTCATCCAAAACTATTAAGGGCGGGTTAAATTCATTTTGCGCGCTTTGATCGAGCATACTGGCAATTTTAGCCACATAGCCCTGATAATCGTTTTGTAGCTCTTTAGCATCTTCTTTGTATGAGTTCTTAAAAATCTCATAATTAGCTGGTAGCCCAAAATGGTAAACCGGGATAGTAATGGAAACATAGTACCTGCCATCGGTGGTAAGCCCCTGGAAGGTATACCAGAGATACTCATTGGTAACCGGACTGTAGTCCTGATAGTAGGCTGTTAAGTAGCGTAATCCCTTTCCGTTTTTAAATTCGACGACTTCGACGTTTGAATGAAAAACCTGCGCCGCATTGAATGATGGCAAAAAGGGCAGCTCTTCGGCATTGGTGATCTTCTGTGGATCAGCTACCATGGTCAGCAGCAGTTCGATTGATTCATTGGCATACTCATTCATTTTGCGGTAATCGAAAGCCGGGAAGACCAACATGTCGGGAGAAAATATACTAAAATTCTGGAAATATGAGTCGAATTTTATATACTTGAAACCAGGGAAGGGGCCGCCCATCTCGGTTTCATCAGACCCTTCTACTTGTATTAACTCCGGGGGGCCAAAGATAGCACCCGGAAAAACAAAGCTAATGCCGGTTTGGTTAAAGTTTTGCGGGTTTGGTTCAACCGTAAATGTCTTCTTTTCGGCAGCGGCCTCAGTTGGATCAGGGTTTGTCTCGTTTTCGCCAGTCTGGCTTGACTGTTCCGGGATGTTGTTTTCTTCTTCAGCCTGGTTGCCGGCAGTTGTTTCAGCCGAAACCGGTGTTTCAATCTCTTCACCGGATGGCTGTGGCGGCTCAGCGGTGTCGGTATCATCAGTTAAAAGGGCTGCCACTACCAGAAGCAGTAAGAGGCCGAGCAGAACTCCCCCGGCAATGAGAATAATTTTATTCAACTTCCCAGCTTTGTAAATAAACCATTGATCGGACATCATTTCACCTGCACTCTTTTTTGATTAAAAAGATCATAGCAGATCGCTGAAAGCATTTTGGTGCTAAGCTAAATAGCTCTATAGAATGCAAAAAACTTCAGCCCACAAAAAAAAGTGGCGCTGAAGCATAGTACAAGCTGAAACGTGTCGCAGCATTCCTGTAAATAACCGAAAGGAAGACTGGAACCGCATTTGAGCAAACCGGCTCCGGTTTTGCTATCGCTTTTTGTTTTTGCGGCAAGTGGCCACGCCCCTTCCAGGCATTCGCCTTCGCCCGAAAAAACAGCTATTTCAGTCTGGGCAAGGGTGAATCTATCCGGATATCTTTTCAATCTCCTGTAGGAAGCTCATTAATAGGAAGCTTTGCCTTTCATGATCACAGTTTTTAACTTCCATCCATAGCTTTGCAGCAGCTGCTTCACTGCATCACGCAGACTTCCGTAATCAAATTGATAATCGTAAACGAGTTCACCACCGGGAGCGTAGCCCCTTTCCCTAACCTGCTGGAAGACCTCAATTCCCCGGATCTTCTTTTTTTGAATCCCCATCGAGAAAGAGATTCCTGAGGAGGTTTCTTTAAGCATTTCCCAGTAGTAAGCCGTTTTATCCTTCTCACTCAGGAGGATCCTGGCAGCATAGGTAACCGTCTTTTTACCACTATACCAACTGCTATTCGTCACTTCGTTGGATATTTCAAGATCCGTATCGTTTCCCCTAGCAATCTTAAAAGGTCCGGTTTCACTGTAGCTGAGAATCGCCTGCAGTATTTTTTCTTTCTCTGAGCTGCCAACCGGAACCGGTGCCGGGTTTTCCTGCCTGGGCCCGATCAAACCGCTGATTTTTCCGGCTGCTGTCCAATCGGTCATCGTCTGATTCCAGACAAGATCACCGGAGTCAATTCGCCCTTCCGCACCCATTAGAAAAAGTTCCTGTTCGCTAAACGGCCCACTTTGTACCCCATTCCTGTAGAGATGCCAGTCCATCATCATCGCTCTCCTTGATTAGTATAAAAACCTTCCCGGCACCAGGCCACTTCCGCAAGCGCC
>VGTO01000083.1 GCA_016874655.1 Bacillota bacterium | reverse complement strand
TGCCTTTTATAGCGATAAGAGCTCCACAGGTAGCAGCTATTATAGTTGCCATAATGATGTATAACTGGCTGAAACCGAGCAGAAAAAAACAGAGTCCCAGCGCAGCAGCCAGTAGCGCAACAGAAAGGTGCCTACGGTTTTCTATTTGCATGACTAAAAGAGCAATAAACATGGCCGGAAGGGCAAAATCAATGCCGTAAGCTTTAATATCAAAAGCGAGCCTGCCGCCAACCCAGGCGCCGATTACGGTACCGATGATCCAGGCCAATTGAGCGGATAAATTGAGGGTAATCAGTTGGGTAAAAGATGGAGTGCCAGACTTATGGAAATAGGTAGAGTGGACAGCAAAAGATTCATCCGTTATCTGATAACTGAATAAAATCTGCTGCCAAGTTTTTAACTTTTTTAAGTATGGCGCCAAAGAAGCGCTCATTAACAGGTGGCGCAGGTTAACGAGAAAAACCGTCATGGTAATGGCAAATACAGAAGTCCCGGCACCGATTAATCCGACAGAAATAAATTGCGACGATCCGGCAAATACGAATACTGACATAGCGGCAGCATTATAAACGCTAAGGCCGGCAGTAGAAGCAAGCACGCCAAAAGCCAACCCAATAGGCAGATAGCCAAGAATAATTGGAACAGCCCTGATCAGTCCGACCAGGGCTTCTTGCTTTTGAGCTTGTCTTGTGGCGGTGTAGTCACCTTGCCTTAAACTGCTGACCGTCTCGCCATTATTTTTTTGATATTTCAACCAATCACCTATAATCACAGCGTTAATATTTCACATCGAAATAGAATCAACTAATAAACTAATAAATAATTGGAGACTAGCTCAACCGAAAAACGGTATCGCCTTCTCTGACTTTATCCTGGACCTTCAGACCGACCAGATCCCCGGCTTTGGCCTGATCAATATTCTGATGCTCAACTTGAATCGATTTAACATCCTGCTCCAGGTCAGTGGTTGAGCCGACCACGGCAATACGATCCCCAACCTTAAGTAAATCGTCAAGTTGAATAATGGCCACACCGATTTTACTGTAAAAATGCGTAATCCGGCCGATCTCATGTCGTTCCATGGCGCAAAGCACATCCTTTCAGACTTTTGTAAGCTATTCGCCGTTGGAAGACACATTCCTTTATTTTATTTGAAAAAAGCGATAATTCAGTTCTAACAGCCTAAGCTAAATGTACTTATCAATTTTATCGGTTAGCATCTGCTTGCTCATCGCCCCGGTAAAGCTGTCAATAACCTGACCACCTTTAAAAAGGAACATGGCCGGAATACCCATTACCTCGTATTTCTGGGCCAGATCGGGGTTTTCATCTACGTTAACCTTTACCACCTTTAGCCTGCTGTCGTTAGCCACCGCCACCTCTTCCAGCACCGGGCCCAGCATTTTGCATGGGCCGCACCAGGGTGCCCAAAAATCAACTAAAACAGGCAACGTTGCCTGCAACACCTCTTGTTCAAATTGAGGTTCGTTTATTTCCATCACTGCTCCAGCCATAATCATTACCTCCTATAAAAATGATCTGCTTTCGGGTTCATAAAACCCGGTTTTTAACATTCTACACCAGCGTTGTAAAAAGGGTCAATAGAACTGTGCCGACGAGGGACTTCCTGTCGAACAGAGTGCCGAACATAAGCTCTATAGCTCTCCAGCTTAAACTTTTTTACCGCGCAGGAAGGATTGTTGCTACAAGATCTTGAATTTTTCGTTTGTCGCCAGTGCATCAGGTTTACACCGATTTGATCATAAATGCTTTAAGTTTTAATATAATGAAGTAAACCAAGGGAGGTCATCGAAAATGATCAAGCAGATTTCAGTTTTTCTCGAGAATAAATCGGGACGCCTGGTCAGGGTAGCGCAGATTTTGGGCGATGCCGGGATCAGTATTCGCGGGGTATCAATTGCCGATACTTCTGATTTTGGCATCCTGCGCCTAATTGTTGATCAGCCGGACCAGGCGATCGCTGAATTAAAGGGTAAAGGGGTCATGGCGACAGTAACTGATGTCATCGCCATTGAAATCTCCGATCAACCGGGCGGACTGGCGCAGGTGTTGACTTATCTTGATGCCGCTGCCATTAATATCGAGTATCTTTATTCATTTATAGAAAAACCGACTCACAGCGCGATCATTATGATGCGTGTTGAACGCATTGCCGACGCTCTTCAGGTGTTAAAAGATAATAAAGTTCCCATAGTATCGGGAGAAAAAATCTACGGCTTTTAGTTGTAGCTACAGGAGTTGAAACTGATGCAGAAAGAAACGCAGAAAGATTTTTTGGATCCCGCTGAAAGGAAAACTCAGCAAACGCTGGGCATCAAGCAGGCAGTGCAGTACGCCTATCAAAACAGTCCTTACTACCGAAAGGTTTTTGATGAAGCAGGCCTCAAACCGGAACAGATTAATAATCCCCTTGAGTTCAGACAGGTGCCATTTACGAAAAAAAATGATCTAAGGGGAGCTTATCCTTACGGCATGGCTGCTGTAACCCTGGATAAAATAATACGCATTCACGCCTCTTCCGGCACAACGGGCAAACCGATTGTGGCCGGTTACACCAGGCAGGATCTTGATGACTGGGCTGCCGCGGTCGCCCGCATCTGCGCCATGGCCGGGGTAAAAGCAAGTGACATCGCCCAAATATCTTTCGGTTACGGTCTTTTTACCGGGGGTTTTGGACTACACTACGGCCTGGAAAGGCTTGGCGCCACGGTAGTGCCGTTCTCCAGCGGCAACACAGAACGTCAGCTGTCATTGATGCAAGACTTCAACACCAACGTGTTGGTGAGCACCCCCTCCTTTGCCCTTTACATGGCTGAAACTGCCATCGAATTAGGTTATAAACCGGCAGAATTTGGGCTGAAGATCGGCCTTTTCGGCGGAGAGCCCTGCTCCGACGCCATGCGTGAGGATATTGAGAAACATTGGAAGCTTAAAGCTACTGTCAATTACGGACTGACTGAGGTTGTTGGACCTGGAATATCTGGTGAATGTGAAGAGCGAGCCGGAATGCATATCTTAGAAGATATTTACTTTCCGGAAATTATCGACCCGGCAAGCGGGGAAGTGCTGCCAGACGGTGCCACCGGCGAGCTGGTGCTCACCCCCCTCTACAAGGAGGGTTTCCCGGTCCTCCGTTACCGCACCGGAGACATAACCAGACTAATCAGTGAAGCCTGCCCCTGCGGCCGGACAACCCGGCGCATGGACTACATTGCCGGGCGCAGTGACGATATGATTATTATCAAGGGCGTCAATATCTTCCCCTCCCAAATCGAAGAGGTGCTGGCTGGGTTCAGTGAGGTATCACCCCATTATCTGCTTGTCCTACATAAGCAAAAAGGATTCATTAAGGATCTTGAGGTGCAAATCGAACTATCACCTGAAGGTTTTTCAGACAGTTTCAGGCAGCTTGAGGCTCTTGAAGGGCGTATCCGTCAGCGCTTGCGTTCAACGCTTTCACTGGCGCCGCGCCTGAAGCTGATGGAACCCAAGTCACTGGAGCGAACAACCGGAAAGGCAAAAAGAATTACAATCAATGAGGTGGAATAACGGATGCGTCAAGAGAACCGTCCCTAGAACGCATAACGGACGCGTCAAGAGAACCGTCCCTAGAACGCATTTGGGGGAAAGTGAGGAGCGATGATTTGAGCGATAAAAGAGTGATTATGACCGGTAACGAGGCTATTGCTCTCGGGGCTTATGAAGGGGGCGTAAGTGTGGGCGCTGCCTACCCGGGCACGCCTAGCACTGAAATCCTTGAAAATTTAAGCCGCTATCCGGGCATTAACTGCAACTGGTCGGCTAATGAAAAAACCGCCCTGGAAGAAGCAATCGGCGCCTCCATTGAAGGAGCCAGGGTTTTAGTAGCAATGAAACATGTGGGGGTGAATGTAGCGGCCGACCCGCTGATGACACTATCCTACACCGGGGTTGGTGGTGGACTGGTGCTTGTTTCCGCCGATGACCCAGGCATGCACAGCTCTCAAAACGAACAGGATAACCGGCATTACGCCCGTTTTGCCAAAATTCCCCTGCTTGAGCCTGCAGACAGTGAGGAAGCACGCGACTATGTACTGGCAGCGCTTGAAATCAGCGAGCGTTTCGACACTCCGGTAATGCTGCGCACCACCACTCGTATATCGCATTCGCGAGGCACCCTGGTGCCGGGTAAAAGGCAGGTGCATAAAGTAACCGGTTTTAAGAAAAATCCGGCCAAGTATGTGATGCTGCCCGGTTTTGCCCGCCTGCGCCACCCGATCGTGGAAGAAAGGTTGATCGCCCTGCGGGAGGAAGCAGAAATAAGCCCGCTGAACCGCATCGAACCCGGCTCGCCTGATCTGGGTGTGCTCTGCAGCGGTGTGGTTTACCAGTATGCAAAAGAAGCCCTACCTGACGCTACTTTTCTGAAACTGGGTTTCAGCCACCCGCTGCCAACTGGTTTGGTGAAAAAATTTGCTTCAATGGTAAAGAAGATTCTGGTGATCGAAGAGCTCGATCCCTTCTTCGAAGAACAGCTTTTGGCCATGCACCTTGATATTCCGGTGCGCGGCAAGGAGCTTTTCGGGCTGCTGGGTGAAATTGGCGCAGAAGTAATCCGGGAGAAAGTGCTGGGCCAAAAGCCGAAGTTAATCGAAACCGGGCTTACTATTCCCGCCCGCCCTCCGGTAATGTGCCCCGGCTGTTCACACCGCGGAGTTTTCCACGTTCTGAAAAAGCTTAAGCTTAACGTGATGGGCGATATCGGCTGTTATACATTAGGGGCTCTCAAACCACTTGAAGCAATTGATTCCTGTATTTGCATGGGAGCAAGCGTTGGCACAGCGCTGGGTATGTCCCGGGCTAACCGTGAGTCGGCAAAAAAGACGGTTGCCGTGATCGGGGATTCAACTTTTCTGCATTCAGGGATCACTCCCCTTCTCGATGCTGTATACAATAACTCGCCGATGACCCTGATGATCTTAGATAACGGCATTACCGCCATGACCGGTCACCAGCACCACCCTGGAACCGGTTCCACCCTGCAGGGTGAGCCGGCCAATGCTGTCAACCTGGAAGCGCTGTGCCAGTCGCTCGGTGTTAAAAGGGTTTTTGCAGTCGATGCATTTGATTTGAAAGCGCTTCGCGAAAGAGTTAAAACTGAGCTTGAGGCTGACGAAACTTCGGTTATTATTACCCGCCGTCCCTGCATCTTTTTGCTGAGTTCTTTCGATGAGCCTCTGTATGTTGACCAGGATCTGTGCACTGGCTGTAAAGTTTGTGTCGGGTTGGGATGCCCGGCGATCAGTTTTAAGGATGATAAATCTGTGATCAACAAAACTATTTGTAATGCCTGTGGTCTCTGTGAACAGCTTTGTCGTTTTGATGCCATTAAGTACCCTTCTGGAAAGGCAGGTGCAGCTGATGAATAAAACAGACATTTTAATTGCCGGTGTTGGCGGCCAGGGTACTATCCTGACCGGCCGGGTGATCGCCGCCCTGGCCATGGCTGAGGGTCTTGATGTTAAAACCGCCGAAACCCATGGCATGGCACAACGAGGTGGTAGTGTGATCACCCACGTGAGAATCAGCGAAAACGTCTATTCCCCACTAATCCCCCAGGGTGACGGCGATATTCTGCTCTCCTTTGAAAAATTGGAGGCGTTGCGCTGGCTGCCTTACCTGGCCCCGACCGGTACAGTGATCGTCAATACCCAGGAGCTTGAGCCGCTGCCGGTGCTGACCGGGCAGGCTGAATATACAACAGGCATTCTTGAAGAGATTGAGAGCAAAGTGGCCAGATTAATTGCTGTCGATGCGCTTTCAATCGATCCGGTGAGCAGCAATCCTAAAATGGTTAATACTTTCCTGCTGGGAATTCTCGCCCAGATTATGCCTTATGAGAAAGAAAAGTGGCTGAAGGTGATGGAGCAGGAGATCAAGGCAAAGCTGGTTGACATTAATAAGCAGTCTTTCGAGGCCGGCTGGCATTTCGCAGCGCAGTAAAAGGAAACATTTTTCATTGCTTTCAATTGCAAACCACTGCTCACTGATCGCTTAGGCAGATTTATTAATGAAATCTATATTTAGTTAGCAGACTGTCAAGGTAAGCTGAAAGCGAATAGTTCTAATGAGGCCCCTGGGGCAGGCTGTCGGTGATACCGAGTTCTTTCATTATGGCTTTAACAGCAGCATCAATTTTGCTCTCGCGCTCTTTGTCGAGCTGGACGGGAATGTGGTTTTCCTTAATATCCTTAACTTTATCCCTGGCCCGCTCAAAAATAGTCCTGCTACCGGCTTCCTCCCAGTTCTTGCGATCCTGGCGATCGATTACCTTTGAAGGCATATAAGGCTCACTCTTAAAGAATTTCATGGTCAGGTCGGTCTCCAGGTAGGTCCCGCCTGGTCCGAGTTTTTCGATTAAGTCAACAGCCATTGTTTCCTCACTGAACTCAATACCGCGCTGGGCCCTTAAGATCATGCCGCAAAGATCGTTATCAATCACCAGTTTTTCCAGGCTGAAGGTGTTAATGAAATCGAGTGCTCCGGCCCCTGAGATTACGTTAATGCCGGCCAGTTGAGCGATAGTGCCGCTCATTGCTGTTTCAGCTCCGGCCTGCATGTCGACCAGCTTCGAGTCACTGAGGGCGGCATAAGTATGGGTCGGCAGGCCAAAATACTTGCCCATCTGCGCATAAGCAGCTGAGATCATCGTCGCCTCGACTGCGCTCATCGGAGTTGTGCTAAAACGCATGTCAAACTGCACGGGGGCGCCGCCGTAGACCATTGGAGCACCAGGATTGGCACACTGGGCCAGCACAATCCCGCTCAAAGTTTCGGCTGTATGGACAATCAGTGAGCCGGCCAGGGTGATCGGGGTGGCTGCGCCGGGCATCGGCACCGATATTAGCTCCTGGGGTAAGTTATTGCGGGCACAATCAATAATGTTTTCAGCGCTGATGTGGGTCCACTTAAGCGGCTGCGAAGGGCAGATATCAAAGATTGCCAAGGGCTTTTCTCTTAGCTGATCGTAACCACCAACCGCAGCGGCAAGTATTTCGTGCATGTGTTTAATGCCAGCCACACTGAATGCGCCTGTAATAACCGCCTTGGGCGAGTTTTTAAGGCAGAGATAAAGCCGGTAGCTGTCGCCGATCAACTTCGGCACATCGTAGCAGACAACAGCTGTTGACTGGAGGCGAATATTTTCCAGGGCATCATTGACACGGCTGATTTGAACCAGGTCATCCGATGTGGTGCTGCGAACTGTTGTGCCATCCGATTCCATAAATTTAATCACCGAAGAACCGGGATCAAAATGCGAACGGTTGCCGCTCAGCTCAGCGGCCAGTTCTCCTTCCCGGTTGTAAAGGTTAAACCCTGAAGGGGTTTTCTTGATCGCATCATCAACCATCTTCGGCGTGATTTTAGCGATATGCTTATCCAGATCTGCTGTGGCACCGTGATCCTGAAGGATTTTTAACGCTTCTTCCGATTCGAATTTTACCCCGGTGTGCTCCAGAATATACAGAGCCTTTTCGTGAACCAGCTTGATCTGGTCATCGCTGATCAGGCGTAGTTTAGGCTGGGTATCAAAAGTATATTTTTCCATTAGCTAAAAGCTCCTTATTCTGCTTATTCCTTAACTGATGGTTCCATCGCAATATGTTGTCCGTTAAGCAGCGAAGCAACTCCGGTATCATAACTATTGTGCATGCCGCCGCAAAGCGGGCAGGGCTGTTCGGGATCAACATGGCGCGGAGGCTCTGTATAGGAATATAGCCCACCTTCAAAGTTACGCACTACCACACGGTGCGGTGACTGACTGATCAGGTACTGCGGCATGACCGGTATCTTACCGCCGCCGCCGGGAGCGTCAACCACAAAGGTCGGCACGCCGAGGCCGGTAGTATGGCCGCGCAGGTTTTCAATAATCTCAATCCCGGCTGCCACTGAAGTTCTGAAGTGTTCAATACCCTGGGAAAGGTCACACTGGTAGATGTAGTAAGGCTTAACCCTCAGCCTTAGCAGTTCGTGAGTCAGTTTTTTCATAATCTGCGGACAATCGTTAACCCCGGCCAGCAGCACCGACTGGTTACCCAGCGGAACCCCGGCATCGGCCAGGCGGGCGCAGGCTGCTTCGGCCTCAGGAGTGATCTCCTTCGGATGGTTAAAGTGAGTGTTAAGATAAATCGGGTGGTATTTTTTGAGCATAGTGCAGAGCTCTTCTGTAATGCGCTGGGGCATTACGACCGGGGTGCGGCTGCCGAAACGGATCATCTCAACGTGCGGAATAGCACGCAGACTTTTTAGGATATGCTCAATCAGCTCATCACCGATTAAAAGGCCATCACCGCCCGAAATCAGAACATCTCTTACTGCCGAGGTCTTTTTCACGTACTCGATAGCCGCATCAATATGATCA